>NZ_CP077107.1:1233867-1542334 GCF_019263745.1 Methanospirillum hungatei
GTCCGAAATTCCTTGATATTGATCTGACCCGTGCACAGTTTGAACAACTGATTGCAGATCTTGTAGAGAGCACTATCGGTCCGGTAAAGCAGGCACTCTCTGACTCAGGGCTCAAGACCGCTGAAATTGATCGTGTGCTCCTTGTTGGTGGCTCAACCAGAGTTCCGCTGGTCCAACAGAAAGTTAAAGATCTCCTTGGGAAAGAACCGGATAAGGGAATAAATCCGGATGAATGTGTTGCAGTTGGAGCAGCAATCCAGGGAGGAGTTCTTGCAGGTGAGACCAGTGATATTGTTCTGCTCGACGTCGCCCCGCTCACCCTCTCAATCGAGACCCTTGGTGGTATTGCGACCCCAATCATCGACAGAAACACGACAATTCCAACAAAGAAAAGTCAAATCTTCTCCACCGCAGCAGACAACCAGACATCAGTCGAAATCCATGTCGTCCAGGGAGAACGAAAGCTGGCAAATGACAACTTTACCCTTGGGCGGTTTATGCTGACCGGAATCCCACCGGCACCCCGTGGAATTCCACAAATTGAAGTTACATTTGATATCGATGCGAATGGTATCATCCATGTAACTGCAAAGGATCTTGGAACCGGTAATGAGCAGGCAATCACCATTAAGGGTAGCAAGAAGCTCTCTGATGATGAGATCAAGCGGATGGTTGACGACGCGAAGAAGTTTGAAGATGAAGACAACAAGAAGAAAGAAGAGATTGAAATCCGCAATAATGCAGATATGGCTGTCTTCTCTGCAGAGAAACTTCTGAAAGAGAGCGAAGATAAGATCGAAGAAGAAGATAAGACAACCATCCAGGATCATATTGCAAAAATGAAGACTGCGCTTGAAGGAACTGATTCTGAGGAAATTAAGAAGCAGATGGAAGAACTGACAGAAGCAGTATTCAAGGTTACCACAAAGATCTACCAGAAGGTACAGGCAGAACAGGCAGCTCAGAACCCAGAGAAAGGCTCTCCCTCTGGTTCTGACGACAATGTCGTAGATGCTGACTTTACGGAAAAGAAGGAGTGAGATCTCATAGATGGCTGCGGGAGATTACTACGATATCCTTGGCGTGTCCCGCAATGCCGATGATACCG
Source organism: Methanospirillum hungatei (assembly GCF_019263745.1). Classification (NCBI taxonomy): domain Archaea; kingdom Methanobacteriati; phylum Methanobacteriota; class Methanomicrobia; order Methanomicrobiales; family Methanospirillaceae; genus Methanospirillum; species Methanospirillum purgamenti. Next base: position 1,234,976 of record NZ_CP077107.1, read on the forward strand.
AAATAAAAAAGGCATATCGAGGCCTGGCCCGGAAATATCACCCGGATGTAAACAAAGATCCCGGTGCAGAGGATAAGTTCAAAGAGATCAATGAGGCATATAGTGTCCTGTCCGATGCCCAGAAACGATCACAATATGATCGGATGGGGCATGAAGCCTTTACCAATGCCTCCAAGGGATCATATGGCGGAGGAGGATACGGCGGAGGGTTTAATGCAGACTTCTCCGGATTTGGTGATATCTTCGACTTCGCCGGGGATATTTTCGGAGGATTCGGGCGTCAGCGGGGGCCACGACGTGGTGACGATCTCCTCATGCGGTTTGAAATCACCCTTCGTGATGCCGTGTTTGGTGCAGATCGCGAGATCGAAGTGATGCATGCCGAATCATGTTCCACGTGTGATGGAACAGGTTCGGAGACAAAAAAGACAAAAAATTGTCCAAAATGTGGCGGATCCGGGCAAGTACGACAGGCAACCCAGACACCTTTTGGAAATTTTGTCAGGCAATCCACCTGTGATCTCTGTCATGGCCGGGGTAAGGTAGCAGAAAAACCCTGTACAAAATGTAAAGGAACCGGACACGAAAAAGTCAGAAGAAAAGTATCAGTCCATATTCCTCCGGGAGTTGATACCGGAATGCGGCTCAGATTGGAAGGGTATGGGGAAGCAGGCGACCACGGTGCACCTAATGGTGATCTCTATATTGAGATTCATGTCAAACCCGAACCCAGATTCCACCGGGATGGTGACACCCTTCTGACAAAGATCCAGATATCTCCGGCACAGGCAGTGCTGGGAACAGTTGTTGAAGTAACAACAATTGATGACAGGCATCTTGAAGTGAAGGTTCCAGCCGGAACACAGGGAGGGAAGAAACTTCGTATTTCAGGAGAAGGCATTCGCAAACGGGGCAGACCTGGCGATCTTCTCGTGGAAGTTGAAGTGCAGATTCCCAAACATCTGACCGGAGAGCTCAAAGAACTCTATGAAAAGATCCTGGATTTAGAAGGAAAAAAATCGACTTCAGGATCAGGAAATGAAAAAAAAGGATTCTTTGAATCTATTCTAGGGGGATAAATTCTCCCCTTCTTATCGAAACCTATCACAACCCTTAAACGTTTCTGCAGGAAAAGTACAAAGTACATGGCGCGGATCCTCCTTGTTGATGATGCAGGGTATATGAGGCGACTCGTCGGTATCATGGCGAAAAAGGGAGGGCACGAAATAGTTGGCGAAGCAGAAACAGGTGAAACTGCTATCGAACTCTATGAGAAGGTTAAACCAGACATTGTTATTCTGGACATCCTGATGCCTGATATGAATGGACTTGAAGCACTCAGAAAAATCAGAGGATTAGATCCAAATGCCCGCGTTCTGATGTGTACCGCTTCTGAGCAGTCAACACATGTACAGGAAGCTCTTTCCCTTGGTGCAAAGGGATACATCGTTAAACCTTTCACACGAGAGGTAATTTTATCCACAATTGAAAAGGCACTTACATCCTGATTTTTTTTATGACGAACGCTCAATAGGTGCCTCTGTGAAATTAATCCTTGAATTGTCAGGGGAACATCCAAATATTCCTCTTGAAGAAGTAAAAGCAATAATTCCGGTTTATGATCAAAATACCCAGGTTCTCATTGTAGATGCTCCTGACTTGAACATATTAGAACGATTTGCGTATACACATGCTGCGATGCGTTTTTTAGGAGAATGTGCAGCAGATAAAGAATCATTTGTTCGAATGCTTACGGATATGGCAATAACATCTTCAGAGCCATTCTGTGGCCGGGTGAAAAAAATGGTCGATCATGGAATGGATACCCCGAGTGCCGATCTTGAACGCCTGATTGGATTTTATGTGAACGGACCAGTGTCAGTATCTACACCTACACGTGTTTTAGAGCCATCATATCTGGTGGAAGATGCTACTTTGGTGAACTGCTCTGGGAACTTGACAGAAATCCCTATCACAGCAGAAAACCAGGAAATCGCCCATTCTTTCATCCGGGCGTGATGATGCCAAGAATGATCCGGGCCTTGGTTAATATGTCCGGAGCAATCAAAGGAGAATGGATTCTTGATCCTTTTTGTGGAACCGGCGGAACACTCATAGAAGCATCCCTCATCGGATGTCCGGCAATTGGAACTGATGCCGATATTGAGATGATTCAGGGGAGCAGAAAAAATCTCACCTATGCGATGACCGGAGTCGCAGATGCACGACATCTTCCATTCCCTGACGCCTCAATCGATCATGTTGTTTCAGATCTTCCCTATGGACAATCGGTGGTGATTGTCGGAAACCTCTTTGATCTGTATCGTCAAGCACTTCAGGAGATCAGACGAGTAGTAAAACCAGGCAAAAGATCAGTACTTGTGACACACCAGGACATACGACCACTTGCTGAACAGATCTTTACCATCAATGGGTACTATGAACAACGGGTTCATAAAAGCCTGACCAGGCGAATCCTGGTCCTTGTTTGACGCTCTCCATAGCTCTCAATATTCAACTCAATCCAATTATGGCATTTACATTCTTTTTCCGGGATGCTCAAACCCTGAGCCTTGCAATTGATCATTTTTTACCATTTGTTCAGAGTAGACAAACTATCACAATATGGAGTGCCGGGTGTGCCATGGGTCAGGAACCATACACCTTTGCTATATTATTGCGTGAACGAATGGGGCCACACCTCTTTCGAAATGTAAAAATTTTTGCCACAGATATTGACACGTACAACCAGTATGTACAGATAATCGGAACCGGCAGATATCCAGAAAAAGATCTTCAGCGAATTCCTCCGGAAATATTTCAACGGTACTTCAGATCAGATCCTCAGGATCCAGGATTTGTCTATGTTATTGACGAGATACGAAATGCAGTTCAGTTCAAAAAGCATGATCTTCTGACATATGAACCAATCCGCACAGGAGTGCACCTGATTATCTGTAAAAATGTCCTTCTCCACTTTTCAGCTGAGGAACGTCTGAAAGTCTGGAATATGTTCTGGACTGCTCTTGAGTATGGGGGTTTTATGCTTCATGAGCACACACAGAAACTTCCTGATGAACTCACAGGTTCCTTTGATCAGATTGTCATGAATGCACAGATATTCAGGAAACATGACCCTTATGCAGGTGAGAAATCTCACTGATCACAGTGATTATTATACATCCAATGTGTGGCATATCTGCGGAGTATACCATTCATTATCTGATATAAACACACTCATCGATGCCGGAAGGGATCCGGGTATCCTGAATACTCTTGAATCCATCAAATGCGGCCTTGGGAAAAAGCCGGTTGAACAGATTATCCTGACACATTCTCATTTTGACCATGCTGGAATGGTTCCAAAAATTATTGAGCGATATAATCCGAAGATATATGCTCATCCTGCAAGCAGAAATAGTGGGACAATTCCACTCCTAGACAGGCAGGAAATCCAGGTAGGGGAAGAGATATGTATGGCGGTGTATGCACCAGGACACAGTGAAGACTCATTATGTTTACTCTGCGAAGAGGAACACCTGCTCTTTTCAGGTGATGTACCTATTCGGGTTTATTCTCATGATAATGAATTTACTTCCCAGTATCTTGATGCGTTTGAACTGTTTGTCGCCGCAGATTTACAGGCAATATATCCAGGCCATGGGGATCAAATCACAGGTAATGTTCCCCACCTCATGATGGAATCGCTCAGAAACATTCGCAAGAGTAGGATTTTTTAACTGATGAATGTCATCAATCTGACAAAGCAGAGTTCAATATATACATCCAATGCCTGGTTATGCGGGTGTATTCATAGCCCAGAAGATTATGGTATACTCATCGATACCGGATGTGATCCTGTCATCCTTGATTATTTACGACAGATGCGAGAAAAGACAGGGAAGAATCCGGTTGAAAAACTCATTCTTACGCATTCTCATTATGATCATGCCAAACTTCTGGGAAGAATAAAGGAAGAATTTCATCCAGTTGTCTATGCAGCGTCATCATATCTTGCAGGAGTAGATACTGTTCTTTCTAATGGAGATGTGGTAAAATGTGGAATTTATCACTTTGAGATAATTACCATTCCAGGCCATACATCAGATTCTGTCTGTATTTATTGTCCAGAGGAGGAGATCCTCTTTTCCGGGGATACACCGCTTATAATCTGGGGAACAGAGAATACATACGAAAAAGGTTTTTTACAGGGATTTGAAGAACTGGCACAACGAAAAATAACATCTGCGTATCCCGGACATGGTGAGATCATGAGTATAGAAGTCTCCAGAATGATCAGACAATCATTAATAAATCTAAAAAGAAGTCGTATTCTCTAATATAGTTCAAAGTAGTCCAGTATGAATTCCCTTTGCCCTGAGTAATATCACATCCTTTGCTGGCAGTCCTTTTTTTGTATGTACCGTCATACATGTATTGACATATTGAAAACCATATCAACAATTTTCTATATAAAGTACGGTTGATTAAAACACATATTCTTGAAGTAAATTATGAAAACAGCAATACTGGGCGGCGGCTTATCAGGCATCACTCTTGCACGCATCCTCTCTGAAAAGGGGGATGATGTTACCGTTCTGGAACAGGAGATTACTCCGGGTGGCCTGTGTAGATCATGTAATTCGAACGGTTTTACCTTTGATATTGGGGGATCCCATATCATTTTTTCACGGGATACCGAGGTTCTTGGGTTTATTCATGATGTTCTTGGTGCAAACAGGACCGAAAGAATCAGAAACACAAAAATACTCTACAAGGGCAGGTATGTAAAATACCCATTTGAAAACGCCCTGTCTGAACTCCCACCTGAAGACTGCTACACATGCCTGTATGAATACATTAAGGCACTTATTACTTCTGAAAAGGGAGAGAATAATCCTCCACACAATTTTCAGGAGTGGATTCTACAGACGTTCGGGAAGGGTATAGCTGATGCGTACCTGATCCCATATAATACAAAAATCTGGAATTATCCTCCTGAGCTGATGTCGGCTCACTGGATGGAAGGAAGAGTTCCAAGGCCTCCTGTTGAAGACATCATAAAATCTGCAGTCGGCATCGCTACGGAAGGATATGTCCATCAGGCAGTCTTCTCATATCCGATCACCGGAGGAATTGAGGCCTTAATTCATGCCATTGCTGCCCCGGTCAAAAATAAGATAAAAACCGGATTTCGGATATCACAGATACGAAAACAAGCAGACGGATATGAAATAAGCGATGGAACGCAGATCGTTACAGCAGAAAGAATCATCAGTACTATTCCTCTGCAGCATCTTGCTCTCTGTCTCGATGATATCCCACAAGAAATAAAAAAGGCCATACGTGATTTGAAATATAATTCTGTTATTGCTGTGGGTGTTGGCATTACAGGTTCCGTCCCACCATACTCATGGGCATATATTCCGGATACTGGCACATCTCTGGCAAACCGGATATCATTTCCCTCTAATTTTTCAGACACCACTGCTCCGGAGGGGTGTTCTTCAATATTAGCTGAGATAACATACAATGATGGTGATGCAGTTTCACAGATGACCGATGCAGCGATTATAGACCATGTTGTGAGTTCGTTATCAGGAATCGGGCTTTTTAAACCAGAACAGATCATAACAACCCATGTATCACGATCTCCATTTGCATATGTTGTTTATGATCTCGCATACCTGAGAAATATTGAGATCATAAAAAAATACTTCCAGAACAGCGGCATATCCCTTGTCGGACGGTTTTCACAATTTGAATATCTGAACATGGATGGAATCATCCGTTCGGTCATGAACTTTACACGCGATCTGAAATGAAGATCAATTTTGTCGTAGAAGACATGTTTGTCTTTAAGTACATTGGGTGTTCCACTGTAGCGAAAACCCTGTACCGAGGATTGAAAAATCAGAACGGGATAGATATTAGCTGGGAGCGGTATAAATTTCAGGCTGACATCTCGCATTATCACACCTTTGGCCCGATTGCATTGTTAAACAGGCGTCTGGCATCCGGAAAAAAGATTCTGACCGCTCATTCAACTCCACGGGTAAACATTGGAAACCTTGCACTCACAAAAACCATCAATAAGAGGTACCCGGATATATATCGAAAATTTGACCATATCATAACCATTTCAGAAGCATGTGAAAAGGAGGTGAAAGAGATGGTTCCTGATATTCCGGTCACCCGGATACCAAACGGTATTAACAGGGAGTATTTCTCTCCATCTCACACAAAACGTGAAGAATTCAGAGAGGCATGGAACATATCACCAGAGGAACAGGTTGTTCTGACGGTTGCCCAGATTAGTCCAAGAAAAGGATTTTATGATTTCATGAGCCTTGCAGCAAAAAATCCGGAAGTCCGGTTTATCTGGGTTGGCGGCTTTCCATATGGACTTGCTTCCAAAGACTATCTGAAGATAAAGACGATGATACAGAGAAAACCAAAAAATGTTCTCTTCACTGGATTTGTCAGAGATATCGCAGAAGCATACTGTGCTGCAGATGTATTCATTATGCCCACCTATGCAGAAACATTCGGACTTGCAGTTCTCGAAGCTCAAGCATGTGGTCTTCCAGTAATCGCTCGTGATATCCCTGAGTTTCATGAGATATATGAAGATTCAGTCAGATATTTTTCAACTCCTGATGATGCCCATGCAGAACTCCATGATGAGTCCTCTTTGGAGAAGTGTGCACATGGAGCACGTGACTTTTCCTCACGATATGATATCAGGCAGGTCTGTGCTGAACATCTCTCTCTTTACAATAAACTGGTTACATCATGATATCGGTAGTTATTCCGTCATTTAATGAAGGTGAACGAATAGAACGATGCCTTGAGTCATTATTAAAACAGGATCTGCCACGAAATGAGTATGAAATTATTGTGGTTGATGGTGGCTCAAAAGACAACACCCGTGAGATTGCAGAAAAATATGCAGATATCGTCTTTATTCAGACGAGTCCGAAGGTGGGCGGTGCCAGAAATGACGGGGCAGTTCGCGCCAGAGGGGAGATTATTGCTACAACCGATGCAGATACATTTCTTCCACCGGACTGGCTTGTCAGAATAAAGAAGGGATTTACGAATCCAAATGTGGTTATGGTGTATGGTCCGGTCTGGCCTATCGAGTCAACTCTGAAAAACAGACTGTATTTGTTCATGGCAAATACTTTTGCACATCTGGGATATCTCACAGGAACAGTTCTTTTTACCCTTGGATGTAATAGTGCTTTCCGGGCTGATGAGTTTAAAAAGGCTGGCATGTACCGGGTATCTGATGCAGGTGATGATCTTGAGATTGCTCACCGGATGCGAAGGATTGGGAAGGTAAAATTTGACAGGAAACTCTTTGTTGGATTTTCAATGCGAAGGTATGATCAATTTGGTGCATTCCGTTCTATTTATGAATGGTTTTATATTGTCTTCCATGGAGGCGATGCGGAAAAATACCAGTATACCAAAAAGGAATACCGGTAATCAATCATCCGAGAAGTAATAAACCAGAGTATACAACAGGTATACAAGGATGAAACCCGTAATTCTGGCAACACACTGACATTACATGTTCGAATCCCAAAAAAAGAGTAAATCAGAGATACTCGTCGTTGAAGATGATGAGATCATTGCCACTCTTATCGAACGATTTCTGATCCAGTATAACTATACAGTTTGTGCCAAGGTTGCATCCGGTGAAGATGCCTTATATAAAACAGCTGAGCATCTTCCCGACCTTGTTCTTATGGATATTAACCTGGCCGGTAAGATAGACGGGATAACCGCAACGAAATTTATAGCCTCAATTTTTCATACTCCGGTCATTTTCCTTTCAGGCCAGGATGATGATACGACACTTGAACGGGCAGCACTTGCAGAACCAGCAAGTTTTATCATAAAACCATTTACTGCGAAAGATCTCTATTCAAACATAGAAATTGCTCTTCACAGGGAGAGAATATTTAAAAGATCCAAGGATTATCAGGAAGATAAAATTAAGCGATTGGCACGAGCAGCATTATCTGACCTGGATGCCTATTTCATTCTTGATATCCGGGGCAGGATAATTTTTATCAATCCTTATGGAGAGTATCTCCTGAATGTTCAGCGCAATGACATTATATTAAAACCAATAGGGAATTTTCTGACATTTTATGATACCAGGCAAAAAATTGTCTTCTCTGACACATTCCTGGATGTTATAAGAGAAAGTCTGGTTCTCGGTATAAGACAACATATTGCTGTGAAAATGAAAGATGAAACCTACCGGCATGTCATCATCCAGTCAACTCACATCAGGAATGCGAGCAAAGAGTCAATTGGGATGATTGTCCGGATGCATATAAAGACAAAGAGTGAGTTATGAATACCTTCATATGCGATAATGAATAACATATACAGGCACGGTTAGTCCCGGTAGGGTAGTGGATATCCTAGAAGCCTGCGGAGCTTTTGACCTGGGTTCAAGTCCCAGCCGGGACGTCTTTTTGTTATTCTTTCAAAATCTTTGCCGGATAATTTTATAATTTTTTTTGCTATCTGTTTAGTAAATGCTCTCGAATAGTCATTCTCATTCCTTTTTCAATCCTCTCTGCAAATGAGAAACACTCTCTGATATTCATGAACAAAAGAGATAGGATATTCTCTGATTGTGACAAGTTCGACTCTCCTATATCATGAATCTGGGCATTCGTACCTTGGGGAGGATTCTTTGGATAGTAGACGCTTCCTCAGGATTGCTCTTCCAATACGAGAAACCCCTGATCCACTAGAATATAAGATAGACTGATTAGATACAAAATATAATACCAGTATGCTTTCAGGAGTGGTTCGTCTATTTCAGTTATTGGTTGTGTTAACCATAATTACCTATTCCGCTTGTGCTTCTTCATCATCAGGGTTGATAACAATAAATCTGTCTTTACCGACAAACCTGTCCGTTTTTTCTGATATTATTGATATTAACATATTCCAGACAGTAGGTCCATCGCATGAACTAGATTCGAATACTATTGAGCAAGCGGTACCTGAACAATCAAACGAGGTAAAAATTCCAGATTACTCAATACAGTGGTCAAGTAATATGAACAATATTACTCATGTATACAAAGCTGTAATTGCTCCTGGAATTACCTGGACTCAAGCAAGAGATGCCGCAATTACAGAAGGTGGACATTTAGTTACAATCACCAGTAAAGAGGAAAATGAGTTGGTATTCTCATACATTAAGAACGCATCCTTTTGGTCTCCTTGTAGAGGTAATATTTTTGGACCATGGTTAGGTGGATACCAACCTTCAGGATCAGATAATTCAAGTGCTGGGTGGGCCTGGGTGACAGGGGAAAAATGGGAGTATACTAATTGGTTTGCTGAAGAGCCTAATGATTATAGAGGAGAAGAAGATAGGTTATTTTTCTACATGAAAAATTGTACTCCATCTGCAACATGGGGTGATCATCGAAACGATGGAGATGGGAATACTGCTTATATTATTGAATGGGAGAACCCCAATAATTCACCCCATTTGGTTCTTTAGTCAAATTTCCTTATTTAAATCGATGTTATACAGCCAATGGGAGTCCTTATCCTTTGTATTTCTCACAGTACTCTTGAGTTGGTAAAATTAGATGAAATTCAACCGTTTGAACGAAATAATTAAATATCATATATATTTTATTTTGTTCATTTTAGTTATGGTCAGACTCCTTTGACTGCAAAAGAGATCGATAATTGTAATCCAGATCCGAACGTTTTTTTCAGAGAACCATAAAATAAAAGAGGAATGTGGTACCTGCAGATGGATTGAGGACTGCAACAGAGTAAGGGTATTTGCCCCTGGGACGACCTGAATAGGTGATAGAATTCTTTACATTGTTAGAAAAGAATTTTTAACCCCTCAACATCCCGGCCTTGATCACCATAAATGAAGGTATTCTGAAATGATGCATAATATCCGGATCCTGTTCTCCTCCTTTCATATCAGGGATTGGTTCATGAAGAGAGTGTACACTGAAGCCGTTTTTCTCAAGATACTAAAAATAATACGATAGTGGGCGATGATAATGCATTGTTTTCCCCCAAAAAAATAACGATTCAGATTTCACACTCAGATAATCAGTTACTCTCTTATATGTTCGGGCGCCGGTTTCATCCATGACCCAATCACTCGAAAAAAAGCAGGGATGTGTGATTCATAAAGATCTGTATTGCAACATTGGAAGGTAGATAGGTCACAATCCAATGTCAAACGTTTTATTGTTAGACTTGACAAAAAAGATGGATTTATCACTGTTCGATGGATTGTGCCAGCGTCTTTGCATCTTTAATTACCTACATTCCAGCGGGATTACAGATTGGATGCTTGATATACTGCATGAATACCTCGACATCCTCACCTTCAAGAATGAGTCCGAGATCAATTGGTTCTGCCATTATGTTCCCTCGTGTAAATTAACAAAATATTTGGAACTATAAAGGATTATTCTGTTCTGTAGAAAGAGAAGTTTCAAATCATACCTCTCCACCCATTCCCCTTCTATGAAAGCACCTCCATCTGAAGTTCGCCTCGTTAACACATATCTCAAGTTAGCAATAATTATCAGAAATAAGGCCATCAAAGGACTTTCCTTCAGATATACACCTTAAAAGATATTTCATCGAGAATATGTTTAGATATACTTGATCATCCTTCAATCCAGAACACCTCTTTCTCCACATATAGCCGGATATATGGATCAGCTCTTGAAAAATAATTAAGCGCTGATTATCGGTTTAATCCTTGTAAAAGATGAAGAATCTTACTTCAATTCGGGCAATTGGATACGTGGATGGATACCCGATCCCTGACAGAAAAGGGAAAAGACAGGCATGGGCCATATAGCATGCAATCTTGAAGAATATCAATTAATAAAACAGATATCATAATGATTTACGAATATACGCCTGATCCGGGTGAGTTTTCTTATCAGGATACCGGGGAATCAGGATACCCTTCTGTACCATGGTCCGAATGTAATTATTCCGAATCACTCTTTCACTCCGGTGCAGCATCAAAGCAATATCACCAAGGGTCTGAAATTGTTCTGAGCAGATATCAAGAATGAATGATTCCATCTCTTCCTTCGGAATATTTTTCCGGCCCCTCATTCCTTTTTCAATCCTCTTTGTCAGAGGGACTGCTCCGGTGTTCATGAGCGAAGGAGACAGGGTATTCTCTGAATGTGACAAGCTCGCTTCTGAATATGACAAGCTGCCACCTGAATGTGACAAGCTCGACTCTCCTGTATCATCAGTGAGATGGCTCTGGGTAACAGTACTCTGAGGAGGATTCTTCGGATAATAGACTCTTCCTCGTGACTCTCCTTCCGGAACGAGAAATCCCAGATCCACCAGAATCTTCAGATCTTTAGTCAGATCAGAAGGATGGATTCCTGACATCTCCCGGATCCTCTTATGTGTCACTTCACCATCAGAATAGGCCAATGCAAGAGCGATCTTCTGTTCATGTGAGAGTGCATGAAAGGATACTCCATAGGTAGAATCAAGATATGCCAGAATATTCTCCGGGAAGAGGTGTATCATGCAGAGAGTCAGGGTCGTCGTATCCGGTCCGAATGACTCGACATAATGAGGATTGCGATACTGTTCCTGAGCCCAGTTGGAAAAGATGCTGGGAATGCCTGATCCTGCCTGGTCACCAAATCCTACCATCCGGAACATGACCTGCAATGCACGGTTCCGACAGTCACTCGTCCCCCCATGAGCTGCCAGTTCGAGGGGGATACGCATTGTCCCAGGATTTCTGAATATGATCTGATCTACCCGCTTTTCTATAAGAATTGAAACCGAACTTGAATAGTCTGCATGAATGAGAGCATTTACTAATGCTTCCCGGATGGCTGCCTCTGCCGGGGTATCTTCCACCCGTTGCCCATCATGAAGATGAAACGGACTTTTCAGATCGCGTTTCAATCTCCGGTATGTCAGTTGGAAGAAATCAAACAGGTTGCCAGACCAGCTTCCATCAGGAACCAACCGGTCAATCCACCGGACAGAACCACTTCCTTCAGGAATCTCACGATAATCGAGGAAGAACTCCGGGAGAAATTCGGTGATCGTCTCCCACCTGCCAAACATCAACAGTCCGGCAACGGTAAGCCCTTCTTCTTCGGTCTCACGGTCTTTCCGGTATCCCTGGAGATGCGTAAGGAAATCATAATCAGAGTCGTTGTTCCAGGTGTGTGACAGATTAGTTATCCTGAACCGGTTCCGATAGGCATGAAAGCTTTCAAGATGGAGATCATCAATGCCGGTGTGAGGAATTATCCGCTTATCCTGTCCATCACTGACCTGTTCAGCGAGCATTCGCTTTACCACCGATTCATCGCACCGGTAATCTCCCTGATAATTTCTGCGATATGTTCCGGTGATGGGATTATTGTTGAGGTAAATCGGTTTTTCCTTGCGGGTGGCACGAGGAACCCAGATGACAAGAATGGTCTTGTCAGCTACCTGGACTTCAGAGATATTTGAATCCTGTAAGAGGTTCTTACTTACTTTCTGCTTGTTATTCAGCGTATTGGTGAGGTCTTCCCTGATCTTTTGAACCTGGTGGAGTCCATATACAGAGAAATGATTCTTTGGTTTCTCTTCGATTCCAAGAAGAATCACACCCCCGTTAGTATTTGCCATAGCACTGTAGGATTCAAAGAATGATTGCGGGAGTTCTCCATTGCCATCTCTCCCACCTGCCTTCTTTGCTTCCCGGTTCAGATCTTCATACAACTGATCGGTCTGGATCAGATCAACGAGTGCATCAAGAACTATGGTTTCAGTGGCGGGCATGATGGGGTTCCTCCAGGAGTTTTTCCGGGTGTGCTTAGGATCTATTGACAGGTACCGGTCTTTATTCCAGCATATTCGTTTGTTCCACACTGACATGAGGGTTCTCCTGTCTAGTCCTTTTTATGCTATTCGAGGTATAATACTCAATGAGAATATTATGGCAGATTTACCAATTGCAGCAGTAATCAGGATCGCAAAAGCAAATGGAGCCGGGTGGAAGACACTCAAGGCCGAAGACATTGAAATGGCTGATAAGAACTAATTTTTTTCTTAGAAGATTTCTTACCCTTTTTTTTAGATCCCAGTAATACACTACCCATTCAAATCTTCCATGGACTTAACCGGGAGGGGGAGTGATGGGAAGGCATACTGACGCAGAGGAGTCGGATTTAAGGGATTATTTCCCTGCTTCAATAATTTTCCGATAGTCTTCTTCAGGAATTTCCCGCATCGCCTGCCTGAAGTGACCAGACCACATAGTCTTATTAGTTACAAATCCAAGTTCCGGAATGAGAGGTTTGAGTTCTACTGGCTCTTTGAATATCTTAACTGGTTTTAGCCTGAACCGGTATGGAAATACTTCATCCCCCATTTGAGGAGGAGCGGTAAAGAGGAGTCTCACATCCTCATAAATTTCAGTCACCTTAAATTCTCCCATGATTGCCGATGGGAGTACATCTTTTCCACGGACTTCTGATCGAGTATACATGAGGATGGTATCCCCGACTTTCACCCGGGTGTGCAGGGATTTACTCCGTTTTGGAACTCCCCAGATATTGTGCGTCTTTACGACCTCCCAATTCTCCCGGTTCCCGGAGGCGATCCAGATTGCCATGATATCAGATCAGAGCAATGCGGATTATTTCTTTTGTTCTGTATCTGAATTTCTTACCTCAATTACCATATTAGAAGAAAACCCAATTAGCAATTAATTAGTGGTATCTTTTACAGATACTATATCGGATGTCCCAAGCCTCATTTTCGAATAATTCCACTCTCGATGAAACCACGTTAGGAAACTGGCTCTGGGATGCAGCATGTAAAATTCGCGGAGAGATAGATGCAGCTAAATACCGTGATTATATTCTTCCGCTTATCTTTCTTAAACGCCTCTCCGATGTTTTTGAAGACGAACTAACCCGCCTCATCTACGAGTATGGAGAGAGTGAGATCGTTGAAGCGCTCATTCTGGAAGATCATAATCTTGTCAGGTTTTATCTTCCTGTTGATGCTCGCTGGGAAACAATCACAAAAAAGAAGAAAGATGTCGGCCAGTATCTTACCGATATCGTTCGAAAATTAGCTCGTGAGAATCCGAAACTGAGTGGTGCAATTGATATTGTAGATTTCAATGCAACCACATCAGGGGAACGGATCATCAGCGACGATAGTCTTATCGTTCTGGTAGGGGTTCTCTCAAAATACCGGCTTGGGATCAATGATGTACAGGCTGACATCATCGGACGGGCATATGAGTATCTGCTTCGTAAATTTGCCGAAGGTTCTGGTTCATCGGCAGGTGAGTTCTTTACTCCGCCTGAAGTTGCCCGCCTGATGGGATGTATTCTTGACCCAGAACCGGGTGAGACCGTATATGATCCCTGCTGCGGGTCGGGTGGTCTGCTTATCAAGTGTGCTCTTCGGTTCCGTGATAAGTATTCAGAGCAATCGTCAACTGCCCCTCTCAAATATTACGGACAGGAGTGGCTCGCTCTTACATCTGCAATGGCAAAGATGAATGTCTTCCTCCATAATATGGAGGCAGAGATTGCCATCGGTGATTCGATGAATAATCCGAAGTTTCTCTCCAGGAAAGGGAAACTTCAGCATTTTGATATGGTCACGTCAAACCCGATGTGGAATCAGAAGTTTGATCAGAGAGTCTATGAGAATGATGAATTCTCCCGGTATTTCTCGGGTTATCCGAACAATTCTTCAGCAGACTGGGGATGGGTTCAGCATATGGCGGCTTATCTCACTGATTCGGGGAGAATGGCAGTGGTTCTTGATACCGGTGCGGTTTCACGGGGAAGTGGGAGCGGGGGCTCAAACCGGGAACGGGATATCAGAAAAGCATATGTCGAGCAGGATTTGATTGAATCAGTTATTCTTCTCCCTGAAAATCTCTTCTTCAATACAACTGCACCAGGAATCATCCTGATTGTGAATAAACAGAAGAGACACCCCCGTGAGATTCTTCTGATCAACGGGTCCGGTCAGTTTGAGAAGGGAAGACCGAAAAATTTCCTCACCGCTGATGCAATCAAAACGATGGGGGAGATATATCTACAGTGGAAAGCAGTCGATGAGATATCCATCATCATTACCACTTCAGAAGCAGCGAAGAGTGATTATAACCTCTCTCCTTCCCGTTATATTGCAAAAGCAGCCGTAGATGATACGATTCCCTTGGAGGATGCCGTATTCTTATTGAAAGAGGCAGAAGAAGAACGGGCTCTTGCAGATCAGAGGTTATGGGAGGTTTTGGCAGAACTTGGATTAGGGGATGAACCGGTCTCCCCTCTCCTCAGTTCATCACCTCCGATGGCAGTTGCCGAGAAAAAGCAGCCGTATGGAAAAGGGAAAAAATCATAATTCCTATTTATTACAAAGAGAGAAAGTATGCCTGAATCCCCAATTGCACAAAGTAATTCACTTGTAAAACTTGCTTTCTCAATATACTCATCCCCTGGAGCATATGCTCTGCTTCTTGGCTCTGGTGTATCAAGAAGTGCTGAAATTCTGACGGGTTGGGAGGTAATGCTGGACCTGATTCAAAGAGTGGGAAAAATCAATGGAGAAAAAAAACTTGATAATCCGGTCCAATGGTATCAGGAGAAATTCGGAAAAGAGCCATCGTACGATACTCTACTGGATGAACTAACCTCTTCCCAAGCAGGGCGAAGGGATCTATTGGCTAATTATTTTGAACCACGGGAGGCTGATATAGATGAAGGAAGAAAAATACCGCAGGCAGCTCATCGGGCAATTGCCTCATTAGTCAAAACGGGATATATTAAGATAATAATCACCACAAATTTTGATCGGCTTATTGAGACTGCTGTCTATGATATCGGATTTCATCCGTATGTGATATTTCATGAAAGTGGGATACGCAGTTGCCCCCCTCCTGCACACATTCAGCATTCTTGTATCATCTTCAAAATTCATGGGGATTATTTGGATACTCAACTCCGAAATACTCCTGAAGAATTAGCAAGGTATCCAGATTTGATAAATCAATATCTGGATCGAATTTTTGATGAATTTGGTTTAATTACCTGTGGATGGTCTGGAGAATATGATTGTGCGATAATCGAACGGTTGAAAGCAAGAAGGAGTGATTCGCCATATCCAATTTATGTTTCCTCTCGAGGTAAAAAGAAACCAGCGATTCAGGAGTTACTCAAAATACCAAATACCATACCAGTAGAGATTTCAGATGCAGATGATTTTTTTGAAAAATTGTCCGAAAATGTTACTTTCCTAATGGAACATAACAAAGAGCCGCTGACTGATGAATTGTTGGTAATCCGAGTAAGAAAATATCTCAGTGACACAAAAAATCAAATAAAATTGTGGGAATTATTGAACACAGAAGTAAAATCTGTTCAGGAGAAAAACAATAACGAAATATTAAGGGCAATATCAAAGACTTCATTTACCGTCAAAGATTTGATGGCTCATTTCGAAACTAATATCAAAAATCTTGAAATTATTTGTATGAATGTTGCCTTTTTTGGAGATCAAAGTTACTCACCGTTTTTTAGATCCATTATTGAACAATTAATGACTGTTCAGGAGAAAGGATGGTATAACAAGTTAGTTTCCTTACAATATTATCCAGCACTATTAATTGCTTATATTTCAGGAATCATTCTGCTTAAAGATGATAAATTTTCACAGTTATCAGAATTATTACTTAACCCAATTTGTTATGATTATAATGAACGAAAACCATCAATTTCGATTATTAATACCCGAACAGTTTTTAGAGATAGTGCCGAAAAACAGATAGATTATCCAAATGCAGAAAATTTGTATGCTCCAGTCAGCGAATATCTTTATCATCGATTAAAAGATCCTTTATCCACATTTTTTTCAAATGAAAATCACTATTCAGAGACTTTTGATTTGTTTGAATACTTATTATCATTGATCTATATTGATCAGATCTACCCTGATCTATCCAAGGGTCGAATCTGGTCACCAATTGGCAGATATAATTGGAAACGTGAGTCATACTATAATGAAAAAACCCCTTTCTTTGAACAAAAGGTTGAACAGTGGTTGCATCAAGGAGAAAATCTCTCTCTTTTTAAAGAAGGGTTTTTCCAAGCGTCTCCAGAAAGATTGAACCAATGCCATCAAGGTTTATTACTATTATTAAAATCATCAAAAGAACAGTGGATTCGAATTTAGGGAGAGTATTTGAGTGATATTTTTTTTCATTTTTCAATTATTTCAGTACCCTTTAAAAAGGGACTAAAAATGGTTATAATGATTACCATTCGCATTGGACTTAGAATTATTAAATATTAATAAAAGAATCAGGTTTTTTATTGAATCGGATATAAAGGTTTTTGTTACTGAAATCATTTTAAAAGTAGAACATGAGGATTCTCAAGATCTCATATATTTTCTTGCGAATATTGTGATAAAAGAAGCTATGAAAAAAGTTCCAACAATAGCTTCAAAACTGGCTAGATATTTCCCTAAACCTGGGTTAATTATCATTCCTCCATATCCTGGAGTTATTGCATTAGTAAGGCTGAAATAAACAAAATCACTTAGGTCTGTTGCGTTAAAGACTGGGTGCTGAGTCATGTCTAATACAAGATATAGAATAGTAAATAATGCAACAAATAATAGCCAGTAGATGAATGTTAACCCCGGTCTAGTACCATAAAAGAAAAATTTTTGGAGTGGTAATTCGATGATTCGGAAATACCAGGGTTTTTGTTTCCGCCTAGCTATCATTTCTTTAAAGTAAAATTCATCAGCTTCATGATTATTACCCAAGTTTTCATAGTGGTTCTTAATATTTCTAAAAAAGTTTTCTTCCGAGATATAATTTTCAAAGCTAATATTATTTATACCATAAATTTCTCCAGAAACCTCTAAGTTATTCAAATTGATAATCCCGCCAATTCTCATGGGTTCAATAATTAGGTTTCCAGACACTTTTGTAGATATCATTTCAAGATGGGAGATGTCGCTTGAAGTTGAAAGATCTAAATGTAAATCATGTTCAAAGATTGAATTATTTATTAGTAATTTTGCTTTTTTACCTATTAATTGCGGATTTATAATCGATGAATGTCGATAGTTTGTCCTAGATAAATCGAAATCATTCATAATTTTTGCATTATGAAGGATATCAGCATTACTTGAAAATGTCACTCCAGAAAAATACGTTTCTCCTGAAAAAATCGTTCCTGAAAATATAATTTCTGAAAAAGTCATATTAGTATCATGAAAAATATCAAAGATTGCTTCTGAAAAATTGGTAATATTCGAGAATTCAGCATTAGTAAAATTGGTACTCGAATAAAATATCGCTTTTGAGAAATCTGAACTATCTTTGAATATTGTCCTACTAAAGTCAGTTATTCCGGAGAATATTGCCTTTGAAAAGTCAACTCCCATGGGAAATATAATATCTGAAAAAAAGGTCCAACCAGAGAGATTGACTCCGTTAAAAAATACATAATCAGAAAATGTAGCTTTTAATCGATTTTCTTTATCTTGAGTGTTCTGTTCTGAAAAATAGATATCACCTGAAAAAAAAGAGTTGGAAAATATTATCATACCCGAAAAAACTGTTGATATAAAATTAGTGTGCCCTGAGAACGTAACACCACCAAAAGATGCCCCATTAGGAAAAGTAGCCTTTGAAAAATTTATTTTCCCGAAAAAAACATCATTAAATAATGTACAATAGGGAAAATTTACCTCATTAAAATTTGTCTCTCCAGAAAATTCTGCACCCCTAAAATTTGGTCCCTCAGAAAAAGTTACTCCAAAAAAATCGGTAATACCAGGGAAAGTAGATTCAGAAAAGTTAACTTTACTTAAAAAATCAGACTTTGAAAAAGAAGAGTTTTCAGATTTTGCGAAAGATGCCCTTGAAAAATTCGTATCACCAATAAAGGTAACCCCTTCAAAAAGGGCTGCTCCAAAAAAAATTACATTCGAAAAATCGGGAGAACCGAGTTTTGCGCCTGAAAAATCTACCCAATTATAAAACACTGAATTCGAAAAGTCGGTTAAACCAATAAAGGAATTTGAAAAATCCACTCCTCCTAAAAACTTCGTATTTTTAAAATTAGGAGGTTTTTAAAAATACCATTATAATTGAGATTTCCAAATATTCCCCCCTCAAAATTAAAGTCATCTTTTTTGATTTCCTTTTGAAAAAATTCTTGTTTTAAATTATCAAGTGTCTTCCACTCCTTACTACCTCGATACTCTGGAAAATTAATGTGTAATATACAATAGTCCGAACCAGGGTAATTTATTTCAGAACACTCTTTATGATTTCCATATCTATATTGGCACATACTAAGAACTCAAACTTAGACATTAATGAAATTGTAGCTTCTTTATTCAAAAATCTACGAAATATGATATTTCAGATTGTATGGGGACTATCCTATAGAAGGCTCAAAGACGCAAGGATCCAAATATTATATGTTAATTAGTAGGGGTTGTCATCACCGGTGTAGAATCCCCCATTCTGCCGGAATAATATTCCCCAGATCACTTAAATGTATCTCCGGTGACTGCAATCTCGCTATCAGAGGTTAATCATCAGATTTGAGGTGTAGTTTATGCTTTTTTCTGTCTTTCATCCGGTAACTCTCCCCTCTGATATTCATCGTAGTACAGTGGTGTAGGATCCTGTCAAGAAGGCCGAAGAATACATCGCAAAACTGACAAAGGAAGCAGATAAACTCGCAACCCATGCAGGACGGAAGACGCTCAAAACTGAAGACATTGAGATGGCTGCCAAGAACTAAGTATTTTTCTTCTTGGGAGCTTTTTTCTTATTCATCATCTCAAACCCCTGTTTTGAAAGATCCCGGTAATACACACTGTCCAGGTTTGTGGGATCAAGGGCAAGAGATCGGTCAAAGGCATCAATGGCATCCTCAAACTTTCCGAGTTCAAACGAAGCCATGCCAATCCGGTGCCAGACCTGATAGTAATCAGGATCAATCCCGGTTGCCTCTCTCCATGCTGCGATTGCCTCTTCCCGTTTGTTAAAATAAAGCAATTCGCACCCCTTTTTGTAATAAGCCTCCGTAGAAAAGGGGTCTAACTGGATCACCTGATTAAATGCATCAAGTGCCTTTTCATGCTCATGAAGAGATGAGAGACCAACCCCCAGAGTGTACCATGCTATCACTTTTTGAGGATCTTTCCTGGTTACTTTTTCAGCGATCTCTACTGCTTCTGTAATCCTGCCAAATATCAGCAGAACAATGGCCTTATGGATCCAGGCATCCGCTATTTTGGGATTGATAGAGATAGCCTGTTCAAAGGAGGAAAGTGCCTCTTCATCCCGGTTGAGGTTCCGTAAAGAAATTCCTTGCATATCCAGGTCGCTGTATTCCGGGGATCCATCACGATGGAAACCTCATATGCTGCCAGGGCTTCCTGATATTTACAGAGAGAATCCAGGGCCATTCCTTTATTTGCCTAGGCTTCTGCATTCTGCGGATTTAAGCGAATAGCCTGATCAGCAGCTTCAATAGCCTCTTCAAACTCTCCCATCCGGTAGTACTGAAACCCTTTATGCGTCAAGTCGATATCTGATAGTGGCTCTGAAGATTTTTTCATCGACGGGTATTCCGTATCATATATTCAGGCTTCCCGGTTCATAACACCATTCCTTACGATTTACTGGAAAATGGTTTGGTCAAATCCCCCGGCATATCATACCCGATGCATGGATTAAAACAATATAATTGAGAGATTGCGAGGATTTGTATAAAAAATTATCGGAAATTCAGTCTTTATGGTTTTTATTAAATTGTTACTCAACCGGTGATCGAGATTACTTTTTCCCAAAATCGGATATTTCTTTTTGGCTGATGGTTTTCATCATTTCATCTTCAACTTTTAAACGGGCTTCAATTGTTGCTTCATACACAGCCCAATTTTCGATGTATTTTTCTTTTAGTACATCAACAACGGTCTTGGTTCGTTCACCACGACAATTTATTCTGAATGATTCTTTATCTTCATCGGCAAAAAGATCATATCGTAAACCGTATGCAACGACCTCCTCTAATTTTCTTTTCACCATATCCTTTTTTACTGAGGGCGATGTTACGAGAGAGATCGATTTCATCATCTCATTCATCATCAAATTTTTGGTTATTCGCTTTGGATCTTCGATGCTTTCCCGTTTAGCATACTGTTTTGGATAACACTGCCCGAGCACTGCCTGTTCAATGATAATATATGGATGGCTTGTGATGCAATAAGGGATGTCAAGACGTGTTTGTAATGACTTTTTTTCAGTTCCCATTTGAAGAAGTTCATGCAGAACAGGATCAGCATGAGAATATTTCTCTGATATCTGAGCAATCTTAGAGAATGGATGGAATATCCATATAACAAATCCATCTCTATTCAACATAGAGGACTTGTTTTTCTGAATAGAATCATCTTTAGATTGATGAATTTTTTCTGAATCTTTATCAGCGATACATAAGACATATTCACAGTCATCCCAAGAGATTGTATCATCTATCCTTTCAGAGAGATACTCCTTATTCTTTTGTACTAATTGAATCGATTGTTCAATTTCAGTGCTAACATTTTTCACACTGCTGATGGATGATTTACATTCGATAAATATTGCCTTTTTGCTAGTATCATTGAATAGTAAAAGATCAAAACTCTTATTCCCTTCCTGAAGACCCCCAAACTCAATGAGTGGTTCTGCACAAACAAAGTGGAATCCTGTTTTGATGGCTAGGTCTGTTCCGCAAAAAGCACGGCAACATGCCTGAACCATCTCCAAGTGTTCATATTCACTGGATAATTCCCGGTGAACTCGACCGAGAAAATTTGGTTTGTTGATCAGTTTCCATTTTTCAAGGCGAACTTTATATTCTTCTTTTTGACTTGTCGATAGTCGATGAAAAAACGAATCCGTTTTATCCATCACCCCAGGAATATCCACGAATTCCTCACACGGCTACTGCCATTGAATCAACAGATTCTATTATAAGTTCAAAAAATCGCATTGAAGAGCCAATACTTGTTTTTTCAACTGGATAGATACTGATACCTTCTTCTCTTGCTTCAATATCAATGAGAGAACCTGACAAGTTGTCAATTAATCTTGCTTCCAGATATTCCTGATTCTGATTCTCGTTTCTCCTTAAGAGTGTAAATTCCCATTCTTCTGTATGTATTTCTTTTATAATTTGATCAATTACATCAGAATTAACGGGGCGGGAAAGGTTAAGGGACCATGGTTTTTGAATATTGTAATTAAAATATGGTTTATTTCCTTGATGAAGAGTGTATGAAGAACTCGTAATAGCATCTCGAAGAGGTCCAATCCGTTCAATAATATGATCCAAAATACCAAAAATGCCTGATACTGCTCCCTCTTTTACAGTAATGATGCCTTTATTATCTAATCTAAAAGACCCAACATTTGGAATAGTAAAATCAAGAATCCTTGGGAGAATACCATAATAATA
This sequence comes from Methanospirillum hungatei, assembly GCF_019263745.1. Taxonomy (NCBI): domain Archaea; kingdom Methanobacteriati; phylum Methanobacteriota; class Methanomicrobia; order Methanomicrobiales; family Methanospirillaceae; genus Methanospirillum; species Methanospirillum purgamenti. The sequence goes on from NZ_CP077107.1 coordinate 1,257,559, forward strand.
CTCCAACTCTTCAAGTGTGTCCTTTCCATCAACTCCTCGGTATTGTATTCCCCGGGTAACTGAAGGTCGATAATATGATTTTGTTTTAGTGGTAGGTCCACGTTTTGCTGAGAAATAGGATATAATCAGGTTCTGATAATTAGATGCCAGATCATCTTTTATTTCTTTCATGACCGTTGGAGCTATCCAAAGATTCGAGAGTGAGCCGGAGAGATAGATATATTCAAATAAAAGATGGGGAATTTCATCGGTTTTTTTTGCATCAGTAATGAATAGCCCGATTTGATTTGAAACGTCAAAGAAAACTGAAAAGGGAACAATTCTCTGGTCTTTGTGCTCTTTTGTTATTTCAAAATAGGAACCACATTCTTTGAGTATTGAAAACCCAAACTCGATAATTGAATCTTTAAAATTCTGAAGAGTCAACCCATCAGCTACTGTTGCGATCACCTGCAAATTCCCGGATTTATGGGGAATTACACTCAGGTCATCAAATGATTTTTTGAACTCTTCAAGATCGGTAGCATGAACAGAATTAAAGGAGAATTGCATAGCCCCCTCTGCGTGTATATACCTTATGACAATAAAAGTACCTATCCCTTTCGTTTTGATCAGGGATGGACGATGATATCATGGATGAGGACAGAGGAGAAATATCAAAAATACCGAAATGTGGAATTGATTTGTAGATTATCAAATTTAACCATTTTTAAGAAAGTGGGAAAGAGAGAGGTGATTTATGGGTATCTCTTACAAGGGATGTGAACAAATGTCAGCCACTGAACCATACAGAAGAACATTCCGATGAAACCATATGGAAAGGATAATCCGCGTTTATGCGTTCACGGAATTGCCGAGACTCAATCCGCGATTATAAAGAATAAGGGAATGAACCCGCTATTCTTTATTCTCCCCAGAAAGCCGGCTTATCCATCAGGCACAACAATATCTGACCCGCTCGTTTATAACTGCAATGAATCAGAGCCGGACCCACTTGAGCAGCCCGGATAACTGGCTGATATGATCCATCGACGTAGCTGCCAGAGCAAGAAGATTAACTGATATCGTTCCATCCTCTGCTTCCTCAATCGAAGTTACCACCAGGGCTGCAAACTCCATCGGTTCAGATGCCAGTTTCAGATATCGGTACACCAGGAGAGCGGCAATCGCGTTGATCACCGTAGATCCCCCCCAGAATCCCGCTTACCATCTCCCACATCACAATCTCCCCCCATACTTCACAAAGTTACGAAGAGTCAGATTCCCGGGACACAAACCCGGAAGATTGCAGGGTATCGTTTCCGAACTTCAGCGATCCAAAACTCATCATACGGGATCCATATACATCCAGACCACCGGTTAGACCGGGACCGACCACCCATGACGCTGCATAACTTCCCTTGTTCTATATCCCCATTGAATAGAGTTCAGATTCTTCTTCCTACCCCTGGACATGCCTGATGAACACAAAGGCAAGGCTGTCGGGAATCAAAGCCGACTTCCCGGAAGCGTAATCCGAGACCAGGACCGGACCGGAACTCTTCACCGAGAGATCTGAAACAAGGCTTTCCCCTCCCGTCATAGATCGCGTAATTTCTGATGCATCCGCAGCCATGACACGGGAGGCATACGATCCGTTCTCCGTCTGCCCTGAACTCGCAAGCACGAACGATCTGTCAGTGAGGATTGAGGTACTCAGATAATCAGCACCCACAAGACCGGAGAAAACCAGGATCAGACCACCAGAAACCAGAAATATCCAGTTCATTTTCCCGTCTCGGCTGGAAACCGTCAAACTATCGCGATTGATGCAAACGGTATAAAACTCGCTATTTGCATCATGACACTTAAAGGTGCAGCTAAAGGCATCTTCTAAGCTGTCATGAGAGGGAGAACCACCCATCGCTGTTCCAAGAGCGGCAGTTCCCAGAATGGTTTTGTTACATCCGTGTTGAAAGCCGCTACAGTAGGAGCCTTAATACTGATCTGACCAACCGTCTTCGCCTCAGCGTTCTCATAGATGATCTTTCCAGAGTATGCCTGAGATGATCGGTTTACCCCCTCGACATTCGCACCACTCAGGGTATAATCGGTACATCCCAAGGGGTTCGTATCGAGTATGGTCTGTGCAAACGTAATGACGTGGTGAGATCTGGGATCGGAGATGCGAACTTCCGAACAGAGATCTTCACGAGCGATTTCTGAACAAAATCTGCCATTAAATTACTCCACTCGAATGACTCCGGTATAAATACATACGGGAGGAGTTTACAAATAGTTTAAACGGAACCAAAAACAGGGCGATAGGTGGCCGAATTGAGGATTCAGGAGCGTCTATGTGTTTGCAACTCATAAGAGGAGCGTTGCAGTATCAGATCAGCGTGAGAACCGATAATAGATCTTCAATATCAATTCCGGCTTGTTTTAAAATCGCCTTGAGAGTTCCCCTATCAAGTTCATCGTGATCAGGAACGACAATGGTTCGTTGTTCATTGGTATTTTTTAGAACAATATGACTTCCCTTCTGGTGATCGATTGAGTACCCCAGACGAATCAAAGCGTTAATTACTTTTCGTGCAGGGAGAAGTGGGAATTTTGCCATTACAGTACATCTACTAGGACTTCTCTGACACACACCTGACTTGCCCGAACGGGGATCGCATGATTATGAACTGATTCAAGGTATGCTTCTATTGCTTCCTTAGAATTTTCAGTAGCCTCATCGATAGTCTTCCCCTGAGTGATACATCCTGGCAGACCAGGGACCGTCACGACAAACCATCCATCTTCTCCCGGCTCAATCACCACTTTAAATTTTTGAAACATCGTACCCACTTTTTGTATATTGTTATTGTTAGTACCATATCTCTTTGTTTCTTTGTTGATAATCGGAGATCTATCGCCTCTTAGTCAACCACTATGAGCAACCCGGATAACGAATATGCGACTATCCCATAGGAATTGCAGCAAATTCAAACGATTCCAGATCAATACATCCGAGAATTATCTAATTCAAAGACGAATTCAAGGTACCCCTGAAATCTGGCGAATAATTTGTTTAGTTACAGTATCATCTGCCCCAAAAATCGACGGGAATTCATAACAGGTATTTCCGTGTTGGGGGACTGGGGCTTCCTGGGGATAATATCCAAGGCAACGAAGATCGAGAATCACCTCTTTCGTCTTAAGATCCCACTCCTCAAACATGATATCAAAACCGTTCAGTGTAGATTTGAGTTAGTCACAATTCTGGCAATTTTCCATCGAATAAACAATAATTATACTCATAATTGTTCTCTTTTCATTATCGAATAGGGACTATATTCGCTATTCCTGATTTCATATACACAAGGGTCGGGGTCGTCGTTTCGTTCCGTCCCCTCCCACTCACCCACGGTACACAAATCCTCCCCTACTTCGATATCAAGCATTCTCCCTGCCTTCCCGGTCCGGAATCACAAATAGATCCCCATCTTTCTCCAGTATCCCATCTTCAAGCAAACTGGGGACATACCGGGAAACCGTCTTGTCGGGCAATGTTCAGGTTCGCAGCTGCAGTAACATAACTTGCACTCGGATTCTCCCGAAAGAACTGTAACACCTGATCAGATGTTACATTCTTACCAGCACCCTGATGTACCATAGTAACAGGTGGTGTAACATCACTACGGTCTGGTGTAACAGTTGTAACTTTTACCTGATTCTTCTCTGAAGAAGAAAGATCAGATCGGACAATCGAAAGCAGAATCTCAACCGTTACCATCAGTGTAATCGGCTGGATAGCATGAAACGCCTGGCTGAGTAGATTGTTCGAACTGACTGTCACATTGAACAGAATACTCACCAATGTAAAGACCGAGAACACGAACCACCCGAACCGGGTACTCTCCTGCCGAAGAGAGTTCCGGAGAATGAGCGGAAAACCGGAAACCAACAATGAATCAATACAGACCGGCCTGGCCCAGGTGAGGACCGGATCAATCCTCGATAACTCTGCTGCATACCGCAAGTTTGAGAACGAGAGGATGAAGAAGCAGAGAATGACGATAACGGTCAGGATTCCGGTGAGATTTGGAATCCATCGCTCTATCTATTTCATGACTCCTCACGACCCTGACCCCAGACCGTTGTACCTCACTCATGCTTTCGCCCCTTGGGAAGAGGAGATGCAATCAAATGCACATGAAACGGGACACATCCCGTAAATCTTGGTATCAGGTCTCCAGCTCACCAGTTCAGAGATCACCATTCGAAGCGAAATCTCCGGATGTTCTCCAACTCTCAGGTACTTATGCCGGTTCTCCCAGATCTCCTCTTCAGTCACATACCGAGGAATAATCGTCCGGTTCATAGTTTGAACGCTCTTAATTGCCTCATCAATCTCGGTTGAATACACAGTAACATCTCGTGCCATCACTGTCCCTCTCCCTCCGGCATTTGAATAACAGGAATCACAGATCGAGATCTGGTTCTCGGGATCTTTCCAGACTGCCTTCCCGGTATTACAGACACAGCACTGCCCAACATCTACATATATCCGCTTCATCCCGGCGATATTCAGTGTTCCCGGAAGAGTCCGGAATGATTATTCCTTCTTCTCAGCGTTCTTATAACATTTATTACAGATTTTCCGGAATAATTCGTTCTTCAGGGTCATCCATCCAGGCAGCCGCTCGATATACTCGGCATACCCAGTATTGTACCGGTCGAATGAATCAGGAGGAAAACATCCAGATTCTTGAAATCATCCCGAAATACCTCAAAAAGCTCATGCGTCCTTTGTTCTGCTTTTGAAGAAGAAGGATTTATGAGGGCAGAATCCGGAGAATGTTCGGATCCGTTCGCATCTTTCTCAATCAATAATATGGAGGTTAAACGTTAGAAATGGAATAGACATATGAACCGGATTTCCATGAAATCATTCATTTTTTTCATCTTGGGAGACATCAGATAACTTGTCCAGACATAATGAATACAGTTTATTTTTAAAATTCTAAACAAATTGTCCTGAAAATTAACCATTATCCGCAATTTCACACCTTAAGAGAGGAATTATCAAACAGAAAACGATTGTGCCAAAAACAGCTTTTACTGATCCACTGACCTTATGAGCGGGGATGAAACCAGTAAACCCCATCATCCCCGGATTGATATGAAAACAAAAACAACCCCTCATATGACCAGGATCATAATCCTGGGCATTCTTTTAACCATTGCAGTTGCCCTTACAGGTATAGTAATGGCTGCAGTAGAAGAAGAGATAACCATTTCAGGAGCCACCAAACTCGAGTGTACAGAATCTTTATGCACCGTTACCAATGCTGACACCGGAGAAATTCTGGAAACGATGACCCCTACCGAGATGGAAATTCGTGCATCAGAATCAAAAAATGATTTCAGGATAGAAGGTCCGGATGCATCCGGAAGATATACCTTTTATGATAAAAAAACGGGAGAATTCGCAGGTTATGGATATAAAGGATAACTCCTGAATTTCCTTACCCATTTTATTGGAAAAGAGATGTGCCAGAACGATTCAATATACATCAGACAAACAATAGGAACATGATGTTCAGGACCCCACAGATCCCAATCATCGTTATATATTTAATTCTTGTTATTTTTGCGGTTATTTCTCCAGTACAGGGAGATCCTAATTTAACGGATGCCATAACCTATGCAGATCCCATTAATAATTCCGTAACAGTCATTGCAATCGGAGACGAAGGCAACAAAACATCTGTGAAATATGGGATAATTCGCACAACCTCTGTCGGAACAGAAAATGTTGTTGTCGCAATAATCTCTGATGAACCATTTTCAACCGGTAACAATTCATCATCCGGATCTGAACTATTACATCCCGGAGAAACCAGGTTTTTTTCTGATACCATATCAGAGGATCAGACAAAAAAATACGTTCGGGTGACATATGACACACAGGCTCCTGTTTCACTACAGGTACTGACCCCGGATGAGGAGTATGGAACATACTCCGATATTGATGATGGTATCGAAGACAACGCAATATTCATGAGAATTTATTCAGAAAGCGGCCTTGATCCGGGAAGATGGTATTACCAGGTTCATCTACCGGAAGATGCAAGCCCGGTATCCTTCCAGATAGAATCATGGGATGAGTAACATGAGAATTTTACCCATCTTTCTGTTCATACTTCTTCTCCTTCCGGTCCAGGTTATGGCAGACCGGTACATCGTCACCAGTGCATACGAGGATTTACCAGATACTCAGTCGAAAAGTCCGGACAAGGTTCAGATTTGGGAACTTCCCCTTTGGTTATTTATAACCCAGGTAGTGCTCTTAAGTCCCATCTTCATGCTGATGAAACAGCTCCTCTTTCTTGGGTACCGGGTAATCAATAGAAATACCCTGTTTGAATCCAGATCAAGGAGAGATATTTATGAATTCATCGTTCAAAACCCAGGAATTCACCTTCGGGGAATTGTTTCAGCCATGAATATGGAACTTGGGACTGTCCGGTATCATCTTGATCAACTGGCACGGTTTTCACAGGTGACAAAACTCCACTCCGGAGGGTTTGCAAGATATTATCCACCAGGATACTCTGCGGATGAGAAAAGAGCCATTAACCTTACCACTTCTCCTTCGAGGCACCGGATCATGTTGATGTTAAAGGAGAATCCGGGTCTTACCAGGCAGGAGATAGGAGATAGATTAAAGATTTCAGCTCAGGCAGCAGGTTGGCACCTTTCACAACTTTTGGATAAAGAATTAATAAGAAAACAGAAATCCGGAAGAACTATCAAATATCTGGTAACAGAAGCATCAGATCCTGCTTTCGGACAAAAAAAGATGAAACAGTGTATAATACACAGACCATATGACTAAATATATTTAAGAAACGGAAAGAGGAATAATGATTGCTGATTGTTTGTGTAAACCAGCAATGATATCACAAAGATGCGAAGAATTATTCCCCGGAAAATATCAATTGGTTTGATCTCCCTCAATTTTTTGTCAGACTAGGCACAGGACATTCAATCAGAACCGAAATGCACCCCATTCTTTCCCGGATCTCCATAATTTCACACCATTTTTTCGATGTGCTTCCCCCCGTTTAAAATAGACATAGATGTTTTTAATATACCGCCTAAAAGAGTATATCATAGTAATCATCATATCATCGGCTCATCAATAGGCATTAATAGCGACCCCGTGAGAAATTGATTTTCAAGACCTAATCCTAAAATGAAGCCCATTGTGGTAAGATAAATATTTCCTCCCAACAGGTAGGTATAAAATCCGGTATTTTCACAAATTAAGGCAAATATAGGGTATTTCAGATACATACCTGTGACCAAATATTGACCATAAACTTTTGAATTTATTACTGCTTCATTTATCAGTTGTTATGATAATAACCAAAATGTCCTTTTCTCCAGGTTCCGAATTGTGAAAATCAATAAATCAGATTCCATAAAGTTACACTGACGATTTTTCAGATCCCTTTATCACCAATAGAGCCGGAAAGATCCATAGAGTTTTTGTGATCTTATGACGATTTCGTATTAAAAACGATTATTCACTATTTTTTATGGATACAGGCGATGATTGCTTCTATCCATTGTTTTAAAAATGATCGTTGCCGGAGGCATCCATGCAATTCTTACCCTTAGTGCTGCCCTGTTAGACAATGGAATCCTCACAGGAAATTTTGAAAATGTCCTGGATATTAAATTTTTTATGCTCATAGCGGCAATCATCGCAAATATTTGTCAGATTGGGAATGTAACATCTGCAGCACATTACCTCCTTATCCTGATGAATTCGCTTCTTATCATGCAATTGTGTTACCCTTTATCATCAAGGGCAAATGAATCAATGGCAAGGATTTTCGAAGTACTGGACGCAACTCCGGAGATCAGGGATCCGGAAAACTCTCTCCCGCTTGATCCCGAAGCAGTAGAAGGAAGAGTGGGCTTTGAGCATGTATCACAATCATACCCGTTCATACACGTTCATGATCTCCCCATAACAAGAACCATAGAAAATCTGTTATATCGGGTCCAGCAGGAGAGGTATCAGGAATAATTCCGGAGAGGAGGTAATTTTTCCTGAGCGGAGGTCTATCGGAGAGAATGAGAAAGTCTGCGGAATATGGGACAAGTACCGGTTCGGCTATAAATTCTTATTTTTGATCATTCATGTGACTCAAAACATTATACCAAAAACTGAAACGAACAATGCCAGAGAGGAGAATTTTCTGATAATTCAGCGATTGACATTCGGGCAACACGGTATTAGGGAATTGAATTGAGATAGAAATACCATGATGTGCTTGATAAGATGATTCTCCCAATAAAAACGGGGAAGAAGAAAAACAGGCTCTGAACTAACCCAGAGGATATCCCCACATTGAATAAATATTTGGATAAAAAAACAAAAGTGATACCAGATATATGAAAAATTTAATTATCGATTTATTCTGACTCCTCTTTCAGTTCATCCCATATCCCGGTCTCCATATCCACCTTCGTAGAAGCAGTTATGTAATTTCTCACGTCTATCTGTTTAAAGGTGGGTTCATACCCATCCAACCGGAGTTCAATAAGATAAATTCGTGGCTTGACATCACGAGTAAAAGGAGTGGTTCCAATGGCTTTCCCTTTGTATAAGACATCAGCTCCCTGGGGATCTGAATCAATTTTTATATTCACGGTATCAGGCCCGGGGAAATAGACAATCGGCCCCATGTCATCATTCTGCTCTTCTTCAGGAACGAGATTGATACTGATGCTGGTTGTCTTGTCCTTCTGAATAGTAATCGTGTTCTGTTGGCTGATGTACCCATCAGAGGATGCCTTGACCAGATATTCACCAACATCCAATTCTAGTGGCTCAGAGATGTCAATATTTGATCCGTCAATATTTATTGTAGCATCTGCAGGAGAAACCTCAACTTCAAGCCTGCCTGACCTTTCCGGAGACGGACTCATGTCATTATTCTGCTCTTCTTCAGGAACGAGGTGGATGCTGATGCTGGTTGTCTTATCCTTCTGAATAGTAATCGTGTCCTGTTGACTTATGTACCCATCAGAGGATGCCTTGACCAGATATTCACCAACATCCAATTCTAATGGCTGATAGATGTCAACATTTGACCCATCAATATTTATTGTAGCATCTGCAGGAGAAACCTCAACTTCAAGCCTGCCTGACCCTTCCGGAGACGGCCCCTGGATATCAGGGTGATCTGATGGTGACCTGACCAGTGGAACGACAAGTGGACTTTCATCAGGGAAATCTATCTCTTCATCATAGATCTGGTATGTAGATAATTCAAGACGAATCTGATTTATTCCAGGATATACCCGGTATACACCAGGGGTTTTACCCTGCCTTTCTTCACCGTTGATATAGACGGTAGCTCCTTCTGGTTCAGAGGTGATACCAATATTTATGATATCATCATTGACCCGGGTATACTGGCCACCAGGCCCGTAAAGAACAAAATAGACCTCCTGTGTATCTGCACCCTTCACGGTGATGTCTTTCTGGCCGACTTTATACCCTTCTTTTCGTGCAGTGATGGTATAGGTTCCAGGATCCAGTTCAACAATTCCTGGATTGTTCTCAAGATCGATAACTTCCCCGTCGATCAGGATCGTGGCCTCAGGAATAGACCAGATGTATACAGCTCCTGATCCTGGTTTCAGGTTATAATGCATTCCCTGACGTTCTGCTTTCAATTCCACGGTCTTTTCAATAGTCTTGTATAACTGGTTTTCAATGACCAGTTCGTGTGATCCAACAGTAGTCAGGATATCAACTGGTGTCTGACCTTTATATTCCCCATCCAGGTATACAGATGCATCCTGAGGGGTAGAATCGATATGGAGGGTCCCTTCTACCGCTTTTTCCAGGTAAATTACCGGTAGTTCCTCTTCAGGAAACGAAAATTCATCCATGTAGGTTTTATATCCAATCAGTGTGACCTTCATGCGATGAACTCCGGGATTCACATAGTAATATGCCGGAGTTTTTGCTTCCTGTTTCTCCCCATCAAAGAATACCGTTGCCCCATCTGGAACAGTTCGAACGTTCACTGCTACTGTGCCTGAACCACCGGGAAGTTCTCCAGAAAAATCCCCAGGTACGGCATTACTCATTCCTGTGAGCAGCAGAATGATAGCAATCAATATAATTGATACCCACATTTTCATCTGATACACCTCGCGGTGATTAGAGATGTCATAGGGAGGAGATAATTATTTCGTCAAAGAGGGAGAAGAGAATACTCTCTTCTCTTTATTCGACTCTATCGATACATTGATGCCAATCTGTGTGTTTTGTTAGTAATAACCATGAATTTGACAGGACACCAATTGGAAGACCAATACCTGAAAAGTTCATTTTTCAGGAATAATCAAACATTTGACAAAAAAGAGAAATTTAAATTTATTTATTCAGTTTTTTCCGGACCAACCGTGCCTGCAGACCATAATACATGGAATACCCGATGGCATCAGTCTGATCAACCGTAGTCGAATCAAATGAAGCAATATCGATCGAATAGAACGAATCCTTAGAAGACCTTCCGATGATTGTTACTGAACCTTTAAAAAGACGAACATCCACATCACCATTCACTCTGAGCTGGGTTGTATCAATGAAAGCATTCAGGGCATCCCAGAGTGGTTCATAAATGAGGCCGTAATATGCAAGTTGTGCCCACTTTGCATCCACACTTTGTTTGAATGAATACTCTTCCCTGGTCAGAACAAGGCGTTCTAGGTCTGCATGTGCAGCAAGAAGAACGGTAGCTGCCGGATGCTCATAGATCTCACGTGCCTTAATTCCCAGAACACGGTTCTCCATCATGTCATTGCGGCCGATTCCATGACTACCTGCAATTTCATTGAGCTTTCGAATGAGTTCAGCTCCCTTCATCCTGGTCCCATCAAGAGCGACGGGTATTCCTTTCTCAAAGGTTATTGTCAGGATTTTTGGTTCATCCGGGGCTTTCAGTGGGGAAGCAGTCCAGGCATAGATCTCTTCCGGCGGGTGAAATGCAGGATCCTCTAATTTCCCACCTTCAATAGACCGGCTCCAGAGGTTTTCATCGACTGACCAGGGTTTTTCCTTGTCAACCGGAACCGGGACACCATGCTCTTTTGCATACTCGATCTCCCATTCACGGGTCATATTCCGCTCACGGATTGGTGCAACAACTTCAAGATCAGCTGATCGGAAGACAACGTCAAATCTGAGCTGGTCATTTCCTTTTCCGGTACATCCATGTGCAACCGCAGTTGCTCCTTCCTTTTTTGCAACCTCAACAACCGCTTCTGCAATGACCGGCCGTGCAAGAGACGTTCCCATCGGGTACCCTTCATACAGACCATTTGCCTTAATAGATGGCATCAGACACCGATCAACAAATGGCTCGATGAGATCAATCGTATAATGCTTGTCGGCTAACTTCTTGCCCTTCTCTTCTGCAACTGAAATTTCTTCTTTCCGCTGTCCGACATCAGCAGCAACGGTCACTACCCGGTCATACCCATACTCCTCCTTGAGGAGCGGAATACAAATGGACGTGTCAAGACCGCCTGAATATGCAAGTACTACTGTTCCTTTTCCCATGGAAATTTCACCGGTTAATCTCCTACATATGAGTCACTAAGAAAGAAAAACCGTTTGTAAAAAAAGATACTGATGCAGATTTAGCTGCAAAGGTAATGCTGGAGGGGTTCTATGGTCAGGTTCTCTTCCTTGACCGAATTAATTGCTTCTGCTGCTGCGACTGCTGCCTGTACGGTTGTGATATATGGAATCCCATAATCAACGGCAATCCTCATGATCTGTTCATGATCATGGCGTGACTGTTTATCAGCAAAATTATTGATTATCAAGCTTATTTCTCCAGCACGAAGCATATCAAGAACATTGGGTGAACCTTCTGCAATTTTTCGGACAAGATTTGCAGTCACTCCTTGTTCTGCAAAAAACTCTACCGTACCGCTTGTTGCATATATCGAGAGGCCATTCTCAACAAAAGTCTTCGCGACTTTCAATATCTGATCTTTCAGGTCATCAGTCACAGAAATGAAAACATTTCCTGATTTCGGGAGCCGGTTATGTGCAGCAATACTTGCTTTGTAATATGCACGGCCGAAATCATAGTCAATCCCCATGACTTCTCCAGTTGATTTCATCTCAGGTCCCAAAACCGTGTCTACACCAGGGAGTTTGTTAAATGGTAAAAGAACTTCTTTTACTGCAACATGTGAAATTTCCTGTTCTTTGTATGGGAGATCGGCAAGTTTACCGCCCATCATAACACGCGCAGCAATTTTCGCAAGAGGGATTCCAACGGATTTTGCTACAAAGGGAACCGTCCGGCTTGCCCGGGGATTTGCCTCAAGAACATACACAGTGTTTCCCTGAACAGCAAACTGAATGTTTACAAGACCGACAACTCCCAGACCAAGTGCAATTTTCCGGGTATAATCCCGGACATCAGCAAGTATTTGTGGAGAGAGTGATTGAGGTGGAATAACACAGGCAGAATCACCAGAATGGACTCCTGCTGTCTCAATATGCTCCATAATTCCACCGATGATGACATCAGTCCCATCACAGACTGCATCTACATCAAGTTCAATTGCATTCTGTAAGAACCGATCAATCAAAACCGGATGGCTTTTTGAAACCTTGACAGCTTCCCGCATATATGTTGAAAGTTCTGCGTCATCATGCACAATCTCCATGGCCCGGCCACCGAGAACATAGGATGGTCTGACCAGAACCGGATATCCGATACGTTCAGCAGTATTAAACGCTTCCTTTTCACTATATGCTGATCCATTCGGAGGTGTGGGTATGCCAAGAGAATCTAACAGCACACTAAACCGGTCCCGATCTTCTGCCATATCCATTGCATCCGGGGTTGTTCCAAGGATACGGGTCTGTAATTTCAGTCGTTCAATCTCATTTTTCAGAGGCACTGCCAAATTGACCGCATTCTGACCTCCAAACTGAACCATAATACCATAATAGGAATCTTTCTGGAGAATGTTTGAAACATCCTCAAGTGTCATCGGTTCGAAAAAGAGCCGGTCAGAAGTATCAAAATCAGTCGACACAGTCTCAGGATTATTATTTACGACATGGACCTCATATCCTTCTTCTCTGAGTGCTGTGATTGCATGGACCGTGCAGTAATCAAATTCAATACCCTGACCTATTCGAATAGGACCGGAACCCAGTATCATCACTTTCTTCTTGTCAGAATGGGAGATCTCACATACATCATCCCCATAGGTTGAGTAAAAGTATGGAGTCATTGCCGGAAACTCTGCTGCACAAGTATCCACCATTTTGTAGACAGGATTTCCGGTTACTGCAGAGATATCAGCAACATCTTTGCCTGACAATTGTGCGATCTCTCCGTCAGAAAATCCATACTGCTTGGCTTTTTTAATGAGAGTTGTGTCAGCACCAATTGAGAGAGCCTTTTCAAGATTCACTATGTTCTGGATCTTTTCAAGCCAGAACGGGGTGATTTTTGTTATATCTGCAATCTCTTCAAGAGTCATCCCCTGACGGAATGCATCAAACAGGGCACCAAACCGCTCATCTGTTGGTCGCTGAAGAATCATCTTTATTTCAGAGAGGACTGAGTGATGATCAATATCAGTATCTAGTGAACGGATTGATTTGAGAAATGCCTCTTCTACGCACCGTCCGATCGCCATCACTTCTCCGGTACTTTTCATCGCAGTTGTTAACGTCCGATCAGCGGTTTTGAACTTGTCAAAGGGCCACCGGGGAACCTTTACAACAACATAGTCTATTGAAGGCTCAAAGGATGCTGGTGTTTTTCCGGTTACAGTATTCAATATCTCGTCAAGTCGCAGACCAATGGCGATCTTTGAAGCAACCCGTGCAATGGGATAACCGGTTGCTTTTGATGCCAATGCAGAAGACCGCGATACCCGGGGATTGACCTCAATAACCCGGTATTCAGCATCTTTCTTGAACGCAAACTGAATATTACATCCTCCCTGGACATCAAGGGCACGGATTATTTTGAGAGCAGCGTTTCGGAGAAGATGGAATTCATCATCACGCAATGTCAGAATTGGTGCAACAACCACACTTTCCCCGGTATGAATTCCCATCGGGTCGACATTCTCCATCCCACAGATGGTAATGCAGGTGTCGTTGGCATCACGCATGACTTCAAATTCGATCTCTTTCCAGCCTGCAACACTCTCTTCTATGAGAACCTGGTGAATTCGTGACTTACCAATACCAAGTTCGACAATTCGCCTGAGTTCATCAAAATTGTATGCAATACCTCCACCGGCACCACCAAGGGTATATGCAGGCCGAATGATTGCCGGAAAACCAACAACAGATGCTGCATGTTCAAGCTGATCCAGGGAACTTACGATCACTGAACGAGGAACCGGCTCTCCAATCCGGTTCATCAAGTCTCTGAATTTTTCACGATCTTCTCCTTCGTAAATTGCTTTCAGAGGAGTTCCAAGGATTCTAACCCCATCAAGTGCCCCCATCTCTGCAAGTTCGGCTGTCAGATTCAATCCGGTCTGGCCACCCATTCCTGAGAGGATACCATCAGGTTTTTCTTTTTTAATTATTTTGGCGATGATATCAGCCTGTAATGGCTCAACATAGGTAACATCAGCCATATCAGGATCGGTCTGTATGGTAGCAGGATTGGAATTTACAAGAACAACCGATACTCCCTCTTCACGAAGAGCACGACATGCCTGTGAACCTGAAAAATCAAATTCTGCAGCCTGACCTATCTGAATCGGACCAGATCCTATGAGCAGAACCTTTTTAATTGATGGATCGCGGGGCATCAGGCCATCCTCCGAAACATGTTATCAAAGTACCGTTTTTCAGTGTCATGAGGACCTGCGTGTGCTTCCGGATGGAACTGAACACAATTAATATTCAGGGATGGATCTTCAAATCCTTCAAGACTTCCATCATTGCAGTTGACAAACGTAATTCTGCAACCTTCCGGAAGGGTCTCGCCATCAACCACAAATCCATGATTCTGGGAAGTGATAGAGATTTCTCCATCAATATGTCTTACCGGTTGGTTTGCCCCACGGTGACCAAACTTCATCTTTCTACACTCAGCTCCAAGTGAAAGACCACATATCTGGTTGCCCATACAGATACCAAACACCGGCAACTGTCCAATCAGTTCGCGAACAGTTTTTATTGTATCTTTTGCCTGTTCTGGATCACCTGGTCCATTGCTGATAAATAATCCATCAGGACGGCATGCAAGAATCTCATCTGCCCTGGTATCATGTGGAAATACATAGAGATCTCCTCCACGCGACGACAGAGATTTGAGCATATTGGTCTTGATTCCTAAATCCAGAACAGCGATCCTTGGACCATTTCCAGGTTTATGCCAGGGCTCCGTACAACTTACACTTGGAATCAGGGACTGTGTAGTGATGTCAGGAGTACTTCTGGCCTGTTCAACCGCTGCCTGCCAGTCATCACTGCCAGTCAGGAGAGCTGCCCGCACAGTTCCCTGCTCACGGATGCTGATGGTAAGGTTCCGGGTATCAACCCCGGATATTCCAAAAAGACCATGTTCCTCAAAAAAAGTTTCAAGAGAAGAGTTTTGCGCGGGTTTGCGACAGAGTTCATGGATAACACACCCCCCTGCCCAAACCCGTGAACTTTGAAAATTTTCTGTATCGACGCCATAATTTCCAATCAATGGATAGGTAAAAAGAAGAATTTGGCCATGATAACTCGGATCAGTGAGAGCTTCCATGTATCCGGTCATCTGGGTAGTAAACACGAGTTCGCCTCCTGTCGCACCCTCAACTCCAAAGCCCTCTCCGAAGAAATATCGTCCATTCTCGAGTCCGAGCACTGCCTTCATGGTGAATATCCCATATATGTTTGCATGATAAGATTATAAGGTACGACCGGAAAAGTGAACGCGATCTAAAAAAGGACATTTTATTATGTACCACGAATGATCAACAGAGGTTCTTTTTTTATCTTTTTTATGGACAAGGAACGGATTGTTTTTATCCTCCAGTATAGCTTATGAATATATCAATGATGGTTCCGCGGAGAGTCTTCTTTACAAAAGGAGTTGGTATTCATAAAGACAGACTCGCATCTTTTGAAGCTGCATTGCGTTCTGCAGGCATTGAAATGTTTAATATCGTCAATGTATCAAGCATATATCCACCGAACTGTATCGAAATCTCCAGGGAAGAGGGTTTAAAAATGCTTAAACCTGGTGAAATTGTGTTTGCTGTTATGGCAAGGAATGATACAAATGAACCAAACCGCCTGGTAAGCGCAGCTATAGGTCTTGCAGTCCCTGAAGAAAAAAACCATTATGGGTATCTTTCAGAACACCATCCATATGGTGAAACAGAGTTACAGGCAGGAGAATATGCTGAGGATCTTGCAGCAACTATGCTCGCAACAACCTTAGGAATAGAGTTTGATCCTGATACTGCCTGGCAGGAACGAGAACAGATCTATAAAGCAAGCGGAAAAATAATTAAAACGTCAAATATTTGCATTTCAGAAAAGGGAGAACTTAATGGTAAATGGACAACAGTTCTTGCTGCTGCAGTATTTATCATGTAATGAGGCTTATTCAAAGTACTGTTGAGCAATGTATATAATCTATACACAGAATAGTTCTACTATCAGCCTTGTAACCCGGTTTTTTCTTCGGGTTATGATACATATATCATGATTGCTATGGATGCCGCACTACGCCGGGAAGTCAGAAATCTACTCCGAATGGGTGAATCAGCCTTGGAGCGAAGAGATTATGATCAGGCATCATTTCTATTTCGAAAAGCTTTCACACAGGATCCGGATAACGTCGCTGCGATAACCAATCTTGGATATACCTATGTTCGCATGGGGCGATTTTCTCATGCAAGAAAATGCTTTACAACAGCACTTGATATTGATCCTGAAAACCCGGTTGCAAGAAAAAATTTAAGCCTCCTCATGCGACCTGGACAAAAATCAGATCAATATCGTCCCAAATATCGTTCCCGGCCGGAGGAAGAGATCTATATCAGGTATATGCAGTGGGGCAACCTTCTGATGGATCAGAAAAACTTCTATGCAGCAGTACAATATTTTGATTCTGCGAGTGGCATTCATCCCGACTTTATCGAACCTTTTTTAAAGATAGGGCTTGCATATGAGGAACTTGGAGAATATTCCCTTGCATGCAAGGCATTTGAAGAAGCTTTGGTAATTTATCCCGGAGATCCGGTAGCAAAAGAACATCTTGATCGGTGTCAGACTTTTGAAAAGGATGGAAAAAAGAAACCTGAAATATCCGCAGGATTGGAAACGAAAGAACATATTCCAAATAACATAAAAGATGATGATCTCTTTGAAAAACCAATTGTTGAACCGAAAAAAGAGCCAATAATGAAATCATCGGTTCCTGAAAAACCTCAGTCTGAAGCAGATCTTGTCATGTCAATTCTGGCTCAGTATTCTTCTGACCAGCCAGAAGAAAAACCGGAAGAAGTGCCTGACGAAACAAAAGAATTACCTTCACAAGCACCATCACCAGCAATGATAGAGGACGATCCGGTCATGAGCATCCTCATGCAGTTTAAGGATGAGATTCCTGCCGAAGTGACCAATGAAGGAAATAAAGAAGAACAGGAAGATAGTATTCCTCAAACCGGAGCAGCACCGTTGAGTGGAACTATGGCTATGGAACAGAAAGAGGGCATTCGAGTTGATCTGAATGAAAATCAAAAAGATGCTCTTCGGGAACTAGGTAATATCGGTGCATCACATGCAGCGACTACCTTGTCAACAATGTTGAATACTCCGATTATGCTGAATGTTCCGGAGATAAATATTGTCGATCTTCAGAAGATAAACCAGGAGATAGAACAAACTCTTTCAGCGATGGTTATCTTTACCATGGAAGGTCAGATGGCAAAGGCCGGATATGTTATCCTGCATGTTCCACAGGAATCTGTCATTCAGATGACCTCCATTATGCTGGGTATGCCAATCGAGCCAGAACGGCCACTCAATGAAATGGATGAGAGTGCCATCAATGAGATAGGCAATATCATGGTATCAGCCTTCCTTGATGGAACAGCCGAACTTCTTGGAATAATTATGCTCCCTTCCCCTCCCCGGACCATATTTGATCTGCCTGAAAATGTCTTTGATCTGGTCATTCAGGAGAGCAATATTCTTTACGACAATGTAGTATTTTTCAAAACAGAATTAATTTGTGACGAGCATGAATTGAATCTGAACATTTTTATGCTGCCAAACCCTCCGGTGCTCCTCGACATTGTAAAGATGCTTGAAAAGATTATTGAAGATTCAGCAGCAGGAATTTAAACTAAATTTCTCTTGTTGTTCCATCAGCCTGCCTGATAACAAGCCGTCCATTTTCTTTTGGGAAATATGTAACCGTCCTTCCAATCGTTCCGCCTAGATCTTCCCGAACGATAGGTATTGAGAGTTCTTTTAGAATTGCTTTCAGTGCCTCGGCATTTCGTTCGCCAATATTGAGATTGCCAGAAAAGTTCTGAAACATTGAAGCACCTCCTGCAAGTTTTGCTTTCATATTGGATATTTTACTTCCCTTAAGGGTAAGCTCTTTTATGAGCACTTCAACAGCGGTGTCTGCATATTTTCCCGCCCGCTCATTTGGTTTTCCACTTGATTTTGGAAGCATAACATGAGCGAGTCCTCCAATTTTCTTTGTTTCATCATGAAGAACAAGCCCGATACATGAACCTAGCCCTATTGAGGTCATAACGGAGTCCCCAGTACTCCATTCACCAATACCGATAATGATGACCTCACGCTGGTCATTGCCGGTAGTAGTTCCGTTCATTCAATTCAGCCTGAAATTGCGATTACATTCTCCATGCGTGCAAATATTTCCTGTAATAGAGATCTGCTTGGAAGCAGTATGATATTGGCTTTTATCTCATGGGTTGCACATGTGAGTTCGGTTCTGAAAAGAACCACTTCATCAACATTCTCGCGGATCTCCTGTGTTGCAATTATTGACTCAAGTGCTGCATGAGGCATGTCTATGACCATTGAAGGTGGTGATGGTATCATGATGATATTGAGAAGTGTTGCACATGCATCAAGGAATGAAGAGGTCATAATGTTGCCAATTTCATTTATTGCACTCTTGTCCATGTCATCAATCTCACGATTCAGTTCTGTTGTACCTATCATGATATTGGTCAGCCGAATGATGGAGTCTTCAGGAATGTGCAGAATAAGATACCCTTCGCCAGATATCTGCCCCTGGATCTGAAAAACAGTCAGTGCTGCCCGTACATCATCCAGGTAATTACGAAGATTTGCAAGGTTGACCAGAATTATTTCCGGGACACGAATCTGAATCATCGTGTTTAATATTGTTGACAGGGTAGTCGCTGCATGGGCCGCTCCGATATTCCCAAGTTCCCGTAGTTCATCTGCCTGTTGTTCACTGATTACCAGATCCCCGTCAGTCACCACATTTTTAACCATTTTTTTCCCCCTTCTGCCTCCAGCTTTTTTTGCTGATTTTTGCCCTCCTTCACGAAGAATTGCCTTTACATCAAGAACCGGAACGACTTCACCATCACCAGGAATGGTAACTCCGCTTACTCCCTCACATGTTCCAACAAATTTTGAGAGTGGTTTTATAACCACCTCCTGCTGGCCTTCGATAAGATCGGCAATGATCGCCCCTTTCTTTGGTCCATTCTGAAGAACTACAATGACTTCCTCAGTTTTTGAACGACCGAACATGTCATCCAGACGATAAAGAACAATTATTTCATCCCGCATCAGAAGACCTTCTCCATTCCCGATATTTTGAATTGGAAAAGCGGCTAAACTTGCCACTTCAGCAACGTTCGTAATGGGGATGGCACATCGTTTGCCATTGATCCGGATCATCATAACCATGACGATTGCCATAGTCGGGGGAAGCACAAGCTCAAATCTGCTCCCCTCTCCAGGGACTGATTCGAGTTTTATTGTCCCCTGTAATGATGCAATAGTGGTTCTGACAACATCAAGGCCAACTCCCCGACCACTAATATCGGTAATCTTATCTGCAGTTGAAAATCCCGGTTGGAAGAGAAGATCATATGCCTCCTGATCACTCATTAAAGCCAGCGATTCTTCAGTAACCAGTCCCCGCTCTAATGCCTTTTTCTTGATCTTCTCAACATTAACTCCACCGCCGTCATCTTCTATCACGATAACGACATTGTCTTTATCACGGGATGCTGATAATTTTAAAAGACCTTTTGGATTTTTGCCATTTGCAATCCTGACATCAGGGGACTCGATTCCATGATCAAGGGCATTTCTGATCAGATGAAGGAGTGGATCATTCAAACCATCCATTACCGAGCGATCAAGTTCAGTATCTCCTCCTTCAACGACAAAGTCAACCTCTTTGCCTTCTTTTGTTGCTATATCACGGACTGTTCGGGGAAACCGGTTAAAAATGTGGTTCAGCGGAATCATCCGGATATCCATCATCATGACCTGCAGATCAGATACTGATCTGCCAACCATGTTCAGGGTTTCATCAAGTTCCTTTATTTTGTATTGCTGCGCGATTTGTTCCAATCTTCCCCGGTTAATGACCAGATCTTCAACCAGGTTCATCATATGGTCAAGACGATCAATATCCACACGGATATTTTTTACTTCGCGCTTTTTCTCAGTTTTATCCGGAGTTGAAGTGCGAGGTCCCGTTGGAGTTATATCGTCAGAAGAATCGACTGAGATCCCAGAGACAGGGGCGATCACAGGTTCTTCTTTTTGAACAGAATAGTTCTTGATATCAGATCCTTTGAGCAATGACAGAATTTTCTCTTTTGGTTCGTTTGTAATAAAGAGGAGATCGATGATGCCATTGAATGAATCACTATCTTCAATGATCGCCCTTTTTGGAGTTATTTGTGATATTTTTCCTAATCCTTCGATATTTTGGAGCAATAACATCGAGCGCAGATTTTTGGAGTCAACAGAGGACGATAGTTCTATATGAATTGTGTACTGTTCTTCTCCATCAGAAATCACTTCTACAGGAGAGAGAACTTCAATGTCATCTTTTTCAGGAATAACTGGTTCTCCGATGGGGTGCTGAGCGACAGTAATTGTCCTCGATTGAACATCAGATACCCCAAGAATAGTTTCAATCGCTCCGATTCCTGCATTTGTTCTGAACTGGAGGGTGATTGCACCGGAAAAATTTTCATCATCTTCAATGACCGAACGATCCGGGCCAGTCTGAATTATTTCCCCGATTGATTCCAGGTTTTGAAGGATCAGCATCCCTCGAAGATTTTTATTATCTACATTATCTGCGAGGGAAAGGGAGATTTCATACGATTGACAACCAGCACCAGCATCCTGATCATATGACGGGCCTTCATACATATCACCAGACTGATCAGAATCTGGTTCATACTGAATGAGGGGGGTCGGTTCAGGATCAGGTCTGGTCTCTTTTGTTCCACCATCAGCAACAGTTAACCAGCGTTTCAGGCTTTTCACACGCTGGTCTTTATGCTCCAGCTGACCTTCCCCTCCTTCCTCGATCTCATCAATCATGAGTTCGATATCATCAGCTCCGCCGAGGAGATCATCAACTAAAGACTGTGTAACCTCAAGCTTTCCACTTCTGATTTGAGAAAATACATCCTCGAGGGCATGACATATCTCCTCCATGTGCATGAAACCCATCGAAGCAGACATACCCTTCAGAGAGTGAGCAGACCGGAAGATCTCATCAATTGCATGAGAATCAGTCCCTTTTTCCAGAACCAGAAGATTACTTACAATTCCCTCAAGGTTTTCCCGCGATTCTGCAACATAGAGACTCCGGTATGCGTCAAGGTCAGACATAATTCACCCGTTCATTGCCCTGATAGATTCACTAATTTTTTCAGGAATCGCCTGGAGAGCAAGCACATGATCAACACAGTTCCGTGATAAAGCAGACCGCGCCATTCCATATACCAGACAATCTTCTTCTCTACAGACAATGGTAACCCCGCCTGCTTTCTTGATTGCTTCAGTTCCTTCTCCACCATCATTACCCATTCCAGACAGGATTGCTGTCACACAATGAGGGCCAAAGACTTGTGCGGCCGAAATGAAGGTCTTGTCTACAGCAGGTTTCACATTATGAACCGGAGGAGAATCAGTCAGAATAATCTTACCACCCTGACTACCTCCCCGATCAAGAACAGATGATATGACCGTATGAAAACCTGCTCTTGAAACGAGAACGGTTCCGTTTTTTAAAAGATCACCATTTTCGGTTTCGCGAATCTGCAGAGGTGAGATACGATTCAGTCTTGCAGCTAGAGCAGCGGTAAAACCACCTTTTGGCATGTGTTGTGTAATTATCACAGCAGCATTCAAATTCGCGGGTAGTTTTGAAACGATGGTATCAAGCATGGGCGGGCCGCCTGCTGAAGACCCAATGAGTACAATATTTCGGGCATTCACATCCTTCAGCGCAGGTTTTGACGTAATGTACGCGATCGTACAGATGTTTTTTATCTTGTGCTTGAGTTCTCCACCAATCTCCCGGATATTTTTAATCCCCCGGGGCTTGAGCATAAAATCATCTGCACCAAGAGCAATCGCTCTTTTCGTCATCTCTGCGCCTTCTGATGTTAATGAGCTTAATACCAGCGTCTTTGGAAATTTGTCAATCTCCTTTTTTCGCTCAAGCATCGACAATCCATCTAGTCTGGGCATCTCAATATCAAGCGTAATCAAATCTGGTTTTAATTCCCGGATTTTATCAAGTGCCTCTAGACCATCGGATGCAACTCCTACAATCTGAATATCAGGATCATCTGAAAGCATATCCTGAACTACAGTTCTGATAAAGAGTGAATCGTCGATGACGAGAACCCTGATCATGTATTAAGCACCAAGGACATTTCCAATTTCTTCCAGGACCTTTGGCGCCTGGAACGGCTTTACGATGTAGCCCCTCGCCCCACTTTTAATTGCAAGTTTGACCATCTGTTCCTGACCGACCGCAGTGCACATAATGACTTTCGCATTTGTATCAAGTGCCTTAATCGCTTTTAATGCTTCAATGCCATTCATTTTTGGCATGACAACATCCATTGTGACAAGATCAGGTTTCAATTCTTTATACTTGGTGACGCCGATATCACCATCTTCAGCTTCGCCGACAATTTCGTGTCCCCCGGAGCTGAGAATGTTCTTGAGCAAGGTTCGCATAAACAATGTATCATCGACAATTAGGATTCGTCCCATGGGTGAACGGTTCCTCCTATGAATTAAACGATATTAATTGGTAAAAGGGTTGTGGAATATCTGGTCTTAAGAAGGTGGTTTGAGAGCATCAGTGATGTATCGTACACCCTTTGGAGTGAGCTGTACCTCTTTCCTTACCATAACAACATCCACGAGTTTTAATTTTAAAAGAGTTTCATAGATTGCATTTAATTCTTCAGGTGGAAGGCTGAGCATATTTTCTATTGATTTGGTATCCATACCGCTGTAGATAAGCATGGCAACCTGGGCAGTCTGGGCATCAAGCTGGTCAAGCTCTGAACCCTTCATATCCATGTCTTTTGTTGCATCCCGAAGGAAATTATATAGAACCTGTAAGGTTGAAAGAGGACAGAGAATAAAACTGGTAACCACCTCACCACTCTCCAGGTGGTCAATCTTAATCACATCAAGCTTCTTCTTTTGTAACTCACGCTTGGTAAGTTCAAGACTTGCTACTTCTTTGAGCGGGACACTGATCTGTTTTTCCTGGCTGACAAACCAGATACCAGTCTTTAAAACAGCAATAGCGCCCTTTTCCCATTTTGCATCAGTGACGAGCACACCCCCCCTGATAGCCGGGGACATGAAATGTGCCATGATCCTGTATGCATTACAGGCCATGATGATCTTCTTGGTTAAAATGGTGAGGACTTTTTCAACCGATGCGATTTTGTATGCCCGCTCGGTTTTATCAGGCATGGTGACCAGCAGGGTGATCATCTGTCCCCTTTTTTGAAGATCTACAATACTCCGGTAGCTAACTGTCGTATTCCATGGGTCTTTTAAAGCGATACCGTCATTTCCGATATCGATTCGTGAGGTCACCCATGACCCGCCCTTTTCCAGTTTTGCCGGAACCTCTGCCATATTCCCCTTTCTGATCTCTTTATATGGTGTTTATCTTCTTTTTATTCTTCGGTTGATAATGCTCATGATCTCCTGAAGTTCTTCAGCAAGTTCCTCTGCAGTCACATGAATATCCTTCAAGTCACGCAGGAGCACATCATCATCCCGTTTTTTCAGGTCTTCAATATCTGCCTTCAGTGAGGCGATAAGGTCATCATCACCGCTTCCCTTTGTCTGGCTTAGTTCAGACTGCTCTTCACCACCAGAGTCATCGTCATCCTGACCATACATATAGGGTGTTTCTTCAGATGAACTGTAGGTAGAGAGATCAGATGTACTGATCGAGTCTCCACCTTCCATATTAGAGATAACATCATCACCTGAATCAGAACCAATCTCTATCGTGCTGGAATAGATAGCATCTATCTCATCAGGACCCTGATCATCATCAAGGATGATCTCTTCTTCTTCATCATGAGTAGATATATCCATCTTTTTAACATCAGAGTCTGACGGCAGATCTGACATTGCATCTGAATCTCCAAACGGAGTCCGGATGTTATCAAATTCCGGATTTACTGAATCCAGTTCAGCATCAATATCCAGGCTATCATCAAGATCCAGCCCGTCAAGTAAATCTCCATCAAATGAACTATCTTCAGATTTTTCAACATTCCCTACGGCATCGGATTCTTCATCAGTGCCACCTGACGGGTCTGGAGTTTTTTCTGTTTTTGTAGTGGATTTTTTTGCTTTGCCCTTTTTCTCTTCCGTCCCCTTTTTCTTTTCATTACGGGGTTTTTCAGAGCGTGAAGGTAACTTTATTGCAGGCAGAGAAATGGAGGGCAATTTAAATTTATCAGATAATGAAGAGAAAATTCCCTCTCCCGGAGCTTTTCCTTTCTCTTTGGCAGATTTTTCCTTTTTTGGTTTTTTAGGCCGACTTTTAAGCCATTGTCTTAAATTATGAATTAATTCAGATAGAATTATCGTGCCGGTGATGATGAGTAGAATAACAGCGATGCCAATGACACCCATCATGAGATATAATACAGGGATATCAAAAATGAGAAGAATTGAACCCCCAAGAACAATAGCCACGAATATTACAAGACGCCGGGTAGAGTCAGAGAGTTCAACCATCGCTTATACACCTTCAAAGACGGGGATCATAAAGAATATTCCGGTAATGATTGGGGCCACAATATAAAGAAGGCCGGATACGGAACAGATAAGACTTGTATAAAAATATACCAACGCATTATCTCCTCCTGATACAATCTTGCCTGCGAGAACATTCGATATCGTTAGCATTGATATAATAATTATTACATAAAAACCGATAGCATCCTTGTCAAAATTTGAGAAGACAAACATGCTGCCACCCATTGCACCGGCGATCGATGCTCCCTGACCTGAAGTGAGGGCTGCTCCCGCTTCTCCAAGCGATGCCATTTTTTCAGCGATGGCATCTGCCATAACAACGAGAATATGGTAGAGAAATAAAAATATTGCCACCATCATGGCATGCATCGGAACAAGAAGCGTCATAAATCCCATTGAAATGGTATGCCGATGATCACGCAGAAGAACCTGATCAAGCATTGATGAGCTTACAATCTGTCCGACAGTATCAGCTTTCCCACCCAGCTTGAGCGCATCCCGATAGATATTCAAATATTTGTATATCAGGTAACTGCCCCCGTCATTGATAAACCGCTGCCATGTCCGGTCCTCATCAAGACCGAGATTCAGTTTGGAAAAAACCGCATTTATCAGAGGCTCAAGATACATAAGAGATTTTTTATCGATATCCTGAATCGCAGGAGCGATGGTTGTACCTTTTCCACCCTGTACCGCACCGACTCCCCGAATAAATGTAGGAAATTCAGAGTCTCTGAGAGTGATGTTCCCATCATCAATATAGGCAATAATTCCCAGTGGAAATAAGAGCATTCCAATTAACATGAGCACAAGGCCGAAATTCATACCCAATAGTAATAATAAAATAACAATAATCGCAAGAATCGGAATGACTTTCTTCTCCATCCGATGGATCATATTCTGTTCAGGTGAACCCTGCTGGAGACGATGTGATTTTGGATCGGCAGGAACTGCCTTATACATCGTAACTATTCCTACGACAGAGATGAGAGCGATAATAAGATAAGAGGTCATCAGGGTCCCCTGAATGTCATCAGGTGCATATATTGCAATAGAGACCATGATGATGATCCCAACTAAAGCTCCAGAGAAGAGCATGGAGATGTACGCATCACCCCATTTTTTCAGCATTTCAATGCCCTGCTCATAGGTTGACTTGTACACGTTCCTGATTGTCTCAAGCTCACGGGTTAGGTAATCGCTGTCAGGGACACCGGATTCAATAGCATTTGCATACCGGTTTATCATCGAAAACAGCATCTGACTCTCGATTTTTTTGGCTACATTGGTAAGAGCTTCAACATAACTATACCCCCATCGTTTCACCAGCAAGTCAGCACGGCGGATATACTTTGTTGAGACATATTCAGCTCGTGCACCCGTATATGAAAAAATTTCCGGACGAGAGGCGTCGGCTGTGATAATTGCTGCCATGTAGGTAAGCATAAACAGAAGATCTGACCCCATGTACTTATCTTCAATAAAAAATTTGTAGAGTCTTGCATGGACATCTGCATACAAATCCTCAAAGGGCAGCTTCCCTGAATTTGATGTCCTTAACCGGTCTAAAAATCCTTCAAGTGCCATAAATCTAGATGTCGATCGCCAGAAGACCCTGCTTTTTCAGTTTCGTGATCATCAGGAAGAGTTCAATAAAATCAGTATAACCGGCTTTATGGAGTCTTTCAAGAATTTTCGCGCGCTTGTCAACTTCCATGTAGATCTGCGCTTTTTTGTGTTCCGGGATACCAAGCATGGTTGCAATCTTATTCTCAAGAAGAAAACTAGAGCCTTTTCCGGTAAATTCATGTGTGTCAGTAACCGGGTCCCAGGTAAAAACTTCAACAAACGAGAAACCTCCACTTTGTGGATCATATCCCACCAGTTCTGATACGTTTAACTGGCGTCTGACCATCGCTCCATCAGGACGACGTACTGCACTCTGGATTACCACGAGATTTAAGTTATCAATGAATGTCTTCGGGATAAGGATTGGATCTCCGGTAAGACGCTGAATGAGTTTTTCAACCGTTGCAGCATGGAATGTACTCATAACCGGGTGACCGGTCTGCATCGCACCGAATGCAACTGCACCTTCAACTCCACGGATTTCTCCGACCATGATCATGTTCGGACGCTGTCTGAGTGCAGCACGGAGCAGATCGAACATGGTCACATCTCCACCTTCACCTTCTCCTTTCCCCTTCCCTTTTGATACTTCACGAGTCCAGTTTTTATGAGGGATAATGAGTTCAGGAGTATCTTCGATACTTACAATCTTCGACTCTGGTGATATGAATGTCGTAAGTGCATTCATCGAGGTGGTTTTTCCTGATGCTGTCTCACCAGACATGAAAAGGGACATACCGTTCTCTATGCAAATCCAGAGATAAGCTGCGAGTGCATAACTGCAGGTGCCAAACTCCACCAGCTTGGTGATAGAGATGACATCATCCATAGCTTTACGGATAGTGAAATTACTCCCCTGACGGCTGATCTCTGTTGAATAGACAATATTGATACGAGAACCATCCGGAAGAGTAGCATCGACAATCGGGTTTCTATACGTAATCGGCCTGCGGGACTTTTCTGCTAACTTTATACAAAAATCATCAAGTGCAGCTTCCTGATCAAATCCGACGACAGATTTGAGGCCTTTAAAAATTTTATGTTCGATAAAAATGGGACCTAATCCGTCACAAGTAATATCTTCAATAAAATTATCTGAAATAAACGGGAATAGCAGACCGACATCTATTTTATCCCTGATCATCTGGTATTCTATTGCATCAAATTCCTGGGGACTGACAATTATCCTGCCGTCGGCAAGATGAGGGACATCTGCAAAAAGGCGTTCAGCCCCAGGTTCTTCTTTCGCAGTCAGATCGGTTGTTAAAAAATTTTTAAATTTATCCCCAAACCCAGTCGGCCCTTCGATCTTCAAAAGGGATGGATCGATGGCCTGCCCAGGTTTTTTAACATACATTACCTGCCTGAGCAAGCGTTTTAATACTGATGTACGCTCTTCCGGAGTGACTGGATCTTCATCTAATGCATCAAGTAAGTCAACCAGACGGTATTCGATTGCCGGAAGCAACCGTCCGATATTATGCATGAATGAGGGTTCGATGGGGATGTAAAAATTCCGGACATCATTTGGATCAAAAAATATATGAATGAATATTGGCGGTTTTGCTGGATAGATGAGATTTGGATCTTTGATTCCCTTCAGGTCTCGTTTTAGTTCAGAAAAGAACAAGGGGATTCCAAACTCATCTACGGGAAATATATGCAGATATTCAAGGAGATGAGGATAATTTCTGGCATATTCTTTTGCATTCGCCGGAAGCATCCGGTAGAGAGCACAGGAGTCAGGATTTATGACACACTCTTCAGTATCATGACTTTCAGCTTCCTGAAAAGGTATTTTACCCTGAATCTGCAACCGGGACATTTTCAGACTTTTGCAACCGAGACCGGAATAATCTTCATACCATAACCGGGGTGGACTTCAAAACTCACCAGGTTACCAGTCGTTTTTCTGGCACCTCTGACTTTGACCACTTCCAGAACCATGACATATTTATCTCCCATCAGTTTTCTCATCAGGAGCAGGTGTGCATCACAAATGGATCTGACCCGTGTCAGCACTTCATCGGTAAACGCATAACTATGCATCGTAATAAGGATTGTTTTCCCCTGATCACAGATATTTTTCGCCTGGGTTAAAAATGAAAGGACGGCTTCATTCGTTGTATATTCTGTAAAGATGGTCAATGAATCAATAATTGCCACATCAGTATTACTAAATTTTACATGGGTGATAATACGTTCCAGAATATCATTCATCGCATCCGGAGTCCATTTGAATTCCACCAGGTGACAGTGAAACAGGCGGATATATCCCCAGGCAAAGAAATCAGAGATGTCAAGAGACATTGATTCCATCTGGGTCAGAAAACTTTTCGTGGTAAGCTCGGTTGAAAAGAGATCGACTCTGAGGTTGTTATGCATGCTTCCCCACATGAACTGCTGGGTGAGCACTGATTTACCAGTATCATTCTCCCCTTCGATGAGTGTTAACGAACCGAGTGGTAAACCATCTGCAATTTTTTTATCGATTTCAGCATTTCCCGTTGTGAGAATTTTTCGCTCTTCTTTCCCGAGGAGATCTGCAATGTCTCCCCGTGCTTCTTCGATAGATGTAAGATCTAGTTCCGCCATGTGATGAATGCCCCTATAATTATATTCCTTTCGTGTAGTATTAGGTGTTATCTAAACCTAATTTTTTTTCTTTGATTTTGATTTTAAGTGAATTTGTTGTTTATTGAAATGATATTATTCGTGAGTTAGTTATTTGCTTAGAGATATTATTCTATTTATATTACTTATGAAGTCGCAGTAACGCCATTTGGTGTGACAAATTTTGCCCATGTAGGTTGTTGTGTCAGAGAAATATTTACAATTAAAACTTCTGAAGGATCCCACATACCTTTATTAATGATGTCAGAAGCAGTAGTAACTTCAAAACGGACACAATTATTTTTCGTATACCTCTTTGTTTTATTTACAGAATCATATGTAAAAAGATCCATATTTAAAAAGTCTTTACTCGTAAATGATGTCGATCCATTATTAAATACATTTAATGAGAGAATGTTTGAATTCCACGAAGATTCCATCGATATATCTGTTTGTTTAATTAATTCCTGATTATATGAGACATCCATTTGAGTATAAACGGTGGTTTCTGCAACCATGAGGATACCTGTTGCTATGACGTACCCTGCAATAATGATAAGTAATAGACTTACTGCCCCTGCGATTAGTGAAGATGCCATTAATTATGTGAGTGAGAAAGTTACAGATCTTCTTACACTATTTGGAAGAGTAAACGTAAAAGAAACAACATCACCATCCACAATAGAATCTGCTGATAGAGTAATTGTTACTTCTACGGTTTCCCCTATTGTCCAATATGCCTGCTCCAAATCATCAGAGAACGTTTTACTTCCTCCAACACTTGAATGAACATATCTATCGTAAGAATTGGTTCCAACTTCTTTATCGATTCCTAAAAAGACATCTGCCTTATATAAATCATTCTCAGAAATTCGATTAGAACCAACATTCTTCATCCATACTTTCACAACAGTCCCATCAGTATACGTATTCACTATCCGAAAATCCGTCTTAAGTTTCTGCTCAGCCGACGACGAAACAGTCCCGAAGGTATCACCAGCAGAAAATATTGCTGGAAGAATAGCGGTAATAAGGACTGCGGCCCCAAGGACCGCCCCTATTATCATGATCGATGATGAGATAGCTTCGCTTGCCATATTGGCATTTACTCTCGGGAGGGAATATACTCAAACTCAGAGTCATCCTCAATCAGATTATCCGTCTCCTCAATCCGACCGGATGGCATTCCCATCTTACGTTTCTCGATCAGCACATCAAGCATATCCCGATCAAGGCCTGGATCTTCAGGCTGTAATATCCGGTTGAGTTCATAAAGAGCAAGTACGAATTCATCTGCTTTCATCTCATGGACTTCTCCGATAGACGGTGCCATAAGACGGGCAATATCTTTCACCTGTTTACAGTGTTCTTCGGAGATATGACCCATCTCCTTATACGATTCAAGCATGAGGTCAACCCGGTCATGCCCATATCGTTTCACATTATTTGTCGTCCATTCAAACAGGCTGTATACTTTCTGGATTTTCACCTTTTCACGTGGTTTTTTCTGTTTCACTGGTTCGGCTGACGTTGCAGGTTGCGTAAACAACTGATTTCTAAGTGCTTCAAGCATCCCTTTCTCTGCTGCAAGAGAGGACAACGCTGATGAGACACTGGCTGCTCCCCCACCAATTCCTGCACTCATCCCCATATCCGGCTGACCAACCGGTTCCATAGCTTCTGGTTCCTCTGACACTGACATCGACCCCCCTTCTTCTGAAAAACCGCCTCCGGATGGTTCTTCATCATAATCATCAATATACCCCTCCATGGGAGTTGGAGTTGACGAGTGTTGCCCGACAAACTCCACCGGGTTCCCCTTTAACGCCTGAACAAGCGGATTTTCCGCATCATTCATACGTTCCCGTATATCGATAAGCAGGCGTTTAATCGAGGTCTTCAGCAACTCAACCTCATCTCTGAGCTTAAGCAGTTGAATCTCAGGATCTTCGGCAGATGCCGAAGAAATGATGCTGTCGACCTGCGCCTGGTTGACTGGCATAATAATGTAAACATTGCCGCCGTAAGTATAAATACATTTTTTATACCCGGATAGAACGCCTATTTCTAAAATTAAAGACTAATAATTAAATAACCCAAACCAGATCCTGTACCCGGATTATTGGAGAGTTTTTCACAAAGTAATTCGTACTACACCATTCCGGTGCTCAGGATTACAGCATCCGTCGAATATGAAAAAGACAAAAATAAATCCGCCTATATCATCGTTTTCAATCATTTAGCCACAACCCTTATTTCATACCATTCCAACCGTGTACGGAATGAATCGATCATTACTTGTCGTCACTATTTTGGCACTATTCATACTGGTTCCAATATCTTCTGCTGAAACTGATGAGATGACGGCTGATGAACATTATTTAATGGGAAATGCACTCTCCTCATTTGGTCAATATGAGAATGCAACGAAAGAATACAGACTTGCGCTGGATATGCGACCCGACTTTTCAGATGCGCTAAACAACCTGGGCATCGTCCTGAACAGACAAGGAAAATATGAAGAAGCACTTGAAGTAGCAGATAATGGTATCAGGGTAAGTCCCAATGATGCAGATGCCTGGTACAACCGGGGCATCACCCTTGGAAAACTCTCACGATATGAAGAGGAAGTAGACTCATATCGTCAGGCCCTTGCCATCAGACCAAATTTCTCCAGTGCATGGGAAAATATGGGAGCATCATATTTTGACCAGGGGAAATATACCGAAGCAATAAGTGCATACAAAAATGCAACCTCCAATGATCCGACAAATGCTATCGGCTGGTATTATCTCGGAACAATTTACGAGAAAGTTGGTCAGTATAATGAAGCAGTCACCTCTTTTGAAAAGGCAATTGAGATAGATCCAAATCTGACTGTTGTCCAGACTCGTTTGGAATCAGTTCGAAAAAATGCCACTACAACCAATTTCTCTCAGGATGTAGTTCCCCAAAATAATACGAAGCCTAAAGAAAAAGAATTACTATCCGGTATTTTGAATATTCTAAAATAATCCCGTTTTTATACAATACTTTTTCCGGATAATAATATCAGCAGGGTAATGAGTATTGGCTGATGGATAAGGTATATAAGAAGCGACTTTTTTCCAAGATACGAAAGAGTGGTCATCCAGACCGAATCATGAAAATGATTCAGATATCCGGATGAGTTTTTTGAGTAAAAATAGTTCCCGAGTGATAATCCTATTAAAAAAACCGAAAGCCAGGGAATGAGTGGAGTATAGTCGACTGAGTAAAAACTGGTGGGATACATTCCAGACCATGCCATCCATAATGGACCTGAGGGAAGTATTCCGCTGTATGAGATGAGAAGAAGAATTGCTGCACACACGATTCCATAATACCCAAGACGGTGGAGAAAAGGTGCCAGGATCAAGGAAACACCAATCAGATGTAAAATTCCAAATACAACAAATCCGTGACCGTTTAAAATCCACCATGTTACAAGAGTGATTCCAAAGCCAATGAGTAACAAAAAAACGCCCCTTCTGAAAAAACTCAGGATCTGATCTGATAAATCAGGAGTTTTGGAGATCTTAATATTGGCAGATACACCCGCAATTCCAACAAAAAGAATTGCAGTACAAAGCCCAAATCCACGGAGAAATCCAGCGAAAGGATCAGGACCAGGAATACCTAAAAAAACCAAATCAACAAAAAAATGGAAAATAATCATCATGACAATAGCAATACCACGGCATGCATCCAGTTCCGGATATCTGCCCTGATGAACTGCCATAAATGAACTTATACTTGGGATTTTCCACACACCGGACAGAATCTGGCATACAGTGAGATCTTAGAGCCACAATGGATGCAAAACCTGGGTTTCCCCCCACTTGTACTTGTGTGAGAGCCTATTTTTCTCCCAATCTTGATTGATGTGATATCCGGTTTTTCAACATGAATCAGTATTGAGTCGCTCCCCGGTGTTGGTACAATAATGGGTTGTTTTACCGGAGCTGGAGCTTTGGACGGTATTTTCGTTGCTATTGGTGGCGATGGCTGAACAGGAATGGATGGCGGGATAACCGATTGCGGTGGAAGTGGAATCTCATCCTGGGGCTGTACTGGAGGTATGAAAGGTTGTTCTGGTTCTTTTATTTCAGAAACCGGTGGTTGTGGAACTGGTTCAGGCACCACATTTTGAACCTCCTGGGCAGGTACAGGAGGAGGAAGAGGCACCTCTGCATCTATTATCGGAGCTGGTACCTGGACTACTGTTTCAGGAGAGGGGGCTGGAACAGGAGGTGGGACAGGTACTTGGGGTGCCTGAGGCTGCACTTGTTGTTCAGGTTCTGGTTCGGGTTCTGGTGAATACCCGTTAATTGCGGCAAACCACTCCCGACATTCAGTCTCCGGTTCAGTAATGAGACCGGTAAACACCAGTATCATAAGCCGGGTTTGCCCACCTACTTCCATTGATACCGCAAGTGCAGGACGATTCTTCTCATCCCGTTCAATAACTGCACCCTGAATCATGGAAACAGGTATCTCTTTTGCAATCGTCCCCGCACTCTGCTGGGCACTTTCAATCAAAACAAGTCGAT
The DNA here is from genome assembly GCF_019263745.1 of Methanospirillum hungatei. Lineage (NCBI taxonomy): Archaea > Methanobacteriati > Methanobacteriota > Methanomicrobia > Methanomicrobiales > Methanospirillaceae > Methanospirillum > Methanospirillum purgamenti. The sequence continues at coordinate 1,291,759 of NZ_CP077107.1, forward strand.
CACTGGTCAGAATAGCAAGAAAATTGTAATTTTTGATCCGGATACCATCACAATATCGGATCATGCTCTCTCCAATCTCTAGAATTCGAAATGGATTGAACTTTCCTCCACTCGATTCATCCCCATCTCCCCTGACACGGAGATTGTCTATGATTGACATTTACATCACTTCTCGAATCATTGCCGGGATTTCTGAGAGACGATCTGCTACGGGGACACCTAGACCCCTGAGACGGGAAATTTTTGCATTGGCATCTCCTTCCCCACCTGTAACAATTGCTCCTGCATGACCCATTCGTTTTTCAGCAGGTGCAGTGGTCCCGGCTATAAATGCAACAATCGGAAGGTCAGTATTTCGTGCTCCTTCTTCTTCAAGATTTCCGCCGAGTTCTCCCAGGATGACTACCGCTTTCGTTTGGGAATCATTCGCAAACTGATCAAGTGCATCTGCAAACGTCTGACCAATAATTGGATCACCTCCGATTCCTATTATCGAGCTCTGGCCTATTCCTGCACGAGTCAACTCATGAACCACTTCATAGGTTAATGTCCCGCTCCGGGAGATGACTCCAACTGATCCTCGAGTGGAGAGATGGACCGGCATAATTCCCATGCTGATCTCACCAGGAGATAATAATCCAGGACAATTCGGGCCGATGACCGTACAATCCCTGATTTTTGCATAGGTGACTGCTTTCATCACATCGTGGACCGGGATATGTTCCGTGATAGTAACTACAAGGTCCAGTCCAGCATCAGCTGCTTCCATGATAGAATCACCTGCTGCCGATCCGGGAACAAAAAGAACAGCTGCTGAAGCATCCTCTGTTTCTGCAGCCTCTCCTATTGAGTTGTATACAGGAACACCATGAACCTGCTGCCCGCCTTTTCCAGGGGTGACGCCGGCAACGACACCCCTTCCTCCAACTGAGCGGGCATACTGATTCATTCGGTCAATATGAAAAGAACCCTGGTTACCAGTCGCTCCACATACAATAACACCTGTGGACTTGTCAGCATAAATCATGATGCAGCCTCCACCGCAATATGCACCGCTTCTTCCATCGTATCAAGCATTCGGTACCCTTTCGAGGAAAGAAGGGCTTTTCCTTCTACTTCATTTGTCCCAGCAAGACGTACAATAATCTGCTGACTGACTCCTGCTTCAATAATACCAGCAGCCACCTCATCACATCTGGTTATTCCACCAAGGAGGTTTACAATGATAACGGTAACATCTGGCATTGAGCCGAGCAGTCGCACTGCATGGGCAACCCTGACCCGATCGGCTCCTCCCCCGACGTCCAGGAAATTAGCTGGCTTACCACCCATCCGGTTGATAAGATCAACGGTTGCCATTGTAAGCCCTGCACCATTACCAATTACCCCTATATTGCCATTCAGTTCAACAAATGAGAATCCATGGGCTGCAGCCAGACGTTCACGTTCAGAAAGATCGCGATTTTCTGAAATTCCATGACGGGCTAGGGCATTATCATCAAGGATTAATTTTGCATCAGCTGCATAGAGTCCTTCAGGAGTCATTACCAGAGGATTTATTTCCGCAAGAAGAGCGTCCTGCGCCATGAAAACAGAATATAATTTCTGGATAACCGGTCCTATCTCTTTTGGTGCACCACTCAGAAGATACCGGAGTGAATAACCAGGAACTGAAGAAAGAAGAGGAAAAACAGTTACTTTTCTGATAGCATCGGGGTTTTTTTGTGCTACCTCTTCGATATCTACACCACCTTCTGTTGTAAACAGAATCACTGGAGCTTTTTGGGAGCGGTCGATTGTAATAGAAAGATAATATTCATGTTGAATCTGAAGTTTTTCCTCAATGAGAATCTCCTCAACCGGAACTCCCTTTATGGTAGCACCAAAAAGCTGATCTGCTACTTCCTGGATCTTCGCATACTCAGCCATAAGGATGCCTCCGGCTTTTCCCCGGCCAGCAACCTCGACCTGGGCTTTCACCACTGCTTCCTTTATATCAGGAGTGACAATGAACTCTTCTCCTTTTTTTACATGTAACCCACAGGGAATCCTGATCCCTGCTTTGTTTAACAGATCCTTTGCCTCGTACTCTTTCAGTTTCATTATGAACCGTCCTCCGATCCTAACTCCTGACCTCGTTTCATCGCTTTCAAATTCAATTCTTCAGTTCCTTTTGGAACACTGTCCAATATTGCTTTTTCAAGAGCCGATCCGGTAACGACAGTAGTTGCAGTAGTTAATGCCCCGAGCATTATGATATTTGCAACAATTTCACGACCTAATTCTTTTTTTGCTGTAACTGTTGCCGGGATGCCAACCCAGGTACAGCTCGGGCGATCATGTACAAGCCCAGAATCGAGGAGCATGATTGCATCTTCTCTGGAATTTTTTCCGTATTTTTCAAATCCCTGCTGACTCATGATAACATAGGTGTCAGGATCCCGTACCTTTGGAAATAAAATCGGCTCATCATCAATGATGACCGCACTCATAGAAGCACCACCTCTCGCCTCCGGACCATACACCTGAGTCTGTACAACATGCTTTTGATCATAGAGTGCTGCTGCACGACCAAGAATGACCGCAGACAGAATGATACCCTGACCACCAAAACCTGAAAACCGAACCTCATGCCTCATCAGGCACCCCCATAAAAGGACGATGCCTTCTGACAAACTCTCCGACAAGGAACGAATCATCGGGTAATTCATCACCAGGCTGTCCTGTCCGCTCCCACTTTTCCTTTAATATTGCGTGGGATTTCAGGTAGTTCATATAATCAACCGGCTCACGATATTTATTCCGCCGACCATACGAGGTCGGGCACTGACACCTGACCTCAATAAGAGAGAAACCAGGTGTTTGAAGACCGGTAAGTACGGCATCAGTCAGTTGTTTAACATGAAATGATGTCCACCGTGCAACATAATTTGCTCCTGCTGCTATTGCCAGTTCTACAAGATCAAACGGTGATTCAGTTGCACCATAAGGTGTCGTTGTCGAAGTTTTCCCGAGAGGGGTTGTAGGACTACCCTGACCTCCAGTCATGCCATAAATGTGGTTGTTCATACAAACCACAGTGATATCGATATTTCTTCGGCATGCATGGATGAAGTGGTTTCCACCAATTGCCGCAAGGTCGCCATCCCCGGTAAACACAACGACATGCAGGGATGGGTTTGCCATTTTTACTCCGGTTGCAAACGCTAATGCACGTCCATGAGTTGTATGAAGTGAATCAGTCATTATGTAACCAGGTGCTCGAGATGAACACCCAATCCCTGAAAGAAACACCGTTTTCGTCTGATCCCATCCGGTCTTTGACACGGCTTCCAGGACACAGTTCATGATCGTCCCATTCCCACATCCTGCACAATAAATATGGGGAAGGCGATCTTCTCTGAACCAGTCGTCTCTCATGATGATCCTCCAGCAATCCTTACAGCATCGATGAGTTCTTCAGGGGTATGCAGTTCCCCACCAATCTTACCAAGCGGGATCACTGGAACATGAACATGCCTGCCAATTTCCCGGGATATCATTCCAAGGTTCATCTCAGGAACGATAAATGCCTTCACATGAGGGAAGCGGCTGAGTAAATCTTCGGGAAACGGCCAGACTATCCGAAGTTGCAGATACCCCGTATTTGGTACCTTCTTTCTTTCAACTACTTCGCGAACCGTTCTGACAGGTGCACCATAACAGACAAAAATATATTCTGCATCTTCATTGACGATGGTGTAGTCTGCTATCTCATGTCGTGCATCTTCTATCTTTGAAACAAGTCTCCGAACCAATGAATCATGTCTGACAGAGTTTGTTGTATCAGGATACCCTCGTTCATCATGAGTAAGGCCAGTGACGGGGATATGCCGTCCGGTACCAAATGCTGCAAATCCTGGAATTCCGTCTGTTCCTGGTGAAAATGGGAGTGAATTTTCAGGCATCGGTTTCGGGCGGATGATTTCCACCGAATCCGGGATCTCAATCTTCTCCCGCATATGTCCAATCACCTCATCACCCATCAGGAAAACCGGCGTTCTGAATCGGTCAGCCAGGTTAAAGGCCTTTGCAGTGAGATCAAAACATTCCTGAACACAGGATGGACAGAGGGCTATGGTGCTATAATCTCCGTGAGAACCAAATCTCACCTGCATCATATCACCTTGTGCTCCCATGGTCGGTTGTCCGGTTGAAGGCCCTCCCCGCTGAATATTGACAAGGACGCAGGGAGTTTCAGTCATAACTGCATACCCGATATTCTCCATCATGAGTGAGAAACCCGGACCTGAAGTTGCAGTCATGGAACGTGCACCAGTCCATGCAGCCCCAATAATCGCCGCCATGGAAGCAATTTCATCTTCCATCTGAATATAGCAGGAACCCTTCATTTTTGGCATACGCGATGCCATATGCTCAGCAACTTCAGTTGAGGGAGTAATGGGATATCCGGCAAAAAAATTACATCCTGCTGCGAGGGCTCCTTCTGCACATGCAATATTCCCTTGCATAAACGCTATCCGGCTAATACTCAATCACCACTTTCATTGGTTCATAGGGTTTTTCAGGCACCCACCGTATTGCCTGGTCTGGACAAATCAGCGCACACACGCCACATAATCTTCGTCCATATAACTCCTGGAGTCGGCAATTTGGGCATCGTTCCGGCCGATCCAGTTCAGGAACGTATATCCCCCTCCGGTTTGGACGACTCCCCGGCCTGTAAATTTTATACGGACAGACCATGGTACACAGGTTGCATCCTTTGCACCGGGATTCGTCAATCTCGAGTTTCATATTCCGGTCGTACTGGTTGGATACATACCCTGAAATACTTCATGTGCATGCCCCTCAACCACCGCAAAGAGATCTCCACCATGAGCATCCATTGCAACCGTAAGCGGAAGCTTATCCAGCTCAATAATCCATACTGCTTCTGCCATACCAAGTTCAGAATAATGAACACCAGTCAGATTCATTCGGGCAGCAGCAAGATTTGCACACCCTCCGGTAAAAGCGAAATATACTGCTCTTCCCCTGAGCTGATCTCTGACATGAGCAGACATCCCACCTTTTCCTATGATACCTCTGATACCTGCATCAATCATAAAACCGGTCAGGGGATTCATTCTTGCCGAAGTGGTCGGTCCTGCAACGACAATGCGGTTGTCCTGGATTACCGGGCCGCAATGATATAATACAGCTCCATGGGGATCAAAAGGAAAACCATGCTCCATGATATGGAGGTGAGCTTCATCACGTGCAGTATACACAATTCCGGAAAGGGTAACCATTTCTCCGGCTTTCAGATCTAAAATCTCTTCACCGAGAGGCGTTGTCAGATGTTTCATAGAGAAACCTCCACCGTTGCACGCCGTGCTGCCCAGCATTGAATATTTACCGCTACCGGAAGTGATGCGGTATGACAACCAGCGAACTTAACTTTGACAACAAGGCAGGTTGTATCACCACCGAGTCCCATCGGTCCAATCCCGAGCCGGTTTACCTGGTCACAAATATCCTGTTCGTACTCAGTCATAGAATCAACCGGTTCTAATAATGCTTCTTTTGCAAGGGAAGCAGCTTTATCAAATGTTCCTCCGACACCAACTCCCAGAAAAACCGGAGGACAGGGTCGGCCACCGGCTTTCAGCATGGTCTCAACAATGAATCGTGGAATCGAACCTTTTTCTGACGGATTCATCATGTGGATGCGGGACACATTCTCTGAACCAGCTCCTTTTGGTAATGCCGTGATGGTAAACCGGTCACCAGTACATACATGAACTGGTGGCATCTCAAGGCCGGTGTTTGTCCGGGTATTTTCCCTGGTTAATGGATGAACGAGGTTCGGCCGTAAAGGAACATCATTTGTTGCCTTTTTTATCCCTTCATGCACGGCTTGTTCCATCTCAGGTGACCAGGAAAAACCAGGAGGTATGGTGACATACATCACAGGTATTCCGGTATCCTGACAGAGTGGAGCTGATCGTTCTTCTGCCAGCCGGATGTTTTCTAAAATATTTTCAAGTTCCTTTCTGGCAACCAGAACAGATTCATTACGATGAGCGTGTTCCAGCCGGGTCTTCACATCAGGAGGAAGATTTATCTCAGCGTCCCTGACTGCCTTCCAGGTAGCATCAGATAGAGATTTCAGGAATGCAGGATCACCGGAAACAGACATGAGATACATATCTGTATGAAAGCGGTAAAGACCTGATGGAATTGATCACAAAAAAGAATAGAAAGGAGAATTCAGGCTTCCGGTTTCATCTTGATTTCGAGATGAGTCGGAGACGGGAGTTTGTGTCCACCATGACGAAGTGCATCCTTAATCTTCTCAACACCTGCAGGGTTTGAGAAGACTGAAAAGATCTTCTGGTTTTGCTGGACACGGGCTGCAGTACCTACTGCCTTTCCAAATGCAAGGCGCATCCCCTGTGACACACGGTCAGCACCAGCACCAGTTGCCTGTTTGTTTTCACGCAGGACATGATGTGGATAGGTCCGCAGTTTCAGGTGGTAGTTCATACGTCCCAGTTCCTTGTTCAACTTTCTGTTAATGCTCATACGGGCTGCTTCAAGAGCAGAATGACGAATCTGACAACTCTCATCCACAACCAGGGAAACTTCCATTGGAAATTCGCTTGTCAGGTTCCCCATATCAAAGTGAACGACTTTAACCCCGGGGATACCTCCCATATATTCCTTGCGAGTATAGGCCTTCTTCGCAAGGTTTCTGTACATGCTGTTTGGTTTTCTGACCATGAACCCGAACTCCTGTATTGATATGTGCTTTTATAAATTGCCGGATTTGCACTTAACCTTTTCTTCCTCTCGTTCCTCTTCTTCGATCATATCAAGAAGATGTCGCCTGAGATCAATAAACTCCTTATTCGTCCGATCACGGGGGCGAGAGATGGAGATGTTGACAATTTCCCGAATGACACCAGGACGGGGAGATAATACAACCACCCGATCCGAGAGAAACACGGCTTCATCACAACTATGCGTAACAAACAAAATAGTCTTTTTCTTTGTCTCCCAGATATCCAATAACTCACATTGCATATGATTCCGTGTTTGGGCATCCAGTGCGCCAAATGGCTCGTCCATTAAAAGAAGATCAGGATCAGTTGCAAGTGCCCGTGCAATTGCCACCCGCTGACGCATCCCGCCGGATAATTCATATGGATAACTCTGTTCAAACTGTGACAGACCAACGAGTGCGATGAACTTTTTGGCAATTTCGTTTCTCTCATCTTTCGCTATTCCCCGCATCTCAAGTCCGAAGGCAACATTACTTAAAACGCTCCTCCAGGGAAACAGCGAATATTCCTGAAATACCATCCCGACCTTCTGACCAGGACCAGTTATCAGAGAACCATCTACCCGCACCTCTCCGGAGGTTGCCGTATCCAGTCCTGCAATTATCCGGAGTAATGTTGTTTTTCCACAACCAGACGGCCCGACAAATGAAACAAACTCATCATCAGCAATAGAGAGATTGATATCAGACAGAGCAATAACCCGGTCGCCATCATCACGGACAAATTCTCTGCACAGGTGAGAGATCTCAACGCTGCCCATTTAGTTCACCTCCCCTTCACGCCATTTCAGAAGTGTCCTGTTCATGGCAGATCTGAATAAGTAGTCAATAAACAGACCAACGAATCCTAAAATCAACATATACACCATGACATTGTCCATCTGGTGAAGATTGTAATACCACCAAATCTTCTGACCCAGACCAAACCGGGATACTCCGAACATTTCAGCAGCAACAAGACACATCCAGGCAACACCACTGGCAACCCGGAATCCAGACGCCAGATGAGGCAGTGCTGCAGGCAGGGCTATGTGCCGGATAAGAGAGGCATTACTTGTGCATCCAAGCATTTTTCCAGCTTCCACAAAAATCCGTGGAATGTTTCGGAAACCTTCGTACGTGTTGACAAGTACAGGAAACACGGCACCGATAAAGATGACAAATCCTGCAGCAAGGTCTGTAAGTCCAAACCAGACTATTGCAAAAGGTATCCATGCCAGAGGGGGAATAGGGCGAATGATCTCAATAATCGGATCTAATATCCTGTTTGCTATCGGGAACCAACCGATAAGGATTCCTGCCGGAACACCAATAAGCACAGACAAACCAAGTCCGATAAAGAAATGAACCATGCTCACGGCAAAATCCATGGGCAGAGTCCCGGCAAAAAGAAGATTATAAAACGCAAAAACCACATCGGTAAAGGATGGAAGAATAAAGTGGTTTTGAACTACTTCTACTGCAAGCAATTGCCAGAATATCAGAAGTGCCGATATTGAAAGGACAATGTAGCCGGGGGATCGTAATCCCGGAAGATTTCCTGTCATTAGTTTATTCTCACTATAGGTGCCAGCACGCTGACACATCTCTCCTGAGTACTGGTCACTGAGAAAAGGAAAAAGTATGGGCTTAGCTTTATTGCTTGACCCAGAAACTCGTGTCAATCAGGTCGTCTTTGGTTACCTGAGTCTTGATGTACCCAAGAGCTGCCTGATCATTCGCATAACTGGAAACTGATTCAACAATGATATTTGGATCAGATACCCACTCACCATCCCATTCCTCAAGTGATTTCAGAATTACTGAACGGTTCATAGAGGTCATCTCTTCCATGTGCTGTGAAGCCTCATCCCAGTTTTCTTTGTTAAACTCGGTAGCCTGTTCATGAATTCTCATGACTTCAGCAACTATCTCGGGATGTTCCCGAATCATCTTTCCGCTTGCGACAAGGACACAACAGACATGGTTTGGTAACATTTCACCAGAATGGATGATAATTTTTCCAGCTCCGGCTTCCTCAATGGTGGTTGGGGAAGGTGCAGGAAGGAATACAGCGTCGACTTTTCCAGCCATGATAGCTGTGGTTGCATCTCCAGGTCCCATAGCGACAATTTTGACATCTTTCTCAGGATCCATACCCTGTTCTTTCAGCCAGGTTCGCAGTATTGTGTCCTGAATAGTCCCTGCAGGGAATGTAGCAATTGTCAGATCTTTCAAATCAGCTGGACTGGTATAGTTAAGTCCGGTTTTTAACACTACTGATGAACCCTGCGTCTGAGCAGCGGCGACGATTTTTCCATCAAGGCCTGTTGCAACAGCAGTCACAAAAGGTGCTGCACCAACATATGCAAAGTCAAGATCTCCAGCCAGCATTGCCTGCATCTCAGGAGCACCAGTCGGGAAACTGTATGCTTTCACTTCTTTGATGCCCATGGGCGCAAGTGTTTCATTATACATACCCTTGCTATAGGCGGTCATAAATGCCATCTGATGCGTGCTTGGCTGATATCCAATATTTAAGACAGTCTTATCTCCGGCTGTCCCATTTTGTTCAGTGGTCTTGGCTGATTCCTGTGTCCCAGTACATCCGCACAGAAGCACCAGACCAATCATGAGAAATAATGAGGCTATGAACCATACCTTCTTTACCATAATTCACCTTTCTCATATACTAGGGGTATTCATATTCATAAAGTACCCCATATACGAACGAATTAAAGCAAAATAGCCAAATTATTTTAAAATTAGTTGTCTTATTGTATCACCTTTTTTGATTTCAAGAATAAGATCATACCGAATGATTCTCTGAGTTTATACAGTGGGAATTAATGATACTCCGGTGAAAGATGTACCCGATTATGACCAGGGATGTCGTCAGAAAGGCACGGCTCTCCGGGGAGAGAACAGAAGATATTGAATCACTCCTCTCCTCGATGGAGGCGGACAGGAATATTGCTTCTTCAGATGTTCTGGTCGATATGGCACATTTGGTGATGCTGACCAGGCAGAGAATCGTAAATGAAACGCATTCAAAAACCCTCATGCGGGAACTCTTGGAGATGTACGAATCAGGCGTCCCAATTGATGCATATGATCCGTCATGTGAAGACATTCACGCAGGTATCGAAACGGTGCTCACCAAAAAAACCGGAGGGGATGCTGGTGGCCGGCTCCATATCGGCAGATCACGAAATGATGAAGTCGCTACTTGTCTTCGAATAAGAACGAGAGATACCATCCTTGATCAACTTGAAGCGGTGAACAGACTTCGGACTGCGTTACTGGAAGTGGCTGACGATCATGTAAGAACGGTGATGCCGGGATTTACCCACCTGCAACATGCTCAGCCGGTAACACTCGCCCACCATCTTCTTGCGTATGAGCAGATGTTTGCACGGGATTTTGATCGGCTCTTCGATGCTCTAAGGCGGGTAAATTATTCTCCTCTCGGAGCTGCAGCTCTTGCGTCCACAGGCTATCCTCTAGACCGTGAATATACAGCAAAGCTGCTTGGATGCAATGGGTATCTCGAAAACTCAATGGATGCTGTTGCTTCACGTGATTTTGCAGAAGAGATTCTTGCCTGTGATACGATCCTCCTCGTAAATATCTCACGTTTTTGTGAAGAACTCATACTCTGGAGTTCCTCATTTGTACAATTTGTCATCCTGGATGATCGGTACTGCTCAACCAGTTCAATTATGCCACAGAAAAAAAATCCGGATGTTGCAGAAATCCTTCGTTCACGGGCTGGAACGATTCTTGGCACATTTGTTTCGGCGGCAACAATCATGAAAGGTCTTCCGATGGCTTATAACCGGGATATGCAGGATCTCAATCCTCATCTCTGGCGCGGAATTTCAGATATAAGAAGAGATGTGGATCTTCTTGCCGGCATGATTGCATCTGCCCGATTTAACACATCCCGTATGGCTGAAGAAGCAGGAAAGGGTGGAACAACTACAACAGAACTTGCGGACACCCTGGTTCGGGAATATAATATTCCATTCAGGACGGCCCATCATATCGTTGGGAGAGCAGTCAGGGACGGATCATTAGACCTTGTAACCCTTGATAAAGCAGCGGAAGAGTTCCATGGCAAAACCCTCTCTTCTCTTGGCATTACCGAGGAAAAGATTGAATCAGCACTATCTGTTACAACATCCCTTTCAGTCAGATCCCTTCCCGGTGGTCCGGCTCCAGATGCGGTAAAAAAATCCCTGGCAGGACGAAAAAAGGAACTTCAAAAGGATATTGAAATGATTACGGATAAGAAAAGCCGGATTAACGAATCTATTGATGAACTTCTCACACATGCACGGAGAATTGCACAATTATGAGTGAATTATTGGAGACTGGTGACAATGTCAGATGTACCTTGCAGGGCTCTTCCTGTGAGGGAACATATATTGCATCACGGAATGGTATGGCAACGGTAAAACTGACATCAGGATATAATATTGGTATTCCGATTGAGGCCCTGACAAAAAATGGTTCATCAGAGATGACAGAACCAAAAGTTCTCGAAGTTACCCAGGATAAAACTCTTCCTTGCATTTCAATCGTTTCTACCGGTGGAACTATCGCAAGTAAAATTGATTACCGTACCGGGGCTGTTACGAGTCAGTTCCGTGCAACAGATATTCTGAATGCAATTCCAGGTCTCGCATCTCTTGCACAATTCAGGGCAGTCCAGCTCTGTAATATTCTTTCTGAAAATATGACTCCTGCCATCTGGCAACAACTGGCACGAGCAATCCACGATGAAATAAAAGCCGGAGCACAAGGCATCCTGGTAACACACGGAACGGATACAATGGCATATAGTGCAGCAGCGGTTAGTTTTATGCTCAAGACACCGGTTCCCGTTGTATTTGTCGGATCACAGCGGTCAGCAGACAGGCCAAGCAGTGATAATGTTATGAATGGCATGTGTGCTGCTAAAACAGCCTTGTCAGACCTTGGAGAGGTGGTTGTGGTCATGCATGGATCAACAAGTGATGATTCCTGTGCAATTCACCGGGGAACCAGAGTCAGAAAGATGCATACCTCAAAACGTGATGCATTTCAGACAATTGGGCAGGAAAAACTTGGAAACATCGTATATCCCTCACTTGAGGTAACGCTCTCCCCTCATGCCATCAGGAGAGGGGCATCAGAACTAATACTGAAAGATAATCTGGAAGAAAAGTGTGGCGTTGTCTGGTATTATCCAGGCATGGATCCGAAGATCCTCTCGGCGTGGGATGGATATAAAGGAATTGTACTTGCAGGGACCGGGCTTGGGCATGTCGGAACTGAAATTATCAGTAAAATTCAGGACATGATTGCATCAGGAACAATGGTGATAATGACCTCACAATGCCTTCATGGAAGAGTATGTGACCGGGTGTATGACACTGGCAGGGATTTACTTTCCGTTGGAGTAATCGAGGGTGAAGATCTCCTCCCGGAAGTAGCCCTGGTCAAACTCATGTGGGTTCTGGGCAACAGTAAAAGCCAGGAAGAAGCACGGAACCTGATGACACACAATATTGCCGGAGAGATCTCGTGGAGGTCTGCAGAATGAGTGAAGACTATGCAGCACTCGGGCTGGTTGCAGGAATCGAGATTCACCAACAGTTGAACACAAAAGAAAAACTGTTCTGTAGATGTCCAACCATAATCAGGGAAGCTGAAGAAGCGAATGGTGAGTTTTTCAGGTACCTCAGGGCAACAAAAAGTGAAATGGGTGAGCTGGACCGGGCTGCAGAAGAAGAGATGATGCAGGTACGACAGTTTCGATATCTGACCTATGATACGACCTGTCTTGTAGAAAACGATGAAGAACCCCCAGCACCGATGAACCAGGAAGCTCTTGATATCGTCCTTACTATTGCCAAAGTCTGTGGTATGACCCCGGTTCCTGAAATCCATACCATGAGAAAACTCGTCATTGACGGGTCAAATACGAGTGGATTTCAGCGGACAGCCCTGGTTGCGATGAATGGTATACTTCCCGGAGGAGCAGAAATTGAAACTGTCTGTCTTGAAGAAGAGGCTGCTCAGCGGATTGAAGACACCTTCTTTTCTCTGGATCGTCTTGGAATTCCATTGATTGAAATTACCACCAGTCCCTGTCTGCATACCCCGGAAGCAGTTCAGGAAACCGCCGCTCAGATAGGGATGATTCTCAGGTCCACCGGGAGAGTAAAACGAGGACTTGGAACAATCAGACAGGATATTAACATCTCCATCCGGGAAGGAGCCAGGGTTGAGATCAAAGGTGTGCAAGAACTTGATCTGATCAGTGAAGTCGTCAGAAGAGAAGCACAGCGGCAGGTAGCCCTTCTTGAAATCAGAGAAGAACTCAAAAAACGTGGTGCATCGATAGAAAAGACGCCGGTTGATGTGACATCCCTTTTTTCTGAAAGCAAAAGCAGGGTCTTAAAAAATGCATCAATGATCCTTGCAATCAAACTGAACAAATGTGCAGGACTTGTAGGCAGGGAGATTCAACCAGGACGAAGACTTGGTAGTGAAATGTCAGATTATGCCAAAAAATGTGGGGTAGGAGGTCTTTTCCACACCGATGAACTACCAGCGTACGGGGTTACTGAGGAAGAAGTTGTCAGCCTGAAAGCGGCACTCTCTGCATCACCAGAAGATTGTGTCATCATAGTTGCAGACAAACCACAACGATGCCAATGTGCAATTAAGCAGATTATCAGACGAGCAGAGATGGCATTTGAGGGCATACCAAAAGAGACCAGAAAAATGCTTGAGGGAGGCTCTACAGCATATATGCGCCCACTTCCTGGAGCTGCCAGAATGTATCCTGAAACAGATGTATTCCAGGTCAGAGTCACTCCGGAGCGGTTTGCAGACCTTGAAATTCCCGAGATGATTGATGACACCATTGCACGGTACATGAAGGAGTTTGGTCTTACACGGGAAGTTGCCAGGCAGATGGCATATTCTGAACGGAGAAGTGCGTTTGAAGAGGTCATAGCATCAGGAATTAAACCAGCACTGGCAGAACGGGCTTTTAACTCAACTCTTCGGGAACTCAGCCGTGAAGGAATATTGATAACCCGGATTGCGGATGATGACATCAAAACAATCCTCTGTGCAATAAATTCTGGAGACATTGCTAAAGAAGCACTATCTCCTATTCTCTCTGCATTAGCAGAAGGGAAAAAGCCGGAAGAGGCATGTGAGATTGCTGCACCGAAAGTTACAGAAAATGAACTGACCCTCATTATAGAACGGATTGTGACCGAACGAAGTGACTTTATCCGGGAGCGCGGGAATGCAGCAACCGGGCCAATTATGGGTGTCGTGATGAAAGAAGTAAGAGGATCTGTTGATGGAAAAGTTGTGAACCAGATCCTCCGCGAGTCTATCTCTCGTGTACTCAAATCACCATGAAAGAGTGACTCATATTAGACAATCTTTAATTGATGATAACAGGCAATAGTACAGGCATTCGCGAGGTGCAATTATGGGCAAGACAGGAACCACGGAATGGATGCAGATAAAGGGAAGCAAGGGTCAGATACGCCTTGTACCGAAGAAAGAAGCAGGAACAAAGAAGCCGGGTCCAAACCAGCGGTTCAAAGCACAGACCACCATTAAAAGAATGGAGCGGGCTGCAGGCCGTGGTGGAAGAGGCCGCGGCAACGAGATGCGTGGCGGAAGCAGAGGTGGAAGAGGCGGCGGTGGAGGTCGTGGCGGAAGCAGGGGAGGACAGACTCAGTCTCTGCGAACCATGGCAGCCCGGAGAAGAATGGGACGCCCGAAAGTATCCATGCTTGGCCAGAAACAGCGCTCGAAATAACCAAATACCCTTAGTAAACTTTTTTCCGCCACAAAAACTCCAGGAAGGTGCAAAATGTTACTTCCTGGAATGAACCGAAAAGTAGGGGTTATTTCAAGACACGCATTTTGACAACAATCTATTTTCAAAAACTTTTCCACAAAGATCGGACATTAACTATAATGTGTAAAGTCAGCATGTACTATGGATAAAAAAGGTGCTGTTTCTGCATATCAGTATGGTGAACGAGCAAAATCAGAACTAATCATCGCATCACAACTGATTACTGTTCTTTCAGGTCTGAAAGATGCTGAACGCACCGGCGGGAGAAAGATTGTACTGCAGTGTCTTGAATCAGTGCGTATTGAACTCCAGTTTGCATTACGTGCAACAAACGATCACGAATTCCAAAAATCAATAGACAACCTGAACCAGGCTATCAGCCTTGTTGAAAGCAATGATTTTGACCAATCGGTGAAAACCATCGGTGCTGCAATTAGTAATGCGACAACGGTTGCGATGATGGCATGGCAGGAACTTGAAAAACATGAATTTGTCTGAACTTAGTCGATTTTTAGCTGGGAGAACCTCGGTCAGGCATTATTTGTCAGACCAGGTACCTGATAACATCATAGAAGAAATCCTTGCATCTACAAGATCTGCTCCGTCAGCAGGGAACCTTGAGTCCTGGGATGTTGTCGTGGTAACGGATGAAGGGACCAGAGAACTTCTGGCAGATGCAGCATTTAACCAGGAACATGTATCAGCAGCTCCTGTTGTGTTTGTTGTCTGCGCAAATTACGTACGTTCCATGTCCAGGTACGGTGAACGAGGTATTCTCTATGCTATGCAGGATGCAACTATTGCAGGAACATATCTGATGATGGCTATTCATGCATCAGGGCTTGGTTCTTGCTGGACTGGAGCTTTTGATGATGAAATGGTACGTGAAACATTGGATTTACCAGGGCATATCAGACCAGTCACGCTTCTTACCGCTGGATATACCAAAGAAGTCAACCCATCACCGCATCGAATGGAAACTGCTGAACATGTTCATTTCGGGTACTGGTAGCCCAAATATTTAGAAAAAAGGAGAAATAATGCCTGATTATCTGGTTGTTTTAGAATCTGCATGGACTATCCGTGATGCAAACTCAGTGGATGATGCTATCAGCATTGCCATTAGCGAAGCAGGAAAACGATTAAATCCAAAAGCGAAGTTTGTCGAAGTCGAAGCGGGATACCTCTCCTGTCCTTATTGCGAGGAGGAACTTCCGTGTACTCTTGTGGTTGCCAAGACCGCCCTCGTCGGGATTAAAATGGAGATGAAAGTGTATAAGGCAGATTCCGAGGAACACGCAAGAAGAATCGCACTCTCGACTATCGGAAAAGCACTCCGTGACATCCCTCTGGAGATCATCGAGGTTGAAGAACTGTGATTTCAGTAGTCGGCCATACTGCTGTTGATCATATCTGTAGTGTATCCCATCTTCCAGGCCCGAATGCATCTGCATCCATACTGAACAGAACTATTGCATTCGGTGGTGGTGCAGCAAATATTGCAGTCGGAATTGCACTCCTTGGAGGGAAGACATCCCTCATAAGTGCAGTAGGTGGTGATTTTCCTGGAAGTGACTATGATATCCGGATGAAAGAACTGGGAATAAAACAACAATTTTTTATCGTTCCTGATAAGCACACCGCTACAGCATTTATGTTCACAAATCCGGAAGGAGACCAGATGACATATTTTGAATGGGGAGCATCATGTCTTTTTGAAACAGAGCCAGCTCCATCACTTCCCTTTGTGCATATGGCAACCGCTGATCCGGGATTTAATATGCAAGTGGCACAAAAAGCAGGATTTGCATCTTTTGATCCTGGTCAGGATCTCCATAGGTATACAACAGACACTCTTTCTATTATCATAGACTCAATCGATCTTCTTATTGCAAATCATCATGAATACGCGGGGATGTGCAAGATCCTTGACATGAACAGGGACGACTTAATCTCCCAGGTCCCAATGGCAATAGAAACACGGGGAGGGGAAGGAGCTATCCTGTATGAAAAAGGCGAAGAAAAGGTTATTCCTTCTGTATCAGTCCCGTGTGTTGATCCAACCGGGGCAGGAGATGCGTTCAGGGCAGGTTTTCTAACCTCATATGCTGCGGGATATTCATCTGAAGATTCATGTAAAATCGGAGCGGTTACTGCATCTTTTGTTGTGGAAACCTGTGGATGCCAGATTGGGCTGCCAGACTGGAATACGATGGCAGGACGGTTTGAAGAAAAGTTTGGCCCCATTCCGACACATGGTCCGAATAGGGCATAATCTCGGGTAAATTTGTATGGATTCAGTACCCGGAAGTGCAGTGCGGATGGAGAAGATGTCAAAGTATATCTTCACCGCACCTCGGTGGCCTGCATCATTAATTATTCTGATAATTCTGGGACTTCTGATAGAATTTCTCTCCCGAAGACTGGATCCTTCATATGAATGGTTCGGCCTTTTGGCTTTTATTTTACCAGGTTTTTTAGCATTTCTTCTGACAAGACCACTCATTATTATTCAAAACCGGCAGATGACCTGGAACCGGAGTGCTCTTCTAGCTGTTTCATGCACTCTGTTCTCATGTCTGATTACCCTTATCGGACTGATTTTCCTGCAGGATTTGCTTGATTTATGCTATGCCCTCTCCTTAGGATTTATCTTTGGAGTCAGGCTTTTAGTCCTTGTTTCGATAGCCGATTACCGGACGACACGTATGGTGTTTCCGGCAGTAATTCAAAGTCTGGCCGGATGGCTGCTTGTCTCTTTCATCCTCCCGGATCCTTTTTTGGTACTTGCTCCGGTCCTGATGATCTTTTTTGGAACCGGATTTACCATACTGATCTGGCTTATTGACCGGCCACTGTACCGGGCATTTCGCATTAGAGGCCTTAAATTTCTGAATGCTTTCATTGCCCATCTTACTGATGGTGACAAAGGCATGGAGGATTTTTTCAGGGGAATTGGTCAGGAAGCATGGGTTCCTCAGGTGAGCATTTTCTTTCAAAGAGAAGGAAAAAAAGATCTCATATTTACCATACCAAATGTGCATCCCGGTCCTATGGGGGAGATAGGGGGAGGTAATCTTCCATCAATACTCCGAGGCAGATTTGATGAAGAAATGATGGTTGCTCACGGATGTGCCACTCATGATTATAATCTTGTTTCTGAATCTGAAATCGACAAGATCGTGGATGCAGTAAACGAGACAAGGGAACAACTCAAGTGGCACACGACAGCAGGAGTATCTGGTAGAATTCAGGCAGGAACTGTCTCATTATTATATCAGCGAATCGGTGACACACTTCTTATGGTAAGTACCCGATCCCCAGATAAAACCGAAGACATTGATTTTGGAATCGGACATGCAATAATTTGTGAAGGACATAAAATCACCCCCCATATCGGTTTTATTGATGCACATAACTGTCTTGGTGAAGAGATTGATGTTATCCTTCCAGGAACCAGAACTGCACATGAATACTTCACTGCTGCTTCACAGGCCATGGACACCTGGGAAAAGGTTCCACTCTTTCCCCTCAAAATCGGGTATGTACATCTTCCACTTCCCTATACGAGAGAGGAAGGAATTGGAGACATCGGACTTCAGGTACTGATCACAGACACGGGGAAGACGACTGCATATATTCTCATTGACGGGAACAACATGGCTCAGGGAGTACGAGAGCGAATCAGAGATGAGGTTCTTACTCTTGTAGACGAAGCTGAAATTATGACCACTGACACTCATGTTGTCAATACCATCAGCGGGAAAAATCCAGTCGGATTTCGAATATCTCCGGATGATATTGTCAGTCATGTTCTCGATGGTGTAGAAAGTGCCCTTGACGATAGATCTGATGCCCGTGCAGCTGGAAGTTCTGCGACCTGCAACGGAGTTATCATCTTTGGATCTGATTCAATAGCCCAGCTCGCAAGTATAGTAAATACCATTCTCGTGTACGTTGTCCCTATCAGTGCCGGAATGTTACTCCTTGCGGTTGTATTATCAGTTATTGCTTACATGGTGATCACCTGAAAATACTTTTGTGATGAAAAGACTTGGGTGTACTGAAAGAGAAGTCAATAATTTGAGGATAATAGAAATGAGTTATCATTCTCCTTACGAAATCATTGCACAAGGCGCAAAAGCCGGAAGATACCGGATGTCGCTCCCTGGCTGGAATCTCCTTCTTCGTGGTGGAATGGCCGGAGCATATATGGGAATGGGTGGAGTCCTGATGATTATTGTATCATCAGGTGTTGCCGCAACGCTTGGGATAGGGATCGCTCAGTTTCTCATGGGTCTTGTATTCCCTCTTGGACTAATCCTGATTGTACTGACCGGTGCTGAACTATTTACCGGAGATGCGATGCTGGCACCATTTGCCGCATTTTCATTTAATACTGGAATACTTTCAGTTTTCAGGATCTGGATTCTGTCATATCTTGGGAATATAATAGGGGCATTCGGGTTTGCAGGGCTGATTACATTCGGAGTGTTACTTCAGCCAGGTTCTGAAGGATACGCGGCTGGATCCTATGCTGTTTCTATGGTGGCATTTGCTGCGGAGCGATGTAGCTACCCGGGAGCAGCAGGGATACTTTCATGTTTCTTAAAAGCTCTTGCAGCCGGATGGCTCCTGAACCTGGCGGTTCTTCTTGGAATCTGTGCCGATGATGCGATTGGAAAAATTGCAGGAATATGGTTTCCATCAATGGCTTTAGCATCAACCGGGATGGAACATGCGATCACAAATGCCTGCCTGATACCTGCAGGACTTTTCTCAGCCCCGTATCTTACTCCGTTACAGGTAGCAGAAGTCGGACCACTTGCAGGAAATCTCGCATGGAGTGTTTTTCTCCTCAATAACCTTCTACCAGTCACCCTTGGAAATCTTGTTGGAGGACTGGTCTTCTCAGGCATACTTCTCTGGATAGCCTTTCAAAAGGAAATTAGATCGTAATGAGGTTTAGGAATACCAATTGAGGTACTCCTCAAAATGGTGAATATGACAACTGACCGGAAAGGGAATACCAATTGTTGAGATAATGGCCTCACCCCGGTCAAGCGTCTGAATTTCGGTATCCAGAATTCTGAGATCATGTTTCGCAGATGAAGCGATAATCTCACGATCCTGGCGATCAGCAAGCCCCATTACAATAAGAGTGTTCATCTGGGCTAATACCCGTTGATCAATATTTTTTGGTTGTTGGGTAATTACACCTATCCCAACACCAAATTTACGCCCTTCCATTGCTATCTCACGAAATATTCCAGTCTTTTCAGATCGCTGAGAAAGAACACGTTGAGCTTCTTCAATTGAAATGAGAATATTCCCATTTGTTTGCGATAAACCTTCATTTATAAACCGGTTTTGCCGGTCTTTAAAAATAGACCGGGATATCGCTGAGAGAACAAACAATTCAGCAGCATCACTCATCCCAGGAATGTCAATCAAGACAACTTTGTTCTCGTCAAGAGCAGAGATAATCTCCGGAAATGATGATTCTGTTTTATTGACAAAACCAGACGTGAGATCTAGAAGAGTTCTTATCTGTCGCTGAACCAGACGCAGTGCATCAGGTGACGCAGACCTGACTCGTTGAGCTATATCCTGATGATTTCCGATGTATGCTGTCGTCCGAAGATGAGATGGAAGTGATTCGACATCATCATGTATAAAAAAATCAAGAATCTCGTCGGTTTTAAATGGCATCAGAAGATGGATGACTTCATATTGATCGTGCGAAAGGTCAAAAATCAGACCCAGATCTGCTATGGAGAGATCAGAATGTGATATCTTCAACGGTTTTAATCCATGCATTCTGGCAAATGACTCATCCCGGATAGTAAAAACAGAAAGTCCTACATGAGCCAGAGGGTGGTGGACAAGTCCGCAAGCATGAGGATCTCCTGGTTGTCCGGTTGCATATTCCCCATGAGGATCGGTAAGGAGAATCCCGGCTTTTCTCGTAACGATAGCCGATGCACACAACACTTTCATGAGATTGCTTTTTCCCATCCCGGTCGTTGCAAAAATCCCCAAATGCTGATTTAATACAGAAGGAGGAATTCCAACAGGGATCTCAGAAATCAACCGGTTCCCACTCATCATACATCCCATTTCAAGATCTCCCATGAACATATTAAGAAGAGAGATTTCTTCTGTATCCATCCCGCGAACCGGAGAATGTAGTGGAGGGATTGTCCGGGGCTTTCGAAAGATGTTATCTGATCCGATACAACCAATAGGAAATCCAGTGACCAGGACTCCTCCGGATTCATATTCATGATGCATGCCGGTGACTCGTGTAAAATACCTGATGCTTTTTTTCTCATCTGATACGACAACCAGTTCCCCAACAGCAGTCATGCTCTCCGACGGAACAATCCACCGATACGTCAGAACATCTGTCCCGGTCAGTTGGTTATACCTATCCTCCATAGTATGATAGGTGTATCAATCCGGATGTAATAATAATTGAACGATACGTATACCCATCCTTGGTATTTGATAAAACTGAGTAAAAACAGGAAGCGAAGACTACTTGAACCATGAAACTGTACAAAATTACATGCAAAATCTGTGTATCAAAATTGCGGGGCATATTCTTTTTCTTGCAGTGATTTCTTTGGTTTTAATATCCAGTGCATATGCTGCTCTTGTCCCCTGTGGAGACAGTTCTTATGATCCTGGGAAGCAAGCCTGTTGTCAGGGAACGGTCTATGATGACAAATCAAAAATTGTCCCCTGCGGTGACAGTTGCTATGATCCAAGTACACAATCGTGTTGTAGAGGTCAGGTATATGACGGGCTTATGTGGGGAGAATGCAAAGGAGTCTGTTTTAATAAAGAAAAGCAGGTCTGTTGTGAAGGATACCCAGTAAATGGCAGCAGATGTTTGTCAACCTGCCATGGTGTACAGTTTAATCCCGATACTCAGTCGTGTTGTAATGGTCAGATACTTGACGGCAGGTTCTGGCGAGCCTGTGGAGACGAATGTTATGATTCATCAACCCAGTCATGTTGTAATAATAAAACCTACGAAGGTGCGAACTGGAAAGAATGTGGTAATGCCTGTTATGATTCTGAAATCCAGTTTTGCTCACAAAATAAAGTATATGATGGAAAGGGTGTGATGTTTTGTGGAGGAAAAACGTTTGATCCTAAAAGCCAGTCATGTTGCAATGGGATAGTGTATGATGGATTTGGATACCAGCCATGTGGAGATACCTGTTTTAATCCAAAGGTCCAAACCTGCTGCCAGGAACAGGTTTATGATGGAACCGGATATCAGCCATGTGGAGATGGATGTTATAACCCGAAAACCCAATCATGCTGTCAAAAGCAGGTATTTGATGGGATAGGCTATCAAAAATGCGGGGATACCTGCTATAATCCAAAAACACAGACCTGTTGCCGGGGTGCTGTACTCGAAGGTAAGCAGGACTGCCAGTATTGATCAACCAGCAATCAATCCAAAACCAGATTCATTATTTTTTTTTATAAAAATCCCACCCAAGGTGTGGAACTATCTAATCCATTTTTATACCACAGGCGTATGGAATCGTTTCTCTTATTGCATCATGACACCAACCATATAACAGGTGATTTTATGTCAAAACGGGCGGTAGATGCCGTATTTCAGGGACTATACCTGCTAACTGATGTCAGAGGCATACTTCGGGACACCGTCCCGCACCATCGATTATCAGCGGAGCAAAAAACAGAAGCAGAAAAAATTCTTGGGAAGTTGGAGAAACAAGTTGCAATATTAAAGGAGGAACTCCTCTTATGAACTGCGGTGAAGGTATTGACACCAGACAGATTGACGAGCTTTTCATCAATCTTGATCCCATTCAGGCAGGTGGTCGGCTTACCACCGATGCGATGAAAGCAGTCCTCGCATATGGAGATGGATATTCAGTCTGTGATCATTGTACAAAACCGTTCAGACTTGATCATATCTCAAAGCCACCCCTTGCTGAATTTCACAAAGATCTGGCTACATTTCTCAATATGGACACCGCACGTCTTGTCCCAGGAGCTCGACGAGGTTTTCAGGCGGTTGCAGACGCATTGGTAAAACCTGATGATCCAGTTCTTTTAACTGCATATTCTCACTATACAGAGTTTCTTTCAGTAGAGCAGGCACGAGCTCAACCGTTTGAGATACCTGCAAATGACTCGCATATTATAACCCCCGATGCTGCAGCTTCCAGGATAGAAGAGGTAATAAAAACAACAGGGAAGACTCCTGCCTTAATGTTTGTTGAACAAGTTGACTATCAGTACGGGAATCAACACCCGGTTAAGGATCTCATAAAAGTTGCTCATCAATATGATATCCCCGTTCTCTGTAACGGAGCATATACAATTGGAATTATGGAAGTAGATGGGAAAGAACTGGGTGCGGATTTTCTGGTAGGATCAGGCCATAAAAGTATGGCAGCCCCTGCACCATCAGGAGTGCTTGCAACTACCAATGAATGGGCAGAAACTGTCCTCAGAACAACCGGAGTAAAAGGTGATCTCACCGGCAGAACATTCGGAGTCAAAGAAGTGGAGATGATGGGATGCACCCTGATGGGTGTGACCTCTGTTGGAATGATGGCCTCTTTCCCTCATGTAAAGAAACGAGTGAAGGAATTTGATGCCCAGGTCAGGTACGGTAATATGATTGTTGATGCACTCCTGACAATAGATGGAACACAAGTTCAGAGTGAATACCCTCGGAGGCATACTCTGACCAGAATGAATACCACCGATTCATTTGATAAAGTAGCAAAAAAACATAAAAAGAAAGGATTCTTCCTGACAAGTGCACTTCGGGAACGGGGGATAACCGGCATTCTTGCAGG
Source organism: Methanospirillum hungatei (assembly GCF_019263745.1). Taxonomy (NCBI): domain Archaea; kingdom Methanobacteriati; phylum Methanobacteriota; class Methanomicrobia; order Methanomicrobiales; family Methanospirillaceae; genus Methanospirillum; species Methanospirillum purgamenti. The sequence continues at coordinate 1,315,307 of NZ_CP077107.1, forward strand.
TTCAACCAGAGTCTGGAAATTCAATAGTTATGGCATAACAAAGGAACAGGCATCGTATGTTGCTGATGCATTTGTCGAGATTGCAAAAGCTGAAGGAATTGCCTGAACATTACATTTTTCAAACGAAAAAATAACCTGCTTCATAACTTTATTTTTGTTATCGTAGCCTGACTCAGTATATCGCTGATAACTGCCTTCATTGATACCTGGGCAAGAGATGCCTCTATTTGAGCAGTGTCAGACTTTGTCACCGGGCGGGGAGGCAGAGCATGGCAGGATGTGTCTCCAGGCTCTGAAGAAAATGATCCTATCTTTCGTGCCAGGGAGATAATCTCCTCTTTATCATACCCGATGAGTGGCCGGTAGATGGGAATCCCTATGCCGGTAGAGATAGAAGCAAGGTTGTGAAGTGTCTGTGTTGCAACCTGCCCCAGGTTATCTCCAGTTACAATACCATCACAGCCGGTATCTCTCGCATACTGCTCAGCAAGGAGCAGCATTGCCCGCTTGCATATAACACACCGAAGTTTTGCTTCAGAAAGATCCATTAATGCCTGATAAAGTGGTTCAGCAGGAACGGTAACCAGCCGTAATTCAAGACCAGGTACCCAACGTGAGAGGGCTGAGAGATTGTTCAACATATTTTTTGGAATATCAGTCCCACCAAACTTCCCAGGAGCAATGTGGAGAAAAACCATTCTGACACCTCTGCGCATCATGAGCCATGCAGCAACAGGTGAATCTATTCCTGCAGAGATGAGAGAGACCGCTTTTCCCTGTGTCCCATAAGGAAGACCACCAGGTCCTGGAATCCTGGTATCATATACCATTCCTCCTTCTTTGCGGGCCTCAATAAAGATCTCATATTCCGGTGTGGTCAGATCCACTTTCAGGTCTGGAATGGCAGTAATGATTCGGGAGCCTGCTTCTGCAGCAAGTTCCTGACTGGAAAATCCATCAACTCCCTCCCTCCGTGCCCGTACTGCAAATTTTGTATGAGGAACGAGATGGGATCTGGCAACCTTCAACGCAGCATCGCAGAGATCATCCATGCTGTTTCCGCAGATAGTAACCGGAGAAATATCTATGAGGCCAAAAATTCTGGAGAGCAGGAGAACAAGATCTTCAGATGACTCAGCATTCACAAGAATCCTGCTCCGGGTGATAGTAATCGATCCGTCCACATTACTCGCTTTAAGAGCTGACCGAATATTGTCACGTAATCTGTTTAAAAACTCCCTGCGCACCGGTTCGCTCTTTAAAAATATTTCTCCAAACCGGACCATCACTACCTTGCGGGTATCCTGCTCCATCTTGTCAGTACTTTAGGTTCTGTCCAAAAATGCCTGTTGTCAGGGGATGACTCTGATCAGAATGTGTTGTGCAGCCGACAAACTCTTATGCTGATCAAATCACAGGTGTATGTAATGGCTCCACGCAAAAAGAAAGACTCGGCATCAGCGCAGGAAGAAGCTCCCATGAAGCTCTTCTATATCTTTTACAGTCAGGAGCGATGGGATAACTGGATTAACTCCCTGCGTGAGGCTGATTTCGAAGGTGGCGATGATGACGAGATGCCTGAAGGATACCAGATGTTGAATGGATTTAATCAGGATATTTGTATTGAAGTATTGAAAATTATCAAACTCTATCAGAATAACCGGTTCTCTAAGGATGAGTCTATGACAAAACTCATCGAGGTAGAGGGGATCATTATGGAACAGGAGGTTGATGAGGATATGATTGAACTCATAGCCCCCATGCACTTCCAGTTACTTGTCCTGTTTGCATCTGCCAAGAAATTCCTTGAGGGTGGTTTTGAAGAGGATATCAAGGCACTTGTCAAAAAAGGGAGGGGTATCGATGAGGAGAACACCGAGGAACTACTTGCCGTTGCAGCTGATATCGGTGCAAACGTTATAAACGGTAAATCATGTTGTGGCAGATACATCAAAGATTCAGAAGATATGGGAGTCTTTGATGAGTGGCTTATACAGATTGAAACCATCAATGAAGCAATGGGTACCCTGAAGAACTTTGATGAGGAAGCAGGCGAAGTTTCGTGATTGCGTCCCGTGCACGACTTCGTTATCATCGTCAGATTGGAAAATTAATCGGATATCGCTTACCTGAGGGTGCATTTCATGGTGCAACCCTCGAAGCCCTCCTTTCAATTCCCTATGACTCATTTGATAGATCAACAAGGGAACAGATAATCACTTTCATCAAGAGTTTTCTCTCATGCAAATGCCAGGACAATCCCTTTTGTGGATGCCCGGAAAGGAAATTTGTCAGAGAAATTATTGAACTTCGGGAATCCGGCCTTGATCATGTGCAAATAAGTCAGTACCTTCGGGACGAGTTTGGTATTGAGATTTATGCCGCAGATATCCTGAGTTATCTTGAGGAAGCAGTACATTTATTAGAAGCAATTCAGGATGTTGCAGATCAGTTTCAGGTTCCAAAAATGCAGGAACTTGTTGAGCTTCATATTCATGCCATTGAAAAAGGAACTCCAGTTATTGTTGACTCTTAAGGTCAATTTTTCATTTTGTGAAAATTTTTTAGAGACTCTTTCGGTCCGTAAGAGACGTACATAACAAAGAGCACCCATAAAAAAGAAAGCCGGAGGTCCGGCCTTTTTTATTTGAATGTTACTCTACAAGAATTGCCAGAGAATAGGTCGTTTCATTGCCAACGGTTTCTTCCCATGGCTGCTTGTAGATACCATCGAAGGTTTGGTTTCCGACTGCAATAGCTTCAATGTACCATTCATGAACGCCCCCAACGCCCACCATACCTTCAGCTGCTGCATCCTGAACATATGTCTCGTTCAGAAGTGCAAGCCCATCAGAGAGAGTTACATTCCATGAATAGCCAGTTGTGGGGTTCTCCGGAAGTTGAACAAATGCAACCTGATTCATGGTCATATTTAGTTCAGTTGTGTTCACATCTGCAGTGACGTTGTACGCCGGCGTGACTATTGCCTCATCAACTACTTCAGATACTGTCTGTTCTTCTGCAATACACCCCGGGATCAGCAGAATCGCTGAAACCAGTAAGAGAAGGAACGTTACAATCCGATCCATATCAGATCAGGTTATCTTACTACCCCAATAAGATGGTGGTATACTCGAATTATTAAAAAAAACACGAAACAAAAACAAAAAGAATTGCCGGTCGAACCGACAATGAATGAAATTTACTCTACGAGGATGTTAAGAGTGTATTCGCTGCCAGTCTCTTCTGAATCTGCCTTCTGCTCTACACCAGAGAAAGCCTGTTCTCCGGCTGCAGCTGCTTCAACAAACCACTGGTGGAAAGCGCCGACTGTGCCCTCTACTGCATCGATGTGGGTGTCGTTTACAATGGTGAGACCTTCAGATGCGGTTACATTCCACTCAAAGTCGGTGGTTTCTGGGAGCTCGATCATGACAACCTGACCAACAGTCATGTTGATGTCAGTGGTGTTCACGTCTGCAGTGACATTGTATGCAAAGATTTCCTCGGTGATCTCTTCGGTCACTTCTTCAACGACCTCTTCACCTGGAAGCTGTGCTGCAACTGCTTCTTCAACAACTTCTTCTAATACAGCGCCTTCAGGGAGAACTTCAGGTGCTACCTGTTCTTCTGCAATACACCCCGGTACCAGCAGGACTGCTGAAACCAGTAAGAGAAGGAACGTTACAATCCGATCCATGTCTCTTTAGGTTACCTCAATAGGGTAATAAGTTAATGGTCCATTTGCAGCAAATTCAGAGGAAAAAGATCTAAGAATCCACGATAACAGTTTTGCTTAAAGCATTTGTGGAGAATCACATTGCGCGTATCTCAAAATCCTAAAATCGTAATGAATTAGGGGACAATTCCCTTTCCTTTGTAAAAAGTATAACTAAACGTCCCATCATCTAAAGCCGAGCGAGAGAGATCTGCTATGCCTTTATTCCATTCTTCTGCTGTGAGAAGACCTGCCGCAATTGCTGGTTCGCGGACACCCTCAATCATTGCTATGAATGTATTTTTTGTAAAACCAGTTACCATCTCAGGCCTTCCAGCATCAGCATACACAAGACGGGGAGACACAGTTACATGATTGAGACCCGATGACACAAGTATTGGATAGAGTTTTCTGCCAATACAGGCATCTCCTCCAGCTCGCTCCTGAAGGATGACCTGACATTGAATCGTTAAAAGTGCCTTTTCAGATTCAGGATGAAAACAGACTGAACCATGATCTCCTTCAATCGCAGTAATGGTGCCTCCAGGTTTTACCATCTGCATCACTTTTCTGATTGCCCCTACAGGATCTGCCAGGTGTTCAAGAACAAAGCAGAACACGGCATGATCAAAGAGACCGAGTGATATATTCGGGCTGAGAATATCGACCTGTTGAAAGATAACATTAGATAGCCCCATTCCATGGATCCTTGTTCTGGCAGAGTCCAAAGATTTTGTTGAGATATCAACCGAAACAAAATCACAGGATGGATTTAGTGTTGCCAGAATACCTGTTTGAGCACCAGTTCCACATCCTGCTTCAAGTATCCGGCTGTTTTTTGGAAAAACTGAGTCATGATGTATAAGATGAGTCAGAGTACCAGCCTGATCGGCCAGACGTTGAGCTTCACGGTCTGAATACCCATGAACATATGATTGTGACATGTGTTCTTTTACATTTCATGTAGAGGTTGAGATTGTTTCCGCTAGAAATTGAAAGAATAATATTAATGAGCCCGGTTTTTTTTCATAATCAGACAATTTCCGGACTCTGTCTGTTTATACGTAACCTCATCCATGAGAGATCGTATCAAGTGCACTCCAAGGCCTCCAATACGGCGCTCATCAATACCTGCCTCTGTGTCAGGAGTGGGAAGTGTAAGTGGATTAAAGAATGGTGCTTCATCACGGATGCAAAGCACAACCTGATGAGCAGAGATGATGCAACGAATTTCAATGAGTCCGGGACCTCCTTTATACCCGTGATTCATAATATTTACAACGGCTTCTTCAGCAGCAAGTTGCATCGCGTTTTCCACATCCGGGGGAGAATTTTCTGCTTCCAGTATTTCAGAGAGAAAATCAGCTAATTGGGTTACGGCATGTTCAGGATCTGTCAGGTTAATCTGGTATGTTGCCATTCATATCAAACAGATAGAAACGCATTATTTAGTCTGTAATTTTTCAATAGCCTGATCAACTGAGGAGCATATTGGAAAAAGACGATCAAATCCTGTCATTTTAAACACTTCACCGGGACCAGCCTGTAGATTGGATAGAGCAATAATCCCTCCACAGGATTTCACCCGTTTGAGTGCTGCAAGAATGACACGAAGACCAGAACTACTGATGTAACTTAAATCACTCATGTTTAGCACCATGCTTGTAACACCGGAGTCGATCTTCTTTCCAAGTTCTCCCTCAATTTGTGAAGAGGTCGCGGCATCAATTCTCCCAGATATGTCAAGGATTGTGACTCCAGACACTTCGCGCTCGCTTACGGCTAGATTTCCTTCCATTCGTTTATCAACTCTTCATCTGTAACAGGTCAATTCTTATATATGAAGTCCATTGCATGGAATTTATGACTTGTGAAATAGAGATCATTTCCTGGAGGAAGGAAAAATTCCCCTGAAAAATGAAAGCTGGAATAATATCCCTGGCATGAATGGCGGACGGATTTTTCCATTTATGCGAAAGCCGGATGTTACATGTTCTAATGTTTTCATCATTGATATCGGGGCTTTTACGGTACTTATTGATACAGGTGTATCGCGGGGTCTCATGGATTCCATTTGTAAGGTGCTCGCTGAGCTCAGTCAGGATAATCAGAAACCAATTCTCATAATATTTAGCCATACACATGTTGATCACATATATCTTGGCCTCGTTGACCAGAGATTTCAAAATTATGGGAAGGTATTCTATGTTTGTCATACATCAGGATCTGATCTCCTAAAATCCGGTGATCAAAAATATACACAGGCAGAGCTTGTGGGGATCCCAATACCCTCTCTTTGTGTAGACATCCCACTATTTCAGAAAAATTTAGATCTTAAGGGTCTGTCAAATATTCCTGAAATCGAAATAGAACACAAGCACTATCAATTATCTGACTCAGTGTCATTAGAATGCGTACGTTTTATCTTTCCGAATAACCAATGCATCAGTTTTTGGGAGGTTCCTGGACATTCTGCTGACAGTATCGCAGTTCAGGCAGGATCTCTCCTGCATGTTGGGGATATTCCTTTCGCTACTAGTCCCGGAATAGCTGGAGTGCCGGGATGGAATCCAAAAGAATTATCCAGAACGATAATTCGGCTATCATGGATCATACTGAACCAAAAAATTTCAATAATCTGTCAGGGCCATGGAAATGCCTGTACATCAGATGAATTGAAAAAGAATCTTATGAATCTTCAGCAAGATTTGGATGCGATGCCAGAAATCACGATGTTTGACAAAACCCGATTGTCAGGGGCATTATTACATGCAACAGACCTCATCGATGAAGCTCATCGGATCCTTCCCATTCTAGCCGGGAGAATTATGCTTCTTCGATACCGTCTTGAAGAACTGGAAGAGGATGATCTTGCCCGGAACCTTGAAAAGATCCTTCCAGATGAAGAGATTGATAAAATACTAGTACAATTTTCCCGCTACTATGATAATTTCAAAAGTGGATTACGATGTGAGTACCAGGTTATCTTAAAAGCGATTCAGACATTGCAGAAGATCAAGTCATTTCTCTCGGGAAATAATGTTGAAAATATCATTGATTCATCTCTTCTCAGGCGTACTCTACAACTTTTTTCAGATCTTCTATCCTCAATTCAGGGGAACATTCCAACCGGCTCTCTCTCATTCGTCAATCCTGTTGATTTAATTCAGGATGTTGCTCATCGGAGGTCCTCTCATATGATGAGTGATGAGGAAATTCTACTCAAGGCAGACGATGAAGACGAATTTAAAAAAGTGCTCGTGTGTAGGTTGGCAGAATATCAAAACCTTTCGGACATTAAAATTACTATCGACTCTCCAATAGATCCTCAAACCATTTATGCAGATTCAGAACGACTTTCAGATTTTTTTAGTGTCCTCATTGACTACTATTACACGTATGGTGCAGATGAAGCGCACATTACGATAAATACTCTACCAGAATTTGTCCTTATCAAAATTGCTCCAAATGGTGCTTGCTTTCAGCCATGCCTTCCTCTCTCCCGTGCCATGATCAGATCAATCAAATATGCAGGCGGCGAACTTGTTAAAATTCCCGGAAAAGAATCAGAAGAGATGGTTCTTAAGTTTTCAACAAAAGACCCATCACTAACAGGCTCGAATCAGAATTAGAGTAATATCATCTGATTGAGGCGTTTCTTTCGTGAACTCCTTTATTGATTCTCTGATCTTTTCTATAAGATCAGGAAGTTTTCGATCCCGGTTATTTATCAAAACTTCAGAAAACCTCTCCATACCATACTCTTCCCCATCTTTATTCATCGCTTCAGTGATACCATCAGTATACAGTGCGACAAAATCTCCTTCCTTCAAATCAACGGTGACTGAGGCAAGATCAATACCATCGATTATTCCAAGAGCTATACCCTCAGCTTTCAGAAGTGTGATGTCATTTTTATTCTCCCTCGTCAACATGAGCGGAGGATTATGACCAGCATTCACGTAGGTAATTTTCCGGTGTTCTGAATCGATTACCAGATAGAACAAGGTAACAAACATGCTTGCTTTTGAATCACGGCAGATCAGTGAGTTTGCTTCAGTTATCGCAGATGCCGGATCACTTTTCCAGGTAGCACTCACCCGAATCAGAGTCCTTGATAATGCCATAAACAATGCAGCGGGAACTCCTTTTCCGCTCACATCAGCAATAACAAGCCCCCATTCATGATCTCCAACCGGAATAAAGTCATAAAAATCACCCCCAACTTCAAGGGCTGGGCTGGAAAAAACGGCAAGCTCCATACCAGGAATATCAGGCACTGAATCAGGGAGAAAACTCTGCTGAATTCCTTGTGCGATCTCCAACTCCCGGGTAAAACGTTCTTTCTCTGCTGTTGTACGCCGTAATTCAAGAATATAATTTCGAAGATCGCCCGTCATCTTGTTAAAGACTCCGGCAAGTTCTTCAAACTCATCACCGGAATTAATCGTCACCGGAGTCTGAAGATCACCAGTACCAATTCTTTTGGCCCCTTCACTCAAAATTCGGACAGGCCCGGTAATAAATTTCGAGAAGAATATCGAAATGCCGGTTACTCCAATGAATAACAGGATAAAACTGAGTATCAGAACTGTCTGTAAAAAAGACATCTGGTGAGTGATGTGAGTATGAGTCTCTTCGCTGGCATTTCGAATAACACTCCCTGTTATCTGGGCTGGTGCAATGACACTTTCAACCGGCAAAACGAGACCGATACTCCAGCCAACACTTTTAACCGGTGCATATGCAATGTATTTGTCGCCTTCCTCAAACCGGCACCTGCTGACACCTGAAAAACCCTGAGTCATTTCAGTTGCAATCTTCCGAAGATCTTCATTGGTACTCTGAAGAAGATTTTCGGTCTCATATGATTCGTCCCATCTGGTAGCACCTGCAGTAAGCCCGGGACGAGAAATGATGTCTCCTCTCTGGTTAATCAGGAATGCATACCCATTTTCACCAAGCTGCGTTGTGATGATACGGTAATTGATGGTTTCAATGGTAATATCCGCTCCCATCACCCAGGTCTGATTGTGTACTGGATCTTCAAGAGCTTTTGAACAGGTTATGGTCAGACCATTTCCAAGTACATCAACATAGGGATCAGACCATGTCAGAGTTTTTTTTGCCAGTGCATCTATAAACCAATCTCTTGAACGTGGTTCAAATGTCGCGTCAACTCTTGGAGTCCATGGAAATATAATTGTGATTCCTGATGAGGATGTTACATACAGGGCAGTCAGCCGGTTATCTGCATGGAACAGTGGATTGAATACCGCCTGAAAAGAACTGATACGGTCAATTTCATCACGGACATCGTTTAATTGCACCTCAGGAGAGAGATGAATTACACCGGCTTCACCAGGTTTCAGAGGTTTATTGTCTTTTGTATACCACTGAACAGGAGTGGTATTCGAACCTTGTATTATCTCTCTCCCATATGCATTGATGACATTCATCTCTGAGATAATCCGTTCAAATATCATGTCGGTTATCTCTGCCTGATCAGTCGCTAATCGGAGAAGATAGATCTCGGCATCTTCTTCTAGTGCGGTGGTGCTTTCCCCTATTGCTTTTTCACCTAGTGCCTGACTTGAGCCGGTTGCATAATTCCCCAGATTATCCATCATTATCCAGGAAACTCCTCCAATTACAAGAAAGATAATACTAGTGAGCAGGATCATTACCAAGAGCAGTTTTGCTGCAACTCCAAACCTCATAGTACCTCTGTACTTTGGCTCATATCTGCATCATCAACAACAATGACATTCAGTCTTTGTTGAACAATCTCCTGATTCCAGGAAGTGGTTCTGGGTCGCAAATTTCCCATAAACATATGATCGCCAGGAGCTATTGCTTTGACCATCCATTGTCTGGTTCCTGATACTGCAACCGGCATATCTGGGGGATAGGGAACATACCGATCACCAGTTACAAACAAACCACTTGTGACAGAAATTCTCCAGTATCGCCCATCTTCCGGAGTCCAGGGATATGAAACTAGCATCGTTCCATTCAGGGGAAGAGTCACCTGCATAGAATTTTCATCTGCATAGATATCCGGCGGATTGGTAAATGCTTCTGGACGAATAGTATAGCCAGCGTTTGTCTGTACACACCCAGAGGAAATCAGAAAGAAAATACAGATACCAATAAAAAAGACTATTTTGAGGTTAATTTTTTTCTTCCGAAATTGAATTTGATGAAACATCAGTCTATGAGAATTTCGTTTTCATGAGATAAGTACCGTTTCATATACTATCTTGAGATGGAATGCGACAGACCTATTTCCTTAATCTTCCTATCATTGTATTATGACCACCAGCCAGATACCTGACGTTATTGTTCAGGCACGGCCACTCACTTCCGAAGGTTCGGCAATATTGATTGGATTTCCGGGAAGTGGTCTTGTAGGGAGTATTGCACTCTCATACATGGTTGATAAGCTTGGCTTTGATTCGATTGGAACTATGACCAGTAAGTATTTTCCTCCAATGGCTATGATGTCAGAAGGGGTCATTGCAGTTCCAGTGCGGATTTATGAGAAAGACAAATTAGTAGCTATCCTTGCAGACATACCAATACACCCTCAGATATGCTATGAAGTGTCTAACGCCATCCTTGACTGGCTCACTCCCTTTAAGATTTCAGAGGTAATTACTCTGGCAGGTATCATAACGAATGAACCTGAAAAACGCGTTTTTGGTGTAGCAACTGATAAAACTCTCCTCGATCGGCTAGGAGAATCTGCGATAAGACTTCCAATAGGCAGTATTTCTGGTATCGCAAGTAGTTTGCTAACCGAATGTAAGATTCGGGGGATTCCCGGAATTGGACTACTGGGTGAGACAATTAATGCACCGGATCCAAGAGCAGCAGCAAAAACTATTGAAGTCCTCAATGTATTGTACAATCTTGGAATAGAAACAACGGGACTCATCGAACAGGCAGAAGAGATAGAAGCACAGATGCACAGACTTGCAGAAGATGTCCAGACCGCTGAAGAACAACCGGTCAGGAAAGAACAGCAACTGCCAATGTATGGGTGATAACCATGGAATGTATTGCACTCACAGGGATTTTTCCCCAGGTTATCGATGAACTCAAAAAAGGAATACCACGGACAGTTGAACTTACCAGTGCCCATAATGTGATATCACTTGCACAGGTAAATCCAGGTTCGCAGATATTCATGACAACCGTGGATTGTGAAGATCTCTCTGTAGGAGACTCAGGAATTGTAGTCGAGATACTATCGGTTGCAATTACTATGAAACATACCGTTGAATCGGGACATGGTTACCATATCATGGAGCGCGAAAAATTATCAGCACGGTGTAAAGTAAAATATCTTTCAAACTCAACCATTCGTGCTAATGTTACCAGGTGTTCCATAACCGAGCCAAGAATCGTCGATGTTGTCAGGCCGGTCGCCTTTCATGCAGGGTAAATAACCCCTCCCTCATGTTTGATTGACACGCTACTATTATCAGGTATGGATGTAAACAAAATAAGGCACATCTTTTATGGGCCTGTGGCTTAGCCAGGATATAGCGTCGGGCTTCTAACCCGAATGTCGGGGGTTCGAATCCCTCCAGGTCCGCTAATTTTTTTAAAAAAAAGTTCAGGATTATATCATCCTGCTTATGTGAATTACCTCATCATAGAAATGATACATAGTGCCATCTATGAATGAGACATCAGCATATACCCGATCCATACAATTGTTTGTAGCTTTGAAATTTATCTCATCACCAATACTGTGACCAAGATCCATTGTCTCTTTTGATCCATCCGGACCTGTCCGGGTAACCTGTAAAGTCTTGATCATGTTTTGACCAAATCCTCCTCGGAACTGGACCTCAATAGTACTGATATCAGGGTTTACCTGAATGATAACAGACTTGTTAAACGGAATTTCCTGTACTGGGTCTGGTTTTAATGCAGGAGAGGCTGCTATCTCAGCGCACGGATCTATTGTTTCTGAATAGTCTGCTGGACATATGCCCCGGATGTATTGCATTTTTTCATTTAGAACAACGTAACTCATTCCATTTTTAAAATAAGCAGTTCCAATTACCTGATCACCACACCCTGATCCTCTCAAGGTAACAAAATCTCCAACATCATTTCCAATGGCTCCTGAGTCCTTCGAACCATCAGGATGGATTACATCGACCTGAATCTCCTTTAGCAGACTTTGTCCATGACCCCCTCTAAAAATTGCTGTTGTATACATCCCTTCCTGATTGAGTTGAACAGATACTGTCAGGTTAGCGGGGGGTTTAACAGTCTCAACAGGTATGGGAAAAACCCCGGTTTCAGATGTTCCTGACGAAAAGCCAGTGATTATTGTAACCAGAAGTGCTCCGCAGAGGACCCATTTCAATGTTCTCATATGAAGAGCCATATGAGAGAATCCTACTGCTACCTATTTCAAGATTTTGAAAGAAAAATGTGGGATGATTCCCAGGTAATCCGGTTATTCAATGATGATATTCTGAATATCGTGTTCACGGAGAGCGAGCATTTTTGTTCGGACCAGGTTTTTTCCTGATTTCCCGATAGCCCGTCCCCGATCTTCATCCCGGATAACAACATGAGCAATCTGATCCCCATGATAATCTGAAAACTGTACCTCTTTCACTTGAGCCGGATGAAAGCAGTTCCTGATGAACTGGGCTGGATCGTCAGAATACTCCACTGCCTCTATCCTTTTACCGAAGGATTCTGATGCCTTTTTAATATTGACGCCTTTTTTCCCAATCGCATATCCCATATCACCGGGATTTACTATGAAAATGAGACGATCATCTTCACCGTCATCAATAACATCGCGACTTCCTGCCCCGGTGATTTTTTCAAACTGGGCGATAAGTGCGATTGTTTCTTCATTCAGGACTACTCCCATGCAGCCTCGTTACCGGGAAAGGGTAAGAATGTCGGAGTCACCGGACTCTTCAATTGAGAGTGCGCTCACCATGAAGGGTTTACCACAGGCACGACCAAGCTGGACGCCAGATCCTTCATAGGTATAAGTCTTTACTCCGTCTTTTCCTGTAAGATAGCCAGCAAAATCAGCAGGGCAGTTTGCCGCAACTACTACAAGTTTTGCAGATCCCTTCTCAATGCTGTCCTTTGTTTCATTCTGACCGAGGATTACTTTCCCCGTCTTAATTGCACGCCTGAGCGATGTATTGAAATCCATATCAGATACCCCTATACTTTCTGCTTTACTACTAATTTAACATCCCCTGTTCCGAGCTGGATGGGTTGACCAACAATAACATTTTCAGTCACACCACAGAGGATATCAGCCTCATGAGCTACTGCTGCATCCAGGAGATGGTTCACGGTCACTTCAAACGCGGCACGGGAAAGAACTGATTCCTTCTCTCCGGCGATACCGTGACGTCCGATCTGCTTTACTTCACCTTCCATGCACATCATATCTGCAACCAGCATGATGTGGCGCACATCAACCATGATACCCTGTTCACCAAGGGTTGCAAGTGCTTCATTGATGATGGCGTTTCTGGCTGCTTCAACTCCCAGAACTTGTGAGATCTCATTAATGTTGTTGGTCCTGGTCCTGGTTGTATCAACACCCCGGATCGCAAACACATCTTTCAGGTTGGAACCTTCAGTGTAGAGGATATATTCACCAGACTCTTTTCTGACCACCACACGCTCGATGTCATCAATACCCTGGACAATGACATTTCTCACATGTTCTTTCAACTGAAACAGGTTCTGATAACTCCCCCGGTCCTTTGGAAGGAATATGAGGAGACCTTCAGATTCATTGGTCTCAAAGTCAAAGTCACGATAGTGCCTTCGTTCCTTGATCTTCTTAGGTCCAATCTCCAGGATCTCCCGGACAGAGATCTTCCGTTTCTCACAGACCGCCTTGTTGACATGAACTACGATCTGCATATTTGCCATATCAGTAGTAATGTCTCCAAACTCCTGAAGCGGGGCCGCCTCAATCTGCCAGGATACCTGCCTTGCTTTGTCACGGTCGGTTGAATACCCCTCACGGAGGTAAATAGTCATGGTTGGTGTGGAGGGTTCTTTCCTCGCATCCATGATCTCAATCAGACGGGGAAGTCCTAAAGTAACGTTAATTTCAGCGACACCCGCGTAGTGGAAGGTACGCATCGTCATCTGGGTGCCTGGCTCACCAATCGACTGGGCTGCAACAACACCAACCGCTTCACAAGGCTCAATTCGGGTATGCTTATACTCCTTAACCATCTGGGCCAGGATTTTGGAGTAATGCTCATCGGTAACAATCCGAGCTGGTTCATTCAGACCATCTATCTCTCTGGCGATAATGATCTTGGCAAGGGTCGTGTTGGTCCGGTGCGGGAGGCCGATTGCAATCAACTCAAAAAACCGTTTTGACATCCGCTGGGTTACCTGTGGATGCTCTATAAGTTCATTGAGAGAAGTGAGATGATCCCGGAGTAATGCTCGGAATTTATCTTGCTCAAACCGGTTCAATCTCTCAAAGGCTGTAGCGTCGACCCAGTCAGGGATCTTGATCTCTTCTTCAGGAACAACCTTCCTGACTGTAAAGACTTCCTGCTCCATATCAGCCGGAAGCGGGAACGTCTCCATAATCCAGTCTTCAAAATCTCCCTTTTTAAGAAGATCAGTCAAAAAGACTGTATATTGTTTTTGGGTCAATCTGAAATTCGGATTCTCATCCCGCTTGATATCCTTAATCCGATCCTTGAGTATCTTCTCGATCCGCTCAGGGATAGATCCGATCTTCTCTATCGTCATCTGGTAATCAGAGAAGTGTTCCCTGACTTCCATGGCTTTTTTATCAAGGGTGGTGAGCCGTGGACGAGCTGTCGGAGTGATAATGGTCTGGGGAAGAACAACCTCCTCTTCATCATCAGATGAGGTAACAAGAGGAGTAAAACTATCCATCAGCCATTCATAGAATTTTTCTGCATGGATGAGATCTTCCATCTTTGCGATGAACATCTGGTCATCGATGGTATCTTCCGCCTCCTCATCCTCTTCCTTCATCCGGTACTCTACCATCTCGATGAGAACTTCACGAATGTGTTCTGGAACATCATCCGGAAATTTCTTTTTTACTTTATGTTCATCAAAATAGCGGAGTACCGCTGCTGCTGCTTCGGAGGGGATATTCAGCTCTTCCATTAAATCTCCTCCTTGAGGATGTTACTCACAATTCCTTCAACATCCACCGGTTCACCAAATGAACTCTTCATTGGATCAGTTGAGTCTTCACCATATTCGAACTGGATAATTCTTCCTCCGGTGGTTCTGACAGTCATATCATATGCGACTTTCAGATCCTGCAATGCATTTATCATCCGGCGCTGGAGATAACCAGACTGTGATGTTCTGACTGCAGTATCCACAAGACCTTCACGACCTCCGATTGCATGGAAGAAGAACTCTGTCGGGTTCAGGCCGGACTTGTAACTGTTCATAACAAATCCGTGAGCCATTGCCCCCCGATCATCTTTCTTAAAGTGAGGGAGAGTCCGGTCTTCGTATCCTCTCATGATACGCTCACCACGAACTGCCTGCTGACCAACACAACCGGCCATCTGTGTCAGGTTCAGCATAGAACCTCTGGCACCAGAGACAGCCATGACAACCGCAGAGTTGGACAGACCAAGATGTCGGCCTGCAATCTCTCCCGTGTTATCACGAGCTTTGCCGAGCACCTGCATGATCTGCATCTCAAGGGTTTCTTCCGGAGTACGGCCAGGCATGGGCTCTAGCTGACCGTCCTCAAAGATCTGAATACGACGCTCAACGTCCTGAGCAGCACGTTCAAGAACCTCCCGTATCTGACCGTAATCGCTTTTTGACAGATCTTCATCATCAATCGCAAAGGTAAATCCGTCATGCATAATTGCACGGATAGACAGCCGGGTCATGTCATCAATAAACCGTGCTGCTCGGGCATATCCATACTGACGGATAATACGGTGAAGGATGGCTCCATCGAACGCACCGACTGCTTTCTTATCAATAACTCCGGATGTTAACTCACCATCAATGATCTGGACATATGCATCACGCTCACAATCAATACGCTGACATTCGTCACACCCTTTACAGGATGATGCACGGAAGACCATGTTCAGATCATCAGGGAGAATTTTGGAGAAGATCTGTTTATTGGACCAGTATGAAATCCCGTTCTCCACTCTTCCTGGTTCTCCCAACCGATCAATTTTATTATTTTTCAGGAGATCAATGGTTTCTTCCTTGGTAAACCACCGGAGCGTGTGTGTCAGAAGGAAAATACCAGAAATGTGGTCGTGGATACCCCCGATAATCGGTCCACCAAAGCGGGGTGAAAGAATATTCTCCTGCACCGCAGCAAGCATGGCCGCTTCAACCCTGGCCTCCTCAGTCTGCGGAATATGCAGGTTCATTTCATCACCATCAAAATCCGCGTTATATGGTGGACAAACTGCCGGATTCAGACGGAATGTCTTGCCATCCATGAGTCTGACCCAATGGGCCATGATTGACATGCGGTGAAGAGATGGCTGTCGGTTAAAGAGCACAATATCTCCATCACGGAGATGACGCTCAACAATCCATCCGACTTCTATCTGGTCAGCTACAAAGTCAAGGTTTCCGTCATCAGTTCCGGTACCTTTCACCAGACGAATACGACGCTTATCAGGTCTGATGACGTAATTTGCTCCACACGGCGCCTTAAGGTTAGGACGTTCCGGCCCAACCCTGACGATCCGACGGAGTTCATCAATATTAAAGACCGTAACCTGCACAGGGATGGTCATCTCATTTGCAATCTTCTGTGGGATACCTACTTCATTGACCGAGAGGTTTGGATCCGGAGAGATGACAGTACGGGATGAGAAGTTCACACGCTTACCAGACAAACTTCCTCTGAAACGCCCGTCTTTTCCTTTCAGACGCTGGGAAAGAGTCTTGAGTGGACGACCAGACCGGTGACGTGCAGGCGGACAACCAGCGACCTCGTTATCTATATAGGTGGTCACATGGTACTGTAGAAGTTCCCAAAGATCTTCGATAATCAGCTGAGGTGCTCCTGCATCCTGGTTTTCTTTGAACCGTTGATTAATCCTGATGATATCGACGAGCTTATGAGTCAAATCGTCCTCGGAACGCTGACCATTCTCAAGGATAATGGATGGGCGCATGGTGACCGGAGGGACCGGAAGCACAGTCATAATAGTCCATTCAGGACGGGCAACACTCCCGATGATACCAAGTTTCTGCAGATCATCATCAGGAATCTTCTCAAGACGAGCCCGGATATCAGCCGGGGTAAGTTTGTTCTCTACCTTCTTTCCCCGGTCGTCAGTAGTAATTTCTGCAAAAGTGGTGGGTTTTTCGAAGTTAATCTTGAGCTGCTGCTCACCACAATGAGGACATATACGCTCCTTTTTAACATCCTTTTCACTGACAGAGTCAGTACCCATCTCTTCTTCAGGTCCGATGATCTTTTCAATCTCTTCATCAGACAGGAGAAGACGTCCACACTCACGACAAGTAACACGGAGCAGTTTTCTGATTAGTCTCGTATATCCTACATGAATGACAGGCTTTGCAAGTTCAATGTGACCAAAATGTCCTGGACACTCTCCTGCTTTTTGACTGCAGGTTTTGCACCGGAGACCAGGATCAATCACACCAAGATGTAGATCCATGAGACCCTGGGGATAAGGGAACCCATCATCATCATAGGTATCAGCCCAGATGATCTTCCTGACACTCATCTGTCTGATTTCTTTCGGGGAGAGGAGACCAAACTCAATCTTCCCGATCCGTTTAGGACTTGGCATTGTTTCTCTCCTCCTTATACAACATCCTCAAGATTGAGACGGGGAGCGATAGTCATACTCTTCATCTCATCGAGGAGCAGTTTAAATGCATATGACATCTCAACGGGGTAAATGTCTGTTTCACTGCCACAATTCAGACAACGGGTGATATTCTGCTTCCGATCAAGCATAGCTACCATACCACACCGTGCACACACGAATTCGGTGACCTTATCGGATTCTTCTAGCAGACGCTCTTTGAGAGCCATGGCAGCACCATGACCAATCATGACATCACGTTCCATTTCTCCGAAACGCAGACCTCCTTCACGGGCACGACCTTCTGTTGGCTGACGGGTAAGCACCTGAACCGGACCTCTGGAACGGGCATGCATCTTGGATGAGACCATGTGGTAAAGTTTCTGATAGTAAATAACGCCAACGTAGATATCAGCAAAGAACCGTCTTCCGGTGATGCCATCCCACATTGCTTCTCTGCCAGTATGAGAGAATCCAAACTTTTTCAGTGATGCACGAAGATTCTCTTCACGTTCTCCCGAAAAAGCAGTGCTGGAGATACGACGACCTTCTAAGGATCCTACTTTCCCTCCAAGCATCTCAAGCATATGACCGATGGTCATACGAGACGGGATTGCATGTGGGTTAATTACAAGATCCGGGACCATACCTCCGGCAGTAAAGGGCATATCAACAGATGGAGTAATTAATCCAACCACTCCTTTCTGCCCATGCCGGGATGCAAACTTGTCACCAACTTCTGGAACTCGAAGATCACGGGTTCGGACCTTCACAAGTTTTGAGTTGTTCTCTCCTTCAGTCAGGATAACGGTGTCAACAATACCATGTTCATTTGACCGCATTGTAACGGATGTATCACGGCGTTTTTCCACAGTTATTAGTTCTGATGTTGGTTCTTCGAGGAAACGAGGTGGTGAAGTCTTTCCGATGATTACATCTTTTTCTTTGACAACTGTCTCAGGGTTGATGATACCATCATCATCCAGATTTGAATAATAATCTGAACCATGAGCTCCCGTCACTTCCTCATCAGGAACCTCAATCCTGTCAATCTGACCTCCCGGATATCGGCGTTCCTCGCCTTCGTATGTTCTGAAAAAGTGTGAACGGCCAAGACCTCTGTCTATGGACGCTTTGTTGAAAATAAGTGCATCTTCAATATTATATCCTTCGTAGGAGAGGATAGCGACAACAAAGTTCTGTCCTGCAGCCCGGTCATCTGAACCAATCACATCAGAAGTCTGCGTATATACCAGAGGCTTTTGTACATAATGGAGCAGGTGACCACGAGTGTCTGGCCGGAGTTTCATATTTGCACAGCCAAATCCAAGTGCCTGCTTGACCATTCCTGCCCCCATTGTAACACGGGGAGATGCATTATGTTCAGGGAATGGAACATGAGCTGCACCGATTCCCAGGATAAGCGAGGGATCAACTTCAAGATGAGTGTGGTTCGGAGTAATATCTTCAGGCTTTATTGCAATCCGAAGATCTTCTTCCTCTTCTGCATCGATGAGTTCAATATAACCTTTTTTTATGAGATCGGTAAATACGATCTCTTTATTTTTAAGTTTTTGAACTTCTTCATCAGGAACGGTAGGGATCCCATTTTCAAGCACAATCAAAGGTCTGCGTGCCCGACCACGATCGGTATGGATGATAATATCCCCATTAAATTCCTTGTATGAGCAGTTCACCTCGGTTGAAATGACACCCTGGCGACGCATGGACCGGATTTTTGCAACCAGTTCTTTTGGATCATCTACAAGTCCGATTAATGCTCCATCAACAAATACCCGTGACTGAGTTGTAATCATCAGATCTCAACTCCGATTCTCTCTACTCCCATTCCATAGAGCATGCGAACAATTTCCTCATCAGAATGAACACCTTTGCTTATCTCAACCATCTGTGCAAAGTTTTTCACCAGACCACAATTTGGTCCTTCAGGAGTTTCACTCGGACAGATACGCCCCCATTGGGTCGGATGCAGATCACGAGCTTCGAAGTGAGGCTGGGATCTGGAAAGAGGAGATATTACTCTTCGTAAATGAGAGAGAACACTCATGTGATCCACACGATCCAAAAGTTGTGATACACCAGTTCTTCCACCAACCCAGTTCCCTGTTGCAAGTGGATGGAGGAGACGTTCGGTTAATACGTCTGCACGTACTGCTGTCGCAATGGAAAGATCACGATGTCTCATACTTGCACGTTCAAGCTGATACTTGACATCACGGGTCAACCGGTTCAGAGAAATACGGAACAGATCTTCCATCAGATCACCTGCCAGTTTGAGTCGCTTATTAGCGTAATGATCCTTATCATCAATACGCCGGCGATTCAGAACCAGATCAAAACATGCTTCTGCCATACGGCCCAGGAAATGTGCTTTTGCAAGCCGGACAGAATGCACAATTCTCATACATTCTTCATCCTCCTCATTTACAGTCCGAGGCATCAGGTAATTCAGATGGGGAAGCAGATAATTGTCCAGTACAAATTCAGCACGTTTTCGTTGATAGTCACGAGTCTGATTTGGAGCCAGTTTTTTTCCGACATACATGACTCCACACTCAACAGTTTCACATTCACTCTCCTCAAGATTCTGCATCATGAAGGTGAGTATTTCCTCATCAGTTGAGACAGCACGGACAACATCAGCATCACTGGTCATACCAAGTGCCCGCATCATATCAACGAAACGGAGATGACCTGCAACAGACGGGAAGGTTACTTCAAGCAGATTTTTTCTGTTCCGCTCAACTACTACAAGTGCTCGATAACCACGGAACTGTGAAAACACCTTCGCTACATAGATACGTTCATTGTACCGCTCGGTGTATTCTGTCATGATCTTGTTTGAAGCAAGATCCTCGAGCGTCATAAGGACACGCTCAGTCCCATTTACGATAAAATAGCCACCTGGATCAAGTGGGTCTTCTCCGTGTGATGTCCGCTCCTCATCAGTCATCCCATACAGGTTACACGCAACAGAACCCACCATAATTGGAAGTTGACCAATTGTTGCAGTAACCGGTTCATGTCTGACTCCTCCCTGAACAAGAGTCAGATCTAACTGAATCGGAGCTGCATAGGTGATGTTACGAAGCCGTGCTTCACCAGGATACAATTCAGACTGAGATCCATCTGCTTCACGGACAAGTGGTTTTAAAATTTTCAGGTCTCCAAGTTCTACAGAGACCGGTTCGTTCCCTTTTCCTCGTGTTTCGATATCAGTTTCAATTACACGCTGTTCATCAACAACCTTCTGAAGATTATTGATAAGAAAATGGTTGTAAGAGTCTAACTGATGTCGGGCAACATGTTCACGGGAAAAGTAAGCCTGGGAAAGTATACTAAGGTCTATCAACAGATCAGCCCCGGAAGGTTATTTTTTCGGTCGCCTTACAACCAGTCGGTATGCTTCAGCACGGCCGGCGGTCATACTTTTTCGGACGATTTTGATAACGTCGCTAATTCTTGCCCCTATCGCTAAAACTGCCGGATCATCATGATAAATCTTCGGCAATTGCTCAGGTCCGATCTGGTATCGAGCAAAAAGAGTTTTTACGTCTTCTTCGCTCATGATACTATGTTCTGGTACCATCTCATGTTTCAGTACGTTCAGCTCGGCGGTCACGCCATACCCCCTGGAAACGCGTTTCGGTAAAAAGTCTGCACAAAAGACCACAACTGTCGTGGAGCGGGCTCGAGGGGATTTGAACCCCCGACCACCTGGTTAAAAGCCAGGCGCTCTGCCTAACTGAGCTACGAACCCTGTTAGTCACTGCTTTGCAGCACTATTAGAATGATGTTTTTAGATATAAATGTATCCACTACTTTTGTCACTCTTTGAGTTGGATTACATAAGGGATCATAATATCTTCACTCATAACCCACGATATTAAAAATCAATACCTGCGCGGGAATAACATATATCAGTCTTCATGGTCTAGTTTTAAAGGAATTGTCCTTCTCCAGTTCTGGAGATAAATAATCAGGATGATTTTTGTACAATACCATACCCAGCGGAATATGGAGGAAAGTGTCATTACATAATGGACAATCTCGCCGAATGGATAGAATCTCACCAAAAACTTTGTCAGCCCCGAAAAGAGCATGCTCAGCGGGCCTTAAGGCATCTCTCAAAGGTTGAAAAGAAAAATCTCTTCTCTGATGAGATTTCTTACATGCGGTCTGCAGAAGGGCGATGGTTTGAGATGATCGCCTATGAACTCTTTCTTGATATTGCTGGTAAGACCGATGCGATAAAGACAGTTGTCCTGAAAGGTGCTGATGTGAGGGGAAAAAACCCTTTCCCAGCACTCGGTCAAAATGGTTTTTATTACTCAAGAAACGGCGATATTACCATCAGGGGAAATGGTCAGGATCTTGCTGAATTTGATCTTTTGATGACGAAACCTGATGGATCAGTAATATTTGTTGAAGTAGTTACATCTCCGTCAGATCTGAAAGATTTTCTCCAGGAAATATATTATAAAAAACAGGTTATCAGATATCTGTTCAATCAGAAAGCAGTTACTTTTATCCTGGTCACATCCTTCCCACTTACAAATTACAAAGGCGGAAGAAAAGTACTCGGATCAGAAGAACATATTTCATTGTGTACCCGATCATGTGACAATTTCAGGAAACATATTTCGGGTAGTTGGAGCAAGCAAGCTCAGAAACCCATTTATCCACCTGGAAAGACATGTCTCTCAACCGAACTTATCACATCAGCTCCCTTTCCTTACAAGCAGTTCCATGATATGGAACGGGAGTGGGTATTCACTCACCTGGTTGATGAGGGTGCTATTGATCTCCCTTCACCGTATCGAACGCACACACTTGTAAAAAAGATCCTGTTTGGTCGTCTTTTCCCATCAACGATAAAGCGACTCTGTGAACATTACCGTTTTGTCTATAAAGATAAGGAATATGATGCTGAAGAATTGCAGGCCAACTTCTCAAAAATAATCCTCGCCGCCGATATTCCTGATTACAGTCCGCTTATCTACCTGAAGCCACGTCAAAAAAAGGAATATTATAAAATGGTCTATGATGGTCAGGGAACATTCAAATATGAGCGAAAAACTCCACCAAAAGTGGGATTTTATGTCTGGCTTGAATCCCTCGAACCTGAACTCGGATCACATGTAACAATAAAATTAATTGAGGCATTATCCAGGTATTGTTTTTCTGCTCCGGTAAAGCAGCCACCCGGATCATAAAATTTAAAAAAAAAGGATTGTTAAAATTCTCTATTTTATTCGAGAAGTATATCCCAGGCCTGGTCCCGGTATGCTTCCATGACATATGGAATACCAGATACTTCTGATGCTTCTGGGGTAAGGGACATGAGATCATTTCTGGAAACTGATTTCAGGGAGAAGTTTCTGCTTCCTGCCATGATCTGCTGCATTCCGGTTCTGAATTTCTGGGCATAGGTGTAAATACCAAGTGCACCTGCCGGAATTTCGCTCATACGGTTTCCGTATTTTTCTTTCAGGGTTTCATAGGTGACAAAGAGCTCAGGGATGCTGGATCCATATTTGGAAACGGTTTTTGGAAGTTCACCATTCTTGATCCATTTCTCAATGTTCTTGCCTACCATTCCCGGAATCATGAGAGCACGACCCATACAGACAGCCTTGAAGTATGGAGCACCCATGGCGATTGCCTTGAATGCATTTGCTTCATCTGCAAATCCTCCGGCGATTGCAAGATCAGGTACACGCATTCCTTTTTTCTTTAATGCCTCTGCCATCTGGTATGCAAGTGACTGGATATAGAAGGTTGGAATACCCCACTCGTTCATCATTGGCCATGGGCTCATTCCGGTTCCTCCCGGAGCACCATCGATAGTCAGAAGATCAATCTTGGCTTCTGATGACCACCGGATTGCCATTGCAAGTTCCTTCATGGAATATGCTCCGGTCTTCAGGGTTACCCGTTTAAATCCGATACCCCGGAGTCGGTCTACTTCCTCAAGGAATCCTTCCTTAGAGACAAAACCAAGACGTGAATGACGCTCAAATTCCTTGATAGCTCCATCCTTGAATGCTGCAATATTATCAGCCCGGGTTGGATCTGGAAGAACGATATATCCACGTTTTTTAAGTTCCTGAGCTCTTTCAAGATTCCTTACCTTAATTTCACCACCGATACACTTGGCACCCTGACCCCATTTCAGTTCAATGGTCTCAAGGTTATGCTTGGAAGCAACATACTCTGCAGTTCCGAGCCGGGTATCTTCCACATTCATCTGAACGAGAAGTTCTCCAAAGCCCTCGTGGAATTTCTTGTAAATATTGATCCTGCGATCCATTTCAGGTGATGAAACGACCTTACCATCTGAACCAAGTTTCAGTTCAGGATCTACACCACAGACATTTTCTCCACAAACTAAAGTAACACCTGAAATTGCAGCTCCGATAGCAAAGTGCTCCCAGTTGATTCGTGCAATATCAGTAGAGCCCAGAGCACCGGTGAAGATTGGTACGCGCATCTTTACTTTGATGTCCCACCCATACTCGGTTTCTGTGTTGACATCCTCAAAAACTGCTGTATCAGGATTTGCAGACACTCCATCCGGAAGTCCATTTGCTCCGCAAGCATAGCCGTGAATATTCAGATGAGAGTAATCAATCGGGTAATTCTTGTCTGCCCCTGCAGTGACCTCACCAAAAGGCCCGGGATACAGAACTTCTCTTCCCCGAAACGATGCAAGCCATACATCACAGGCTCCTTTACACCCGTCCACACAACGGGAACATAATCCGGACATTGGAACAACATCGCGTGAGCGATTTACTGTTCCAACAGCCTCATTGGAATTTGGACGTTTAAGATTCATGGTTACTTCTCCCTGTGCACAGAATGTTATCTGTACCGGATAAGATGGTCCGGTTATATCCGAACAAGTTATCTTTCTTTGTGAACAGTATAATCCCTTTCCTTCCGTCACTCTTAAAATATATATGGAAAGTCTTTAAGTCAAACGTAAGAAGGAAGTAGATTGTCCCTGTGACTCCGATGCACCCGCATCTTGAAATATTTGAAGGTACAATTTGCACACATGCCCCCAAGAAAAAAGGTAAATGTAGCCCCAACAGGTAGCATGAACCCAAAAATCGAAAAAGCGTTAAATGAACAGATTAACGCTGAACTATATTCCGCATACCTGTATCTTTCAATGTCGTCATGGTTTGACGCAACCGGTCTGAAAGGATTTTCAAACTGGGAACGAATTCAGGCAATGGAGGAACGGGATCATGCAATGAAAATATTGGATTATCTCCTCGCCAGAGGTGGTCGTGCTATCATGACACAGATAGATACACCCCAAAGCACCTGGAAAGATGCAAAAGATGCATTTGAAACACAATTATCCCATGAATTGAAAGTAACAAGTCTCATTCATAGCCTGATGGATCTTTCCATTGCAGAAAAAGACCATGCAACGGTAAATTTCCTCCAATGGTTTGTTAATGAACAGGTCGAAGAAGAAGAAAATGCACGAACTATTCTTGATCAACTCAAGATGATTAGTGTAGAAAAAGGGGTTGGTCTTTTGTATATGCTGGATAAAGAACTTGGAACCAGAACATATACTGCTCCGAATACATCTGACTCCTAAAAATTTTTAAAAAACACTTGATGTCATTGAACCTCTACCTGAACTGATGGATCAAAAGGATTTGTCCTCACTGCAAGTGAATACAGGTACGGGTAATTTTTGTTCAGATATCCCATATAATGGACCCATTCGAATGTAAGTGCCTTATAAACCCTGCCAATATCCCCTGCAAGATGAATCCGATCTGAAGTACTGACATGAGATGGATCAGAACGATGTCCAAGTTCTGCAGTCAGATGAAATGCTGCCTGTAATAAAAAGGTAAAACTCTGATGTTCCAGCATGACCGGATTTTCCATGAGACGAAGCAGAAAATTTCTCTTTTTTTGAAGAAAATCATGTATTTCCAGAAGATCCAGCTGCTCAGGTTCGAGTTTAAAATGATGTTCGGCTACAACACGCTGCATTACCCGCTCATCTGGTCGCTCTTTCCCCTTAAGTAAAAAAGAATCCCCAAAGTTGTGTTTATCAACATCAGCGGGAATAATTCGCCTGAGCAGATCATTTCCAACTTCAGTAAAAAATAAACCAATCACAATATTGAGTTTTTCAAGTCTGGCATTTCTGGCGCGTCTTGAAAGTAATTCGTTTATTACCAGTGTAACAAGTAAAACGTTGATGAAAAGAAATCCAAAAGAGTTGAAGATGTATTCTATTGTTCCTGGGACATTATCTATAACGGTAAGTTTTGTCATATACACAACTGCAGAACAACTAACCAGAATTATCCCAAGTCTGGCCTGCCACGGAATTACAACCATGAGTATTCTTAGGTTCTCCGGATGCATTACCTCTCTTACAGAAATAATAGGATAAAAGACTCAAATATACAGATATGCCACGAGAGTTATCTGAACGGGATATTGCACTTTTAAAAATTCTTGCCCCTGAATTTTGTGGAGAGTCCTGTACAGGTTCAGGAATGTTTTATCGTTCCATCCTCCCTCCGGTTGCGAATCATTATGCATCTGATGCTGAAGATTTTCGTCTCCGGATAAGCAGATTAGATGCTGATGATATTGAGTACCTGGTAAACCTTGTGATGTCCGGAGAAGAAAGTCTCCATTGCATTTCGCCTGAATATTATGAAATACTAGAGAAAAAAATTGCAGAACTTCTCGGTGATACTATTGCACGAAGAGTTGCGGGTTTTTATGCTATGTCCTGTGAATAAGAGATTCACCCACTAGCACAATATACCAGCTCATCAAATTTCTATATATGAAACGATACCCATTATTTTTCACCATCACTCTCCTGATGCTGATTTGTATCGCGTATCCGGTACAAGCATATATTATCACCATTGATGCCCCGAAAACCATGATTAAGGGAACTCCATTAACTGTTACCGGAAGCACGTCCTTTCCTGAGGACTCATATTTTGATCTGGTACTCTTTTATTCAAAATATACAGCAGGAGAAGTAGCACGAACACGGGTAATAGTAGATAAGACACAGGTATTCCGTGTTGATTTTGATACCCGCAATCTTGAAAAAGGTCAATACAAAGTAGAAGTTCATAATGTTGTTTCAGACAATGAATTGTTTGTAGAACGACAACTGGGATCTTCTTCAGTAGTAAGAAAAATTGTTCAGATTACTGACAGATCTGATGAAATAACACTGACATCTCCTCAAAGCCAACAAATTGCACAGGCATTAACCATTTCTGGCAGAATGAGAGGAATTGGCGATGGGGTGCTTACTGTTCGGCTCTTTGGGCCTTATGAATTTATGCATGGCCCACAACAGGTCATTACAAAGAAAGGATTTGCAGATAACTCTGGAGAATTTTCAACCACAATACCTGTTCCTTCCTCTGGAGAGTACCAGGCAAGCATATCAGATAAATCCGGATATATCGGTGAATATACATTTACCGTATCAGATCCATCACAATCCGAGGGAACAGCTCTGACAACTGAACCAACAGAGGAACCAACCAGTGCACCTACACCAGTCATTACACCAGAAACCATAATAGCACCTCCCAGCCCGACTCCAACACAATCATCATTTCCCTTTATTAGCCTGTTATCAGCGATTATCGGAGCAGTATTTATTCTTAATAAAAAAGACTGAACAAAAAATTACAGAAAATTTTTTAGAGATATGTCTTTTCAATTAGGATTTTTGATGATAATCGATGAAAATCCCAATAAGGACAACCAGAACTGCCCCTATGAGTATACCCAAAGCAAGATCTGAAAAATAAAAAAGGGGCTCAATGAACGTTTCAGTAATCGGGGTTCCCATAGCCAAAGGTGCTGGAGCAGCTTCCATGGTTTGCTCCATTGCAAATGAACCAGTATTCATCACCATTTTAGCAACTCCATCCCCGGTTGCAGAATCTGATGAAGAAACTACTCCCCAGGTTTTGAAATTATTCACATATGCAAGGATACACGCCACTGCCAGTGGAAGTGAAAGTAATGTTGCGCATCTGGTCAGGACTGTTTTTATATCATGTTTTTTGGATGAAACTATGAGGACCTGATCAATAAGCCGGTATACTTTCATTTCCCGGCCTTTCACGCTATACCGGGTTTTACTCACTTCTATTAGACCAGCAGAGGCTAAGTTTTCAAGATGATACATAACCGTTGAAACCGGGATCTGTAATTCCTCGGCCAGTACCATTGCGGTTACCTCCCTCCCGGACATTGAAGATAGAATTTTTCCTGCCGTTTCACTAGCAATTGCTTTCCCGATAAGCCGGGTCTGCTCATCTTCCGGTGAGAGCAGCCTGACTTTCTGGGTTTGTTCTGAACTTATCTGATCATCAGACATGGAGTGCAGTTTTAATGAAATTCTCACCGGTTGCAAGTGCCTCATCTATCTTTGATGTGTCTGGACCTCCACCTTGTGCAAGGGTTGGTTTTCCTCCACCTTTTCCACCAAGCACTACACATACCGATGCGATAAGATCACCAGCTTTGATATTTTTGTTACCGGATGAAACAACTACACGGGCAGTCTCGCCACCAGCAACAAGAACCGCAATCCCACCTTTATCTGAAATACCTGTTGCAACTTTTACCAGTTCAGGATTTGGAAGATCAAGCCGCTTTAAAAGGACTGATACACCATTGTAATCAACAGTCTCCAGATTTTTTAGTTCCATCTCACTGATTCTGGCAGAAAGACGTTCAATCTCCTTTCTTTGTTCTTTCCACTCCTCAAAGAAACGTTTTGAAGTTGCTGGAAGAGCATCTACCTGTACAGAGAATGCTTCAGCTGATTTGTTCAGAATATCTTCCTGGTGGTGTTTATGTTGTATTGCGGCTAATCCTGCAGCAAATTCAAGACGTTCCACACCATCCTGAACATGTTCTACACGAATTATAGTAATTGTTCCAACATCACCAGTTTGGGCACAATGAGTTCCTGCACATGCTTCAATATCGCCCGCTACTTTCACTACCCGGATGCGGGATCCAGGAGGGACACCTCCCTGGTACAGACAGAATCCATATTTTTGTTCCGCTTCTGTCCGGTCTTCCCAACCAATCGTCGTTGCGGTATTTGCCATTACAAGCCTGTTTGCCACAACTTCGATCTTTTTGAGTTCTTCAGGACTGATGTGTTTATAATGCCTGATATCAATTCGAGAACTATATTCTCCTTTTTGTGCACCAGCCTGATGAATATGAGCCCCAAGGACTTCTTTTGCAGCATAAAGAAGAATGTGTGTTGCAGTATGATGTCTCATCAAAGACAGCCGACGATCTTCATCAAGTATTCCACGAAGAGTATCTCCTTTTCGGACGATACCTCCGGAAATACGGTGAAGGATGGATTCACCAAGTTTTAATGTATCACTGACTCTGACGGTAAGACCATCGGGTGTCAAAAGCAGTCCGGTATCTCCTGGCTGGCCACCACCCTCAGGATAGAAGAGAGTCTGGTCAAGAACGACATATTCATTATCAAATATCTCAAGGACTCGTGCTTCAAACTCCATGGATCCCGGACGTTCATAATAGAGTTTTTTCGTTTCAGGAAGATGGGCTAACCGATCAAGATAATCAAACAGTGGGTTTTTCTCCTGCACCTGTTCAGATTCAGAATGCATGTCTGCAATCCGGGAGTAAAAATCATCCGGCAGATCAACTACAGCACCCTGTGCTGTTGCCAGATCGCGAACCATGTCTGGAGGAATTCCATGGGAATCGTAGAGCGTAACAATCTCTTCAAGAGGGATCTTTTCACATTTCTTTTTATACGTCTGGGCAAGACGATCTACCGTTCTTGCACCACGATCCATTGTTGTCCGGTACTTATCCACCTCACGGTCAACGATCTCCATGACTACATCAAGATCCTGTTCAAACCTTGGAAGCCCAATAATCTTCATCTGCCGCTCGATGAGATCAGATAATTTGTCATCAGGAAGATCAAGTTCACGCATCATCCGTAATGTCCGGCGAATAACAAGTCGTGCCAGATACCCGTCTTTTGCATTTGATGGAACAATACAATCTCCAAGCATGTACGAAAGACAGCGGGTATGATCAACGATTGCATATACACTCTCAACCGGAGCTATCATCTTTTCGAGTTTATCAACAGGTATTCCGATTTTATCAGCAACTTTTTGCCGCAGTTCATAAATCCGCTGTCCGGATATATCCATAAGACCTGCAAACTTTGCATTTTCTCCAAGAATACGGATAAAATCTGGATCATGCAGACGATGCCCAAATCCTGCTTCCTGCATGACATGGCTGACCATCTCAGGAAATACCGCATCATATATTGTTGGAGAACCCTGTGATGCCCAGACAAATCGCTCAAGCCCATACCCGGTATCTACAATCCGAAGTGTCATCGGATAATAGGGCGTCCCTTCAAGTTCAATTGGTGGTTTGTCTGTCTTTTGTTTACCAAGACTCATGAACACCAGAGTAGCAACTTCAAGGCCGCCAATAAGCACTTCAACACTCGGGCCTGCATTCCCTCCACCTATCCATGGGTGCTCTTTATAGGTCACCATCTCTTTGTTTGCACCAAGGGAGGTAAGCAATTGATCACACAGTTCAACAGTCCGATCTTTCCAATAAACCTCTTTCTCATCAGAGTTGAATGCATGGTGCGCCATCATTTCAAAACAGGTCAGATGACGACCAGACCGCCCGACAGAATCTAAATCATTCAGTCGGATACAGGGCTGTGAGATGGTGAGCGGGTTTGCTGGGGGTGGCACTACTCCACTCGTAACAAAAGGCTGAAAATCTGCTATAGATGCTATCGTAAGGTAGATATCGTCACGCCATCGTGCAGCTACAGGATACCGATCAATTCGTGTATGTCCTTGTTTTTCAAAGAATGAAAGATATGCTTCCCGCATCTCATCGACAGTATGGGGCCTGAAGATAGGATTTCCAATAAACTGGTATGGTTCACAGGGAGCATCCCCGCACACGGTCCGATCAGGATCCCGGGTCCAGAATGCCTTTCCACACGAAGTACAAATGTTTCGAGTGAGACCTTCGGACCTGAAATATTCAAGTTGATATTCATTTTCCATCATGAGGATTGCCTGCGATGCCTTAGATATCCGCTTGTATTCTATATGGGTGTAATTCCCTGATCTTTCAAATCTTCATAATACCAGAGATCGATAAGTTCGTATCTCCCGATAGCACGGGAAATCAGAACGGCTAAAATATGAGCACACATTCCACCCCGATGAAGAAAATCATCACATGAACAGTAATTACCCTCGACCACATATTCCCCGGTTTCACCAACAACCACAAAAAAATCCCGATATCGTTTAACCCGGTCATGATCAATTATTTCCAGGGCTTTTACTCCACGATTACGGTAAAATCCACCTATCCGTCTTCGCATCCGCTCATCGAGAACATTGGTATCATACAAATCATCAAGAGGAGTAATCATGCATGTGTGAGCAATTGGGGAGGATCATCAATATAGGTCCATCCATATTTTTCTGCCAAAACGCGCATTGAGGGAGATTCAAGAGCATAATGAGTTGATTCCAGAAGAGGGATGGGTGATGATCGAAATACTGAATGACGAAGTTCTGCTGAAAGAAATGCATCAGCTCCAAGTCGTGTCGCTTCATGGATGATGTCTATATCAAATCCTGATCCCGCTACAATAGCCAATCGCCTTATGGAATGAATTTTTCCCCATATGCGTAAAGGAGCATGAAGTTTTTGAGTTATTTCTTCTAACGTTATTGAACATGTTCCAACGAGCCCAAGTGACATTGGAGTTGTATCAGTGAGCCCAAGTATATCAGCCAGAATGTCATTTACGCCTCCAGGTGCATGATCCCAATTTGTATGCATCACATAGACATTCAGACCAGAGCTTAAAATTTCAGATAATAAAAGGGCATTATCACCATTGATACGAGTCAGCGGATTCCATATAGGAGTATGATGTGCTACCAAAAGGTCAGCATTTTGAGCAATTGCAGCCCGGACAACTGTAGGAGTAACATCAAGGCAGGTATTTATTCTATTAATTTCATTTTTTCCTTCAACAATTAATCCAATTCTACCTGAATCAAATGGCTCTGCAAGTTCAGGAGGTGCTAATCCTTCAAGAATTTCGATAATCTCCTGACGTGAATGACCCTGATGAGATGGATGGATCTTTTCCATGTATTGAACTGGTGGGATTACTAAAAAAAGTATAAGATCCTTATGTTTGGTGAATCAACCGAAGTTCTTCTTCTCCCATATCTATTCTGCCCTGACAAATATATATTGCAGTCCGAATTAACGATGCCATATAAATATCATCAGACCCCGGAACTCCTTCATGTATTATCCGACTTACAAGATGCAACGCATCATCATCCGCTCCTGTCTGCATAAGAGCATATGCATGAGCCACATGAGGACCACAGACCCCTGGTTTAAATGAACGTACCTTTCGATCAGGAGGAAACCATTCTTTGTGGTATTGAGTTCTCCATCCAATCACATTGAGCAATTGCCCGGCCTGTTCAAAAACCATCCACTCAGGGGGAACTGATGCAATGATCTCCTGAAGCAGACTGACAGCTCGATCCAGATCTCCGTCTTTTTTCGAGACTTCAATCATAGCCATCGAAAATGCACGATGAAATGGAGTTGGATTTGTACAACATATCGGAGGAGCTATCCGACCCGCTATCATATACCAGATGTCAGGGACATAATCCAGAGTGTTCATTGTTATTTCTTTTCTACCTTCTCTTCACCCATCACAACTTTTGCGATCATGAAAACAACTATAGCAATAATGATAAAATTTATACACTCTGCACCAAAAGGCCCGATACCAAAATTGATTGATCCTACTGGCAATACTGCTTCTTTCCAATTTCCGGAAGGGGTCAGGACACCAATTATTGGCATAATAAGATTGTCAACAAATGATTTTACAAGAGCAGTTGCTGCTACACCCATGATAAATGCCACTGCTAACGCAACAACTTTGTACTCTTTTAAAAATTCAAAAAATTCTGCTAATAAAGACATGGTAGTCACAGGTATATCCAATCGAATAACAATTGAAGCTTTGCATGATAGAATTGATTATATGGCTGGTTGCTGTTGTGTGGCACAATGAATCGTTCCATAACCCTCAACCATAGCACGAGCATCTATCCCTACAACCTTTTTTTCAGGAAACAGATACTGCAAAATAGAAAGTGCCTTTTGATCCCTGGGATCATTAAAAATCGGAACCAAAACAATGGTATTGCCGATATAAAAATTCAGATAACTTGCTGGATACCGATTGTTTTCATCTTGAACCGGATGGGGCATTGGAATCGTGATGATGGTAAACGGTTTATTATTCTGATCTGTTTCACCTGTCAAAATTTGAAAGTTTTCCTGCAATATCTGATAATTTTCATCGTCCGGATCTTCTTCAATAGCACAGACTATTGTTGTGGGATTAACAAACCGGGCAATATCATCAATGTGACCATCAGTGTCATCTCCGACAATACCATTATTTAACCAGATTATTTTTTGAACACACAAGTAGTCTTTTAGATATTGTTCAATATCATCTTGCGTAAGTGATGGATTCCTGTTCGGATTTAGGAGACATTGTCTTGTTGTGAGAACACAGCCCCTGCCATTTACATCAATGGATCCTCCTTCAAGAATGATTCCGGGGAAAAATGTCCGAATCTGCCGCTGAGAGAGTATATTCCTACAGATAATCCCATCGTCAATGAGCTCATCATACTTATTCCCCCATGCATTAAAATCCCAGAAGACTGCAGAAATATTCTTTTGAGCACGATTAATTACAAACGAGGGGCCATAATCACGAATCCATACATCAGAATATGACGAAATATGAAAAGTAATACCCGGGTTTTCTATCCCTCTCATATGAAGAAAATGTATGATTTTTTCCTCCATTTCTCTATCAGGAACAAGCATTTCAATATGTTCAGTGGGAACAAGTGCGATAATTATATTCAGATAGGTTTCTTCTACTTCTTCGAGATGGAGAAATGTCAAATCATTATGTGGCCATGCCATCCATACTGACTGGTGCTGTTCCCATTCAGCAGGCATATGATATCCCTGATTGGCAGGAGTCAGAGAGTAAGATCCAGTACTTTGGTAATCGACTTTTGAAACAATAGATTTATATGTGTCAATCCTTCGGTTTCTAAAAAAACCCCATCCTTCGCGTATATCTGAACCATAAGCGAGATCAATGTCAGCATACAGTATCTCTTCTTTTTCTGCAGCTTCGGTCAAAATATTTCCAAATGCATCACACACAAAAGAACCTCCAAAAAAGAAGATATTATCCTCCCACCCACACCGATTCACAGCAGCGACCGGAATACTGTTGGCAATAGCATGTGACCGCTGGATGATCTGCCATGCCTCTTTCCAGGATCCTTCACCCGGAATTTCTCCTTTAATATGCCCAATCGCGGTTGGATAAAAGATAATATCTGCCCCCATCAGGGCGACTGATCGTGCTGCTTCAGGAAACCACTGATCATAACATATCAAAACTGTTATGTTTGCATAACGGGTTTGGTGAGTGAGATAGTTCTCCCCAGGGTGAAAATATCCTTTTTCAAAAAAATAAGGATCCTGTGGAATATGCACCTTATGATAAGGAGGAAGGAGTGAACCGTCTGCATCTATGACAACTGCAGTATTAAAAACAGTTCTTTCTTTATTTATTTCACAAAATGGGAGTATTAATACAATACCCAGTTCTAGAGCAAGTCTTTGAAAACCACGAATAAAAGGACCATCCAAACTCTCACAATATTGCCTGATGTCAAATCCTATGTACTGAGGAAAGTAAATTGATGAAAACAATTCAGGAAGACAGATAATTTCTGAACCATTAAGTGCAGCGGTTCGGATATTTTTTTCGGTTTGCTGTATAGTATTTCTGATAGTTGAATCAACCGATTGTTGTAGTAATGCTATCCGGCATAATCTGCTCTTCATAGAATTATCCACTTCCATATTTTTGATTGATCTTTCTTTGGATTGAACATTCATATTTTATGCTCATGCTGATGATGGAGATCTGGTTTGTGAGGATGATCATGAGTTATCTCCTTATGTGCATGTAGATGACTATGTTCACCAGTTGATGATACCGGTGGTACGTGGGAACCATGAACATGATCATGATGAAGGTCGTTATGTGCATGACGGTGATCATGAACCAAGGGAACATGTGTGTGTATATGGGCATGTTTTTCACTGACCAACAAATATACTCCAAGAATCATGATCAGAAATGCAAGTGGAAATGCCTGATGAATAGGTTCATGAAACAATAAAAATGAGAATAAAACTCCAAAAAATGGAGATAACGCTAAAAATAAACCTGTTCGTGCAGTACCAATAGAACGGAGAGCCAATAAAAAAAATACACTCGCAAGGCCACCATAACTAAAAAAACCAATCAAAAGGAACATAGGCACTTCAACATAAGAAGGCAGATGTTCTCCTATGAGAATTGCTATAAAACCAGTGCACAATCCTGCAGAAAGCCCTTTTATCATTATACATGAAAAAGGATCTTTTCCAGACACTCTCCTGCTGATATTGTTATCGAGTGCCCAAAAAATACATGCCAGTAAAACTCCAGCAGCGCCCAGAGATAATCCAAAAATCCCTGATGGATCATATGATAAAAGGAGACAGGACATGGTAATCAGTACCATAGCCCCCCAGATCCGTTTTCCAACAGCTTCCTGAAAAATAAATGCTGCAAAAAGCCCGGTAGCAACAGGTTCGAAATTCAATAAGAGGGATCCAGTTGCCGCCTGTGTTTCTTTCATCGAATACATTAAGACAACAGGTGCTAATATTCCGCCAAAAACAGACATTCCAGCAAGATAAGGCAGATCATGAATGGTTACTGGTGAATCTGAAGGTGGTTTTCCTCTTCGGAATATTCTGCACCCAATAATCAATGTAAGCATACCAAGCCCGCTGCCAAGATAAAAGAGAGCAGCTAACATGAGGGGTTCAATATCAGAGACAAAATATTTGGTAACCGGAGCACAGCTCCCAAAAAATACTGCTGATAATGTAGCATACAGGAGAGGAATTAAATTTTGCTGTCTAAAATTCATGATGCATATAATCCGGACCAGGATATCTCTGACAGATTTATCATGATCAGGTTTATGCTATTCGGAAAAAGGAGATGGATTATTCCATTTTATATTTCTGTTTCAAAGCTTCCCAGTCAGGGGATGCCATTAATTTGTCAAGACCTGCATTCAGTTTTTCAAGCAGTTCTGTATCATCCTTCCGCACAGCAATGCCGAAATCCTCATTAGTCTCTACCATACCAATTTTTGCAACAGGTTTACCTGCAATGATGTCATTCATTACGGTACTGTCATACATAACTGCATCAATACGACCAGACACCAGATCATCAACTGCCAATGGTGTATTGTCATATAATTTCAGATTCGCTGCAGACATGAGACTCTTGTTAACAAGGTTTTCATCAATCCAGATTGCAGCAGTACATCCACGCTGAGTTCCAATAATTACAGATCCATTCTTTACCTGATCTAATGTTATCGGAGAACCTTCTTTCACAACCACCATCTGATTGACGGTCCAGTATGGCTTTGAAAAGTTTACTTTTTCTTTCCTTTCATCAGTGATGGTCATCCCTGCATACACAAGATCAATCTTGCTTGCCTGGAGTGCAGGAATAATTCCATCCCATGCGATTGGAATAAATTCTACTTCAAATCCCTGATCTTTCGCGATCCATTTCATTGAATCTACATCAAACCCGGTCGCTTTTCCATCAGGACCTACCATTGAAAATGGCTGATAAGCTGCATCAATTCCTACTCTATAAAAATCTGCTGTGCTTTGAGTGACAGGAGCTGACTCTGTTGTTTGTACATTTGCTTCAGGTGTTGATGCAGGTTGCTCTGTTGTCGTACATCCACATACAAACAATAAGGCTACCAGTCCGATGAGAGAGACTAGTACTAATACACTTTTCTTCATCATTGATGGTATTGTCTGCCTCGTACATATGTATTAGGAAATGATTCACATACGAATGTCCATTATGATTTATATACCTAAATTTATCGGGATAGAATTATGAAAACAAAAGCAAAACGGATAAATGAGTTCTGATAAAAACGTTTGATGATGGACAAAAAGGTTGTATCTGTGATTCTGGGTATCTTTGTTCTCATAGGTGTGTGCCTATGTGGATGCACGGAAAAACCCGCGGAACAGTCAGGTGAAATTATCTCTCCAGAAACTACATCTGAAGCAGCTATTTCAGACAAACCAACATACATTGTTGGAATTGACGGCGAATATCCACCATACAGTTTTATCGATAAAAATGGTGAGCCACAAGGATTTGATGTGGAATCAGTCAAGTGGATTGCTGATGATATGGGCTTTAACGTCAAGATTCAAGCAATGGCATGGGATGGAATTATTCCTGCACTTCAGGCTGGCAAGATTGACATGGTCTATTCAGGTATGACCATAACAGATGAACGGAAAGAAGTAGTTAACTTTAGCACCCCATATTTGAAAATTAACCAATCTGTTGCGGTACATGATGATACAAACTTGACAATGGATGACTTTATGGCCGGAACCGGAAAAGTAGGTGCACAGCGCGGAACTACCGGAGCTTTCTGGGTAGAAGAAAACCTTGTCAATAAGAGTGTGATGTCAGCCGATATGTTGGTAACATACGATAATTTCCCACTGGTCGCAACAGATCTCCAAAATAAGCGGATTGATTTCGCAATTTACGACAGACCACCAATGATGGATGCAATTTCAGGAAAACCACTTCACATAATCGGTGAAATTGATACAGGTGAAGATTATGGTGTTGCTATTCGAAAGACTGACCCAGAACTTCTTGAGACGATTAATGAAGGACTGGCTCACCTGATGGCATCTCCAAAGTGGATCGAATTACAACAAAAATATGAGATGGAATAAAACATTTCATCTTTTCTTATCACCTATTATTGAATACAATACGTCCCATGCCTTACGTCATGTATCAAAGAGTCGAATAAAGAACTCTGGGAAGCCATGATGTTTAGGTCGGAGTTTTACTGATTATGGTTATAGAGATTCTAATTGACTGGTTTCCGTATCTTTTCAGCGGTATTGTCCTGACTCTTGGACTTGTTGCATCAGCCCTTATAATCGGAGTCGGTCTTGGTCTTCCTATGGCATTAGGACAAGTATATGGCTCTTTGCCAGTCAGGACTGGAATATCCATATATGTCTGGTTTTTCAGAGGTCTTCCTGTCCTTGTCCTTCTCTTTTTGTTTTATTTTGGTATATTTCCTGCATTGGGTTTTGATTTTCCTGCATTTTATGTTGGAGCAGTTGTTTTGGGGTTGTGGGGTGCAGCTTATCAGTCACAAGTTTTCAGAGGAGCAATCCAATCAATATCTGAAGGACAGATGACTGCAGCACGATCACTTGGTATGTCCAGATTTCAGGCAATAAGAAGTGTCATTTTGCCTCAGGCTATGAGAATTGCACTCCCAGGATGGTCTAATCAATACCCTGAAATTTTAACAGAATCATCTGTATGTTATGCTATTGGAGTAGCTGAACTACTCACTCGATCATCACAGATTGTTTCTCAAACCTATGTTACTTTACCAATTTATCTGGCATGTGCGGTCATATTTATTCTTTTGAGTTATGTAGGCACGACAGGTATCCATATGCTTGAGAAAAAAATTGAAATTCCCGGGTTCGGACCAGGAGGGTCATAATTACATGACTGAAGAAAAATATATTTTACGGGTTGAAGAGGTTAAAAAAGCATTTGGAACGAATGAAGTACTAAAAGGTGTATCAATAAAAGTTAAAAAAGGTGAGACAATATGCTTCATTGGTCCATCTGGTACTGGAAAAAGTACGCTCCTTCGGTGTATAAATCAGCTCACTATTCCGGATAGTGGAAAGATATTCCTCAATGAAGAAGAAGTCACTCATGCTGGTCCCCGGATAAATTACTTCAGACAGAAAATTGGCATGGTATTTCAAAATTTTTTCTTGTTTGATCATCTCACTGCAGTAAAAAATGTTGAAATCGCTCTTCTCAAAGTAAAAAAAATGTCAGCCAAAGAAGCAAGAGAAAAAGCAATGTTTGAATTGAAACAGGTTGGCATGGCAGACTGGGCTAATCATTACCCTGCCGAATTATCTGGAGGACAAGCACAAAGAGTGTCAATTGCCCGGGCCCTGGCAATGGATCCGGACATTATGCTCTTTGATGAACCAACAAGTGCTCTTGATCCGGAACTTACCAGAGAAGTTCTTGAAGTAATGAAAAAATTATCACAACAAGGTATGACCATGTTAGTCGTCACCCATGAAATGGGGTTTGCATGTTCTGTTGCGAATAAAATTTGTTTCATGGAACATGGGCATATTAAGGAAGAAGGGTCACCAGATGAACTACTGAATAATCCGAATTTTGAACGATGTAAAGCTTTTATCGGAGAATTCAGAGAATACAGTCAATAAACCAGAAAAATGGATCAGACAACATTTATTTTTGACGTCATGATTCCGGCCTTTGGAAACGGTTTACTCATGACCCTTGCTCTTGTTGCAGTAACTGCACCTATTGGATTACTCATAGGTATAGGAGTTGCATGTGGGAGAGTGTATGGAGGTAAAGGACTGACTTGGTTGATGCAATTATATGCCATTTTTTTCCGAGGGTGCCCCTTACTACTTCTCTTATTTATTTTGTATTTCGGTCTGCCTTCTTTTGGAATTGTATTGACTCCTTTTGTTGCATCAGTTCTCGGTTTTATTTTATGTAATAGTTCATATAATTCAGAATATATTAGAGGGTCAATTCTTTCAGTGAAAGAGGGTCAGCTTATTGCAGCGAAAGCACTGGGAATGACAAAAAATCAGGCTGTATTAAATATTGTTTTACCTCAGGCATTAAGACGGTCAATTCCAGGAATATCCAATGAATTTATTTATCTGATTAAATATTCATCACTTAAATATTTTGCATATAATGAAACATTTTTCGCAGTAGCATTAGTGTATCTGGCACTTGTTACCATTACAACATTCGGAGCAAATGCATTAGAAAAGAAGTATGCTATACCGGGATAATCCCGATTTTTCCTTTCGTTACAAAACTACAGGATATGCTATTTCAGAATCACTTTGTCCATATATTTCATCTCCGGGGAATGTTGCCTTCACTGCATACTTCCCATTATCACGTGCAGGAAATGAAAATTCGAAATAACCAATCTCATCCGTTGTAACCGGACCTAAAGTTTGCCAAATCCTTCTCGTATCATCTTCGCACAGAGCACAACTATACGAGGGTAATCCAAAAGAATACGAAACTTGTCGATACCCGATACCATTTCCTTCTATATCGCGAAGCCATCCGCTCATCTGAACATTATCTCCTTTAAAGACAGTATTAAATGGACCTGATAATGTGAGCTCAGTCTCTTTTACACGTAATCTGGGAGTAACTTTTAATGGCACTGATGGGCTTGAGTATTCTCCATACCTGGCATTAAAACTCCAGTCACCTATCGCATCTGCATTCATCTCAAGACTAAATAGTCCTTCAGAGTTTACACGCTGTTGATAATAGACACCTGCACGACTACCCTTGGGAGAAGTAACCTGCAGTAAAATTCTGTCTCCCGGATGTGATAATAAAGATGGGACAATATATCCTTCAATCAGAAACGTATCTCCAATTTCAATAGAATTTTCTGAAATAGTTAAATCAATAAAAAAAGCCTCTGATATTTGGCTTTCATTTCCCGTTGCACATACAATTGCGGAGGTAGTCAATAAAAGAAAAGACACACAGATAATATTATAAATTCTCATCATACAATTTTCAGTATCCTCTAGAACTGTTAAATATATGAGTTTTTCCAGATAATGAGGAACAAGGTAACACAATGTAACAATTTACAATAATAACAAGAAGAACAATTCAAGAATAGATCATTTTTTCATTGAACAATAGCAGCGAGGAAGGTTTCCCGAGGACTCGCGTACCTCAGTACCATCATCCACGTGAGGTGTCTTAACTTCCGTGTTCGGAAAGGGAACGGGTGTAACACACCTGCTGTGGCCGCTATTGAGAGCCAAGATCCGGATTTGAACCGGAGTGTAGTTGATCTGCAGTCAACCGCGTGGCCGCTCCGCCATCTTGGCCTGGCTTGGACAGTGTTGGAGACGCAGGAAAAGAATCAGTAGCGTTTCAGGATTTCGTCTGGGTTTGAGAAACTGAATTTGACGTTATTAGGACTATTAGTATTCGCGGACTGAACACGTCGTTGCCTTCGTGCTTACATCCCGAACCTATCAACCGGGTCTTTTACCCGGGTCTTTAATGAAGTCTCTTGTTCAGGCTGAGTTTCAAGCTTAGATGCTTTCAGCTTTTATCTCTTGGCGCGTAGCTGCTCGGCCATGCCTTGTCAGACAACCGATCGACCAGAGGCGCCGAGTGAAAGTTCCTCTCGTACTATTTCACTCTTGCCTTCAGACTTCCGACACTCCTTATAGATAGTAACCGACCTGTCTCACGACGGTCTAAACCCAGCTCACGATCCCCTTTAATAGGCGAACAACCTCACCCTTGGCTGCTGCTGCACAGCCAGGATGGAAAGAACCGACATCGAGGTAGCAAGCCGCCGGGTCGATATGTGCTCTTGCCGGCGACGACTCTGTTATCCCCGGGGTAGCTTTTCTGTAGTCAATAGCCCTCATCAACAGGGCGTATTGGTTCGTTAGACCCGAGTTTCCTCTCGCGATTTCTTGCTATGCGAAATCGCGTCAGGCCAACTTTTGCTCTTGACACTCTTCAGCGGGTTTCTGACCCGCTTGAGTTGACCTTAGGGCACCCTTGATATTTTTTCGAGGGTGTGGCGCCCCACCCAAACTGCCTACCTATCGATGTCCTGATAAATCAGTTAGAATTACAATAAAACCAGGATGGTGTCTCATCGTTGACTAACCAACCCCCACAAGGGTTGGATCGACGTCTCCCATCTACCCTGCGCAGGTAATACCGTAACCCAACGACAGGCTGCAGTAAAGCTCCACGGGGTCTTCACTTCCCATAAGGAGTCACTAGTCTCTGCACTAGTACAAAAGGTTCAACGGGTTCGTGTTAGGGACAGTATCGCTCTCGTTATTCCATTCATGCAAGTCGCCAATTAAGCGACAAGGTACTACGCTACCTTAAGAGGGTCATAGTTACCCCCGCCGTTTACGAGTCCTTCGTCCGGTTGAACCCGGTGTTCAGATACTCGCACTGGGCAGGAATCACAGACTATACGAGTCCTTTCGGAGTTGCAGTCTGCTATGTTGTTATTAGACAGTCGGAGCGATCTTGTCACTGCGACCTGCCCAATCGCTGGGCAGGCACCCCTTATCCCAAAGTTACAGGGCTAATTTGCCGAGTTCCCTTAACACGATTACTCCCGACACGCCTTCGCCTTCTCAGCGAGGGGCACCTGTGTCAGTTCTCGGTACGGACTACATCACCCTTTTCACGGGCTCCTGGAATCAGCATTGTTACCCCATCACCGTTTAGAAAAATTCTCACCATTACGGTACTCCAATTTCATATCCAGCTTAGACGGAGCGACGGCTCCGCAATGCCTATCCGAAAGCGTCAGGATTGTTTGATGCAGGTACAGGAATATTAACCTGTTTCCCTTTCGGCGTACTCGAATTACGGTACGTCTTAGGACCGACTAACCCTCGACTGACGAACATTGTCGAGGAAACCTAGCCCCTGCGGCGGATTGGATTCTCACCAATCTTAAGCTTCTACTACTGCCAGAATTTTCATTCCTACACGGTCCACAGGATCTTGCAACCCTGCTTCCGCCCATGCAGGACGCCTCTCTACGCCATCATACTATTATATGGTCCGTGGTATCTGTGGCAGGCTTAAGCCCCGTCCATTTTCAGCGCCCTGAATCTTGACTGGTAAGCTGTTACGCACTTTTTAAAGGGTAGCTGCTTCTAAGCTCACCTCCCAGTTGTCTTTGACCCAGGACTACTTTCAGTGTTTACACTGAGCCTGCACTGAGGGACATTAACCACGGTCTGGGTTGTCTCCCTTACGCATTACAAGCTTACCCCGTAATGCGGACTTCCGGCCGTCTCAGATGACAGGGAATTTGGAGTTTGACAGGAGAGTGAGGACTTTCGCCCCCAGCTTCCCCAATCAGTGCTCTACCTCACTGTCTATCTCAGGCCAGGTCATGCTACGGCATGTTTCGAGAGGAACCAGCTGATGCCCGGCTCGATTAATCTTTCACTCCTATACGCAGGTCACGCGAATGATTTGCATATCAAAACCGCTTGCGGTCCTCCACGCACCTTTCGGCACGCTTCAACCTGCCCACGCATAGATCGCCGGGCTTCGGGTCTTATCCTGCTGACTTCACGCACTGGTAGTACGTCGTCCCTGACCTTGCGGCTGCGGACTTGTTGGTTTCCCTTTGGCTTCTTTCATAGAAATTAACCGTCGCCAACAGAATAAACTCTCTGGCCCGTTCTTCAAAACGTACGATATGACACCGGCAACAAAACCCGTACTACCGTCTTGCAACGAGTTCCTTCGCTTTGAAGATCCTTTCGTGCCATATCACGCGATAACCTGTCAGTTTCAGGCACTTTTCAACACCTTTCCAGGGTTGCTTTTCAGCTTTCGCTCACGCTACTACTACGCTATCGGTTTCGGGGAGTATTTAGTTTTGGAGGTTGATGACCCCCAC
The DNA here is from genome assembly GCF_019263745.1 of Methanospirillum hungatei. NCBI lineage: Archaea > Methanobacteriati > Methanobacteriota > Methanomicrobia > Methanomicrobiales > Methanospirillaceae > Methanospirillum > Methanospirillum purgamenti. Next base: position 1,358,851 of record NZ_CP077107.1, read on the forward strand.
ATTCACGCGGGAATTCCGACCCACGTTACTCAGGATACCGCTCAAGCATACATTCATACACATACGGGACTGTCACCCTCTCTGGTACACCGTTCCAGGCAACTTCAGTTCTGAATGCATGTCTTTTGCTGCGGTCCATACACCACATCTCCCGAAGGATTCGGTTTGAACTCTGTCGTGTTCGATCGCCTCTACTAACGACATCCCGGTTGGTTTCTTCTCCTGCCCCTACTAAGATGTTTCAATTCGGGGCGTTCCCTTTCCGATGACGGAATGATGCAGAACGCATCTGGATGTCCTATTCGGGGATCTCCGGTTCAATGGCTCCTTGCGCCTACCCGGAGCTTATCGCAGCTTGGCACGCCCTTCGTCGGCACCCGAACCGAGCCATCCACTGACAGGCGTAAGAACGTCTTTGTAGTTTCTTCAAACCCATGTAACGTCCAGAAACGCCTAGTGATCTCTTTCTGCGTCTCCTTTACACAGCGTATCATTGCCCCGGTTTCACGGGGTCTCAAGCCCTTCCCCGGATCTGTCGCCAGACCGGGTGCATCTAAAATCTAACACCAGTGGACCCGTGGGGATTTGAACCCCAGGCCTCGGCGTTGCAAACGCCGCGCTCTTCCAACTGAGCTACGAGCCCTCTGATTCCATTCCGGAACACTGGCAACTCTATGGTCTGTCTGCATCTGCTACTACTTTCATTTCGTTAGGAGGTGATCCAGCCGCAGATTCCCCTACGGCTACCTTGTTACGACTTAACCCCCCTTGCAAAACCCAGATTCGAACATATCAGAGATACATCCTCATCAAGACCTCACTCGGGTGGTTTGACGGGCGGTGTGTGCAAGGAGCAGGGACATATTCACCGCGCTATGTTGAAACGCGATTACTACGGATTCCAGCTTCATGCGGGTGAGTTACAACCCGCAATCCGAACTTCGGATAGGTTTAGGAGATTGTCATCACCTCTCGGTGTAGAAACCCATTGTCCTATCCATTGTAGCCCGCGTGTAGCCCGGATAATTCGGGGCATGCTGACCTACCGTTGCCCATTCCTTCCTCCCCTTTAGCAGAGGCGGTCCGAGCAGTGTCCCCATCAACCCGAAGGTCAAGCTGGCAACTGCTCGCGTGGGTCTCGCTCGTTGCCTGACTAAACAGGATGCTTCACAGTACGAACTGACGACGGCCATGCACCTCCTCTCAGCTAGTCAAGTAGAGTCTTCATCCCGACTATCATTCAGCTGTCTTATCCGGTGAGATTCCCGGCGTTGAGTCCGATTAAACCGCAGGCTCCACCCGTTGTGGTGCTCCCCCGCCAATTCCTTTAAGTTTCAGCCTTGCGACCGTACTCCCCAGGCGGCGCGTTTCACGGTTTCCCTTCGGCACCTCAGTGACACGTGGTCACTGACACACCTAACGCGCATCGTTTACAGCTGGGACTACCCGGGTATCTAATCCGGTTTGCTCCCCCAGCTTTCGTCCCTCACTGTCGGACCCGTTCTGGTGAGATGCCTTCGCCATAGGTGGTCCCACCGGGATTACAGGATTTCACTCCTACCCCGGCAGTACCTCTCACCTCTCCCGGTCCCTAGAAATGCAGTTTCCCCTGAACGCCCACCAGTTAAGCTGGCGGATTTCTCAAGAGACTTGCATATCAAGCTACGGACCCTTTAAGCCCAGTAATAGTGGCCACCACTCGAGCCGCCGGTATTACCGCGGCGGCTGGCACCGGTCTTGCCCGGCCCTTTCTTCACCAGTTATTTACACTGGCGGACAGCCAGCCTGTGCTGGCACTCGGGGTTTCCTTATCACGGTTGCCCGCATGGTAAAGTTTTCGCGCCTGCTGCGCCCCGTAGGGCCTGGATTCGTGTCTCAGAATCCATCTCCGGGCTCTTGCTCCCACAACCCGTACCGATGACAGGCTTGTTGGGCCGTTACCCCAACAACTACCTAATCGGCCGCAGACTCATCCTGAAGCGACGGATCTTTCGTTCGCATAACATTCCAGTCAGCACGAACTATGGAGTATTACCCCCAGTTTCCCGGGATTATCCTCCACTTCAGGGCAGATTGTCCACGTGTTACTGAGCAGTACGCCGAGGTCTTACACCTCTCGACTCGCATGGCTTAGTCAAACCCCGATAGCAGTGGCCTCTGGCAGGATCAACCAGAATTTCCAAATTTCTCGCACACTGTATCACTTAAAGTATTGGCAGATGTAGACAGATATCCACATTACCAGTATTCCTATGTCAGAACCGATACTGCACTTCAATGCATTCGTCGGCTCTCCATTAAAACGGCCTCTTACGTTGCTCCCTGAAGGTTATATACTTTTGTATTTACCTTCCGAAGCAAACATTCCCCGGCCGCCGGCTCCTGATGTTTCAGGAAGCGTGTGGGATACAATAATTGATCGAAGTCACATATATAGATATCCTGAATCTGAAGGAAAATTTCGGCCACCATATAATATTCAGTCTGCCTCTGGTTCATCACCCGATGTTTTCTAATTCAATTTTATAACGATATTATTTCAAAATTATACATCTGAAACAGGAACTGGTTAGATCTCTGGAGATCTCTATTGTCTCTATAGCGCAGTTTCAGTTCGTACTGATACTTTGATATTCATGATTCACCGCATAGAGTCCCGGCAAGGGAGAAATATACACCTCGCCAAAAAATGTCTCCTGAATGATCTCGAGATATCCTTCATGCATAAGGAATAACAAGGGAATAAAAACATGAACCGGAGGCCATGAAAGCCGATTCGCCATATCTGATAAGGTGACTGTGCCCCCGGAAGTAGCGCAATCGGCAAAGCAGGACAGAACCTGCATGGCACTTTCCTGGTAGGCTTCTTCATGAGCGATTGACACGACTTCTTCGGTATAAACAAGTCCGTCAAAACTCCAGACCTCACGTTGGCGCCGTCGCTCTTCTTTTTCAGCATTTCGAAGAAGATTTATCAGATCATACAGAGTAATTGGTTATTTCCGCGTGTTTTTCCGTTTTAAAGACACTTGATCTCATGCTTAAGTAGAGACACGAAATAGAAAAAACGGCAATCGACCATTAAACTCAAAAATCAAATCAATATAACAATTTACAATAATAACAAGAAGAACAATTCAAGAATAGATCATTTTTTCATTGAACAATAGCAGCGAGGAAGGTTTCCCGAGGACTCGCGTACCTCAGTACCATCATCCACGTGAGGTGTCTTAACTTCCGTGTTCGGAAAGGGAACGGGTGTAACACACCTGCTGTGGCCGCTATTGAGAGCCAAGATCCGGATTTGAACCGGAGTGTAGTTGATCTGCAGTCAACCGCGTGGCCGCTCCGCCATCTTGGCCTGGCTTGGACAGTGTTGGAGACGCAGGAAAAGAATCAGTAGCGTTTCAGGATTTCGTCTGGGTTTGAGAAACTGAATTTGACGTTATTAGGACTATTAGTATTCGCGGACTGAACACGTCGTTGCCTTCGTGCTTACATCCCGAACCTATCAACCGGGTCTTTTACCCGGGTCTTTAATGAAGTCTCTTGTTCAGGCTGAGTTTCAAGCTTAGATGCTTTCAGCTTTTATCTCTTGGCGCGTAGCTGCTCGGCCATGCCTTGTCAGACAACCGATCGACCAGAGGCGCCGAGTGAAAGTTCCTCTCGTACTATTTCACTCTTGCCTTCAGACTTCCGACACTCCTTATAGATAGTAACCGACCTGTCTCACGACGGTCTAAACCCAGCTCACGATCCCCTTTAATAGGCGAACAACCTCACCCTTGGCTGCTGCTGCACAGCCAGGATGGAAAGAACCGACATCGAGGTAGCAAGCCGCCGGGTCGATATGTGCTCTTGCCGGCGACGACTCTGTTATCCCCGGGGTAGCTTTTCTGTAGTCAATAGCCCTCATCAACAGGGCGTATTGGTTCGTTAGACCCGAGTTTCCTCTCGCGATTTCTTGCTATGCGAAATCGCGTCAGGCCAACTTTTGCTCTTGACACTCTTCAGCGGGTTTCTGACCCGCTTGAGTTGACCTTAGGGCACCCTTGATATTTTTTCGAGGGTGTGGCGCCCCACCCAAACTGCCTACCTATCGATGTCCTGATAAATCAGTTAGAATTACAATAAAACCAGGATGGTGTCTCATCGTTGACTAACCAACCCCCACAAGGGTTGGATCGACGTCTCCCATCTACCCTGCGCAGGTAATACCGTAACCCAACGACAGGCTGCAGTAAAGCTCCACGGGGTCTTCACTTCCCATAAGGAGTCACTAGTCTCTGCACTAGTACAAAAGGTTCAACGGGTTCGTGTTAGGGACAGTATCGCTCTCGTTATTCCATTCATGCAAGTCGCCAATTAAGCGACAAGGTACTACGCTACCTTAAGAGGGTCATAGTTACCCCCGCCGTTTACGAGTCCTTCGTCCGGTTGAACCCGGTGTTCAGATACTCGCACTGGGCAGGAATCACAGACTATACGAGTCCTTTCGGAGTTGCAGTCTGCTATGTTGTTATTAGACAGTCGGAGCGATCTTGTCACTGCGACCTGCCCAATCGCTGGGCAGGCACCCCTTATCCCAAAGTTACAGGGCTAATTTGCCGAGTTCCCTTAACACGATTACTCCCGACACGCCTTCGCCTTCTCAGCGAGGGGCACCTGTGTCAGTTCTCGGTACGGACTACATCACCCTTTTCACGGGCTCCTGGAATCAGCATTGTTACCCCATCACCGTTTAGAAAAATTCTCACCATTACGGTACTCCAATTTCATATCCAGCTTAGACGGAGCGACGGCTCCGCAATGCCTATCCGAAAGCGTCAGGATTGTTTGATGCAGGTACAGGAATATTAACCTGTTTCCCTTTCGGCGTACTCGAATTACGGTACGTCTTAGGACCGACTAACCCTCGACTGACGAACATTGTCGAGGAAACCTAGCCCCTGCGGCGGATTGGATTCTCACCAATCTTAAGCTTCTACTACTGCCAGAATTTTCATTCCTACACGGTCCACAGGATCTTGCAACCCTGCTTCCGCCCATGCAGGACGCCTCTCTACGCCATCATACTATTATATGGTCCGTGGTATCTGTGGCAGGCTTAAGCCCCGTCCATTTTCAGCGCCCTGAATCTTGACTGGTAAGCTGTTACGCACTTTTTAAAGGGTAGCTGCTTCTAAGCTCACCTCCCAGTTGTCTTTGACCCAGGACTACTTTCAGTGTTTACACTGAGCCTGCACTGAGGGACATTAACCACGGTCTGGGTTGTCTCCCTTACGCATTACAAGCTTACCCCGTAATGCGGACTTCCGGCCGTCTCAGATGACAGGGAATTTGGAGTTTGACAGGAGAGTGAGGACTTTCGCCCCCAGCTTCCCCAATCAGTGCTCTACCTCACTGTCTATCTCAGGCCAGGTCATGCTACGGCATGTTTCGAGAGGAACCAGCTGATGCCCGGCTCGATTAATCTTTCACTCCTATACGCAGGTCACGCGAATGATTTGCATATCAAAACCGCTTGCGGTCCTCCACGCACCTTTCGGCACGCTTCAACCTGCCCACGCATAGATCGCCGGGCTTCGGGTCTTATCCTGCTGACTTCACGCACTGGTAGTACGTCGTCCCTGACCTTGCGGCTGCGGACTTGTTGGTTTCCCTTTGGCTTCTTTCATAGAAATTAACCGTCGCCAACAGAATAAACTCTCTGGCCCGTTCTTCAAAACGTACGATATGACACCGGCAACAAAACCCGTACTACCGTCTTGCAACGAGTTCCTTCGCTTTGAAGATCCTTTCGTGCCATATCACGCGATAACCTGTCAGTTTCAGGCACTTTTCAACACCTTTCCAGGGTTGCTTTTCAGCTTTCGCTCACGCTACTACTACGCTATCGGTTTCGGGGAGTATTTAGTTTTGGAGGTTGATGACCCCCACATTCACGCGGGAATTCCGACCCACGTTACTCAGGATACCGCTCAAGCATACATTCATACACATACGGGACTGTCACCCTCTCTGGTACACCGTTCCAGGCAACTTCAGTTCTGAATGCATGTCTTTTGCTGCGGTCCATACACCACATCTCCCGAAGGATTCGGTTTGAACTCTGTCGTGTTCGATCGCCTCTACTAACGACATCCCGGTTGGTTTCTTCTCCTGCCCCTACTAAGATGTTTCAATTCGGGGCGTTCCCTTTCCGATGACGGAATGATGCAGAACGCATCTGGATGTCCTATTCGGGGATCTCCGGTTCAATGGCTCCTTGCGCCTACCCGGAGCTTATCGCAGCTTGGCACGCCCTTCGTCGGCACCCGAACCGAGCCATCCACTGACAGGCGTAAGAACGTCTTTGTAGTTTCTTCAAACCCATGTAACGTCCAGAAACGCCTAGTGATCTCTTTCTGCGTCTCCTTTACACAGCGTATCATTGCCCCGGTTTCACGGGGTCTCAAGCCCTTCCCCGGATCTGTCGCCAGACCGGGTGCATCTAAAATCTAACACCAGTGGACCCGTGGGGATTTGAACCCCAGGCCTCGGCGTTGCAAACGCCGCGCTCTTCCAACTGAGCTACGAGCCCTCTGATTCCATTCCGGAACACTGGCAACTCTATGGTCTGTCTGCATCTGCTACTACTTTCATTTCGTTAGGAGGTGATCCAGCCGCAGATTCCCCTACGGCTACCTTGTTACGACTTAACCCCCCTTGCAAAACCCAGATTCGAACATATCAGAGATACATCCTCATCAAGACCTCACTCGGGTGGTTTGACGGGCGGTGTGTGCAAGGAGCAGGGACATATTCACCGCGCTATGTTGAAACGCGATTACTACGGATTCCAGCTTCATGCGGGTGAGTTACAACCCGCAATCCGAACTTCGGATAGGTTTAGGAGATTGTCATCACCTCTCGGTGTAGAAACCCATTGTCCTATCCATTGTAGCCCGCGTGTAGCCCGGATAATTCGGGGCATGCTGACCTACCGTTGCCCATTCCTTCCTCCCCTTTAGCAGAGGCGGTCCGAGCAGTGTCCCCATCAACCCGAAGGTCAAGCTGGCAACTGCTCGCGTGGGTCTCGCTCGTTGCCTGACTAAACAGGATGCTTCACAGTACGAACTGACGACGGCCATGCACCTCCTCTCAGCTAGTCAAGTAGAGTCTTCATCCCGACTATCATTCAGCTGTCTTATCCGGTGAGATTCCCGGCGTTGAGTCCGATTAAACCGCAGGCTCCACCCGTTGTGGTGCTCCCCCGCCAATTCCTTTAAGTTTCAGCCTTGCGACCGTACTCCCCAGGCGGCGCGTTTCACGGTTTCCCTTCGGCACCTCAGTGACACGTGGTCACTGACACACCTAACGCGCATCGTTTACAGCTGGGACTACCCGGGTATCTAATCCGGTTTGCTCCCCCAGCTTTCGTCCCTCACTGTCGGACCCGTTCTGGTGAGATGCCTTCGCCATAGGTGGTCCCACCGGGATTACAGGATTTCACTCCTACCCCGGCAGTACCTCTCACCTCTCCCGGTCCCTAGAAATGCAGTTTCCCCTGAACGCCCACCAGTTAAGCTGGCGGATTTCTCAAGAGACTTGCATATCAAGCTACGGACCCTTTAAGCCCAGTAATAGTGGCCACCACTCGAGCCGCCGGTATTACCGCGGCGGCTGGCACCGGTCTTGCCCGGCCCTTTCTTCACCAGTTATTTACACTGGCGGACAGCCAGCCTGTGCTGGCACTCGGGGTTTCCTTATCACGGTTGCCCGCATGGTAAAGTTTTCGCGCCTGCTGCGCCCCGTAGGGCCTGGATTCGTGTCTCAGAATCCATCTCCGGGCTCTTGCTCCCACAACCCGTACCGATGACAGGCTTGTTGGGCCGTTACCCCAACAACTACCTAATCGGCCGCAGACTCATCCTGAAGCGACGGATCTTTCGTTCGCATAACATTCCAGTCAGCACGAACTATGGAGTATTACCCCCAGTTTCCCGGGATTATCCTCCACTTCAGGGCAGATTGTCCACGTGTTACTGAGCAGTACGCCGAGGTCTTACACCTCTCGACTCGCATGGCTTAGTCAAACCCCGATAGCAGTGGCCTCTGGCAGGATCAACCAGAATTTCCAAATTTCTCGCACACTGTATCACTTAAAGTATTGGCAGATGTAGACAGATATCCACATTACCAGTATTCCTATGTCAGAACCGATACTGCACTTCAATGCATTCGTCGGCTCTCCATTAAAACGGCCTCTTACGTTGCTCCCTGAAGGTTATATACTTTTGTATTTACCTTCCGAAGCAAACATTCCCCGGCCGCCGGCTCCTGATGTTTCAGGAAGCGTGTGGGATACAATAGTTGATCGAAGTCACATATATAGATATCCTGAATCTGAAGGAAAATTTCGGCCACCATATAATATTCAGTCTGCCTCTGGTTCATCACCCGATATTTTCTAATTCAATTTTTTAACGATATTTTTTCAAAATTATACATCTGAAACAGGAACTGGTTAGATCTCTGGAGATCTCTATTGTCTCTATAGCGCAGTTTCAGTTCGTACTGATACTCTGATATTCATGATTCACCGCATAGAGTCCCGGCAAGGGAGAAATATACACCTCGCCAAAAAATGTCTCCTGAATGATCTCGAGATATCCTTCATGCATAAGGAATAACAAGGGAATAAAGACATGAACCGGAGGCCATGAAAGCCGATTCGCCATATCTGATAAGGTGACTGTGCCCCCGGAAGTAGCGCAATCGGCAAAGCAGGACAGAACCTGCATAGCACTTTCCTGGTAGGCTTCTTCATGAGCGATTGACACGACTTCTTCGGTATAAACTAGTCCGTCAAAACTCCAGACCTCACGTTGGCGCCGTCGCTCTTCTTTTTCAGCATTTCGAAGAAGATTTATCAGATCATACAGAGTAATTGGTTGTTTCCGCATGTTTTTGCGTTCCAAACGACGCTTGATCTCATGCTCAAGCAAAGATACAGGATCATGAAAAGGCAATCCCGGATTGTGGGGATCAGAATCATCGTCAGTTAAACCACAATATTCGTCTTCTTCATCTGAAACACAGGAAGTTTCTTTGAGATAATCTGATTTGATTCGAAGAAGTGTAGCAGCATATAAGAGAGTTCGCGCTGAAAGACGAAGATCAAGCATTTCCTGTTTCTCCATTTCAGCAAAAAACCGGTCGGTTACTTCAATGATATTAATATTCCAGGGATCTATCTCACCCTGCTCTGCCATTTTTACCAAGATCTCAACAGGATCATGAGTCATCCATACTCACTCCCGTAACTAGACTTGTTTTATCCGGCCGGATAGTAACTCCCAGAATCCTATCAGCTGCATCTATCATAGGCTTCCGAAGAGAAATATTAATAAACTGAGATTTATTCGATAATTCACGAATCATATCTGCAATTCTCACAACATTTGACCCATCCAGATTCATATCCACCTCATCAAATGCATAGAATGGTGCCGGAATGTACTTTTGAATTGAAAAAATGAAAGCAAGAGTAGTAAGAGATTTTTCTCCTCCGGAAAGAGCAGTAAGATGATGTACTTTTTTATCCCTGGGCTGGACTGCAAATGAAAGCCCTCCAGTAAATGGATCTTCCGGATTTTCCAGTTTTAACTCACCTGTGCCCATCGTCAGACGTGAAAAAATGTCCCTGAAATTTGTATCAATCGTGGTAAATGCTTCATGAAAGGCTTCATACTTTTTCTTTGAAAAGAATTCTATTCGGTCTTTGATATCTGATAATTCACGTTCTAATATTTCCACACGAGACATACGGTCCGTTACAACGGCATAGACCTGATCATACTCTTCAATTGCCCGCATATTCACATCGCCCAGTTTCTCAATTGAGATTGTTGTTTTTTGTACCCTGATTTCTATCTCATCTTCAGTCAAATCGGTAACACAATCACCGGCTTGTTCTGCAAGTGATGAAATCTCTTGAGCAAGAATCTGGGATTTTTCTTCCATGCTTTCTATCTTCAACAGGACACGGTCTTTTTTACTGATAAATTCACGAACCTCTAGATCAAAATCATCAGATTTTTTAGAAAGAACGCCCCGTTCTGCTCTCAGATCTTCAATTTCCTGAGAAAATTCAGCAACGGTGGATTCGGCTTCGGAAATTACCTTCTCTTTTATAATAATTTCTTCCTGACATTCCCGAACCTCATCATCATACTGTTTGACTTTTTCACGAATGCGTTCCATTTGTTGCCGTTCTTCTTCAACAGTTTTTTGTGCGAAAGAAAGTTCCATCCGGATTTCGCTTATTTCCTGTTCCTTGTTATGCAGGCGCCTTTGTATCTCTGTCTTCTGCCGTTCTGCTTCTTCACGTTGCTCATATAAAAGAGGGATGCCAGTATCAGATAAGCGGTCTGCGATCTCATTTATTGAAATCTGAATTCGGGTGATACTCTGGTTCTTTTCCTCAATAGCCTTCTCAATCACTGCAAGGTCATTGGTCCCTCCATGAACCACTCCAGGAGTTGCATCGCGTTGTACCTGAAGTGATTCTTTTTCTGATAGTAAAGAGGATTTTGCAGCTTCTGCAGACTCCAACTGACCTTTGGCCCGTACAACAGCGGCTTCCAGTTCAAGTCTTCGCTTCTGCACTTCATCCCGCTCGACAGTCTGTTGTTTAAGCGACTCGGATATCATCTCCTCTTCAGCAGTCAGATGAGATAACTGTAAGGTCAGGTGTTTTAACTCATCCACAGAGGTTGAGCCAAATCCCCCAGTGTCCTTTTTAATACTCCCTCCAGTCATCGATCCAGATGGCTCAATCAATGAACCATCCAAAGTAACCATCCGTGATGACCCAATACGCCTGCGAGCATGTTCAAGAGTATCAAGTATCAGTGTGGAACCAAAAACAACACGAAATGCACTATCAAACCGTGGATCATAATCAAGAAGGTCAAGTGCAAATCCAATAACATCTGATCCAGGAGGGAGGGGTGGAAGCGGTTTTGGTCTTATTTTATTGAGAGGAAGAAATGTCACACGGCCGAGTTTATGATCCTGCAGATACCGGATAGCATCAGCGGCGATTTGATCGGTTTCTACAACAACAAAATGGATTTTTCCTCCAGCAGCAACATTCAATGCTGTTGAATATTCTGGTTTACATGTTCCCAGATCTCCAATTGTTCCAAAAACACCATCCATTCCCAGAACTGCTTCCATCGCACGGCTGTACCGGCCCTGAGCCTGTTGTTGAGCTTCCTTCCTGCCAATCTCAACTTTAAGATCCCGAATCTGTCGTATCAAACGCTCATGTTCTTCCCTTTGAGAATAGAGGGCTGTATCAAGATTTGCCATTTTCTTGTCATGCTCTTTTTTCTCTTCGGTAAGGCGGGCAAGAGCTATAGTAAGGCCGGCAATATCCTCATCCTTCTCTTTTAGATCTTTATCCAGCGAATATATCCGGGAAGTCAGACGGTCCTCTTCAGCACTTCGCATTCGGGAGCGTTCGATAAGCAGGTTTTGCTCCTGAAGCAACTCACCACGTTCTTCTTTGAGGCGGTTTATCTCAAATCTCAAAGAATCGAGACGAGATTCTTCCTCTTCAAGACCTTTTGTCTCTTGCGCAATTGAAGAAGAGATCCTATCAAACTCATTCTGAACCGCTGTAGCTGTCATCGAAAGGTTTGTCCGATCTATCATCAGACTACGCATCTCATTATCACGGGCCTGAACTCGCTCTTCCTGTCTTTTTACCCCAGTAAATATGTCGGATAGCCTCTTGTTTGCTTCTTCCTTTTCTCGTAAAGCCCGATCAATAGTCCGATGGAGACTATCAATTGAAGCTTTTGCTTCAGCAATCCGGGAGACCAGAGCCATATAATCACTGCCTGTTTTTGCAGCGATTTTCTGATCAATTGCTGCAATTTCTTCCCGGATGAAATCACGTTCATGCGATTTCCACGAAATATCTCCATCTATCTGAATAACCTGATCCTTTTCTTCAGTAATACCCATCAAAAGAGCATCCTGATCTTTCTTCAGGGCGGAGAGACGAGCAGCAGATCGGCACCTCGTCAGATTTTTAAGCTCATCATGGAGTGTTCGAAATAACACCGCTTGTTCTTTCTGTTTTTCCAGTTGAGTGAGACGTATACTCAGTTCCTCAATATGAACGGACTCTTCAGCCATCCGTTCACGAACCTGGGATAACTCTTGCAAGGCAAGTTCCTTTTTTGCATCAAACTCTGCAACTCCTGCAATCTCATCGATGATCTTTCTCCGTTCTGAGTCACTCATCTCGATGATCCGGTTGATATCCCCCTGCATGACGACATTATACCCATGAGGGACAATTCCATGGCCAGCTAAAAATTCTAACAGTTCACCCTGCCTGCAGGGTCGACCATTCAGATACAGGTAATTGTAATAGGTATTCTCGGTTCGTTTAATCCTGCGTCTGATAACAGTCCCGTCAGAAAAAGTAATCTCAACTTCTGCAGTATTCCGATCATTATTCAGATTGATAAGATCAGTCAGTCGCTCGGCACGCAGATGACGGGATGAAGAAAGTGCAAGGGCAAATAGAATACAATCAATAATATTGCTTTTTCCAGATCCATTTGGTCCTGAAATTACAGTAAATCCTGGTAAAAATGGGATTTTTGTTTTTCTCCCAAAAGATTTGAAATTATCAATTTCAAGCTGTGTGATATGCAAATCCTTACACCAGAGCAAGGAAGGGTATTTTATTCAAATATTACGAGTCTTCAGTTGGCTCTTTGTCTTCAGCAATAATGAGATCACTCTGTCCACTCCGTTGATGCTGGTCTTTGTACCGGCTTCTGGCATCACGGGCTGACGCTATGATTATATCCTCACCCATATCTTTCTCTGGCTGAAGTGTTCCATCCGGCTGCATCTTCAGGGTAATTTTGTCACGAGGCGGTGTAACGGGAGGTTTTGCCAAATCCTTATCAGCTTCTGCAGATTCACGCTCAACTTTTCCCCGTGATATCGGTGGTGCTACTGCCTGGATGACCGGTGGTGGACGCTGTTCCTTTTTCAATTTCATAACAACAGCCTTCATATCCAGCATTTCGTCAGTCAGACCTTTGATGAGGGCTTCTAGATCAACAATTTTCCGCTCTAGCTGACGGACCCGCTCATCAAGATTATTCGTCCCAAACCCTTCTTCACTCATGAATAACAGCCCTGATTTAACCCGATTAGAGTATCTGTGATAGTGTTAGATACCAATACATATATATTTCCCTTCTCATTTCTTCAGATTATGCGAATAAGACACCAGCGTGGGGACGATAATGACGGGATTTACAAAACCATATTACCCTTTTATGCCAGATGTGTATGCACATGTCCTATCTGGAAACGACTGATCCAGAAATCGCAGCGATCATCGATAAAGAAACCAATCGTCAGATAAACGGTCTTGAACTGATAGCTTCAGAAAACGTCGTAAGTAGGGCGGTCCTTGAAGCTTCTGGTTCGATCATGACTAACAAATACGCTGAAGGGTATCCTGGCAAGCGATACTATGGCGGATGTGAGTTCCATGATATGGCAGAAAATCTGGCACGTGACAGAGTATGTTCACTGTTTGGTGCAGAACATGCAAATGTTCAGCCACACTCCGGCAGCCAGGCTAATATGGCCGTTTACTTTGCGGTTTTAAAACCAGGTGACAAAATCCTCTCCATGAATCTCTCTCAGGGGGGTCATCTCTCCCATGGCTCTCCGGTTAATTTTTCAGGGATAATCTATGAGTCACATCAGTATGGTGTGGATTTGAAGACAGAACGGATGGATTATGGCAGTATTGCTGAAATGGCAAAAAAAATACAGCCAAAAATCATTGTCTGTGGTGCAAGCGCTTATCCGAGAGAGATAGATTTTAAAGCATTTGCAGATATTTCAGAAGATGTTGGTGCATACTGCGTTGCAGATATCGCTCATATTGCAGGTCTTTGTGCAACAGGCATACACCCAAGCCCGGTTGGGCATACAACCTTCACCACATCAACCACGCATAAGACCCTCCGTGGCCCTCGTGGAGGATTCATCCTCTGTGACAAGGAATTTGCCGCACCCATTGACAAAGCAGTATTTCCGGGAATGCAGGGTGGCCCACTTATGCACATTATTTCAGCAAAAGCGGTCTGTTTTAAGGAAGCATCAACCAAAGAGTTTGTAAAATACTCAGAACAGGTTGTAAAAAATTCCCGGATTCTTGCCGAAACGCTTGCTGCGCATAATGTCAGACTGGTTTCAGGAGGAACTGATAACCATCTTTGTCTACTGGATCTGACAAACTTTGGCATTACCGGACTTGAAGCTGAGCAGGCACTTGGAAATGCAGGGATAACAGTCAATAAAAATACAATTCCAAATGAAACGAAAAGTCCTTTTGTTACCAGTGGTCTTCGTGTCGGAACTCCTGCAGTTACCAGCCGCGGTATGAAAGAGAGTGAAATGAAACAGATTGGTGAGTGGATTGCTGCAGTCATCCGTGACAGTAAAAACACAAGCCTTCAGGAAAGCATCAGGGAAGAGGTAAAATCCCTTGCCAGCCAATATCCTCTTTACCCTGATCTGACATGATATTAGATGGTAAAGGACTTGCAGCACGAAGACTGGAGTTGCTGAAAGAAGATATAATTGAGGGTGGCCTTACCCCCACTCTTGCTACAGTACTGGTTGGTGATGATCCTGCATCTCATATGTATGTCAGGATGAAACACCGTGCCTGTGAGCAGGTGGGCATTTCTTCTGTGAATATTTCCCTTCCAGAAGATACCACAACAAATACTATGCTTGACCGAATCCATCAGTTGAATGAAGATTCTGATATTGACGGGATTCTTGTTCAGCTTCCTCTGCCTGCATCCATAGACACACAAGCAGTGCTTTCAGCAATTCGGCCTGAAAAAGATGTTGATGGATTTCACCCACTCAATATGGGAAGGCTAGTAACCGGTCTTGAAGGACCACGGCCCTGCACACCAAAGGGCATCATGACCCTGTTACAGGAATATCATATCCCCATTGCTGGCAAACGGGCGGTTGTTGTAGGAAGAAGTGTCGATGTCGGAAGACCGATTGCACTCCTTCTTCTTCATGCACATGCCACCGTTACAATCTGTCATAGCAAAACAGAAGATCTCCCCTCAATAACAAAACAAGCAGATATTCTGGTTAGTGCTGCAGGGAAAGCGGGAATTATCACAAGAGATATGGTAAAGCCTGGTGTAACAGTCATTGATGTGGGGACTAATCAGGTGAATGGAAAACTCTGTGGTGACGTTGCATTTTCAGAGGTTGAACCTGTCGCTGGAGCCATAACACCGGTTCCTGGTGGTGTTGGTCCGATGACCATCGCTTCACTCATGGAGAACACCGTCAATAGTGCAAGGAACCGATGCGGTCCTTTTATGTAAAGGATATTCACATCGGCAGGCAAAGACCTGTTCTGATGGGTGTCCTGAACATCAGCCCTGAATCTTTTTATCCAGGATCATTTGTACCAATATCCGCCGTGCATGAAGCTGCGGATAAAATGACTGCAGCCGGCGCAGAAATCCTTGATATTGGTGCACGGAGCACTGCTCCAAACAGTCAACCAATATCGGTTTCTGAAGAAGTAGAAAGAATTCGGGAATGTCTTCGCCAACTAAACGGTGAGGATTATGTGGTGAGCATTGACACCATGTACCCAGAGGTATTAAATGCTGCTCTTCATTTTGATGTAAGTCTTGCAAATGATATATCCGGACTTATGAATCCTGAATTAGGTCATGTTATCGCAGACGCAGGAATACCAGCGGTGATAATGGCGACGCGGAAAAGCCCGGGAGATGCAACATCAATACAGGAAACACATGAAGCTATCAGGTTGATTCTTTCTCGAGCTTCTTCGCTTGGCATAGAAGACATCATTTTAGATCCTGGAATTGGGAAATGGGTACCTACACGTACAGCAGAAGATGATTGGGAATTGTGCAAGAAATTTGAAACAATTCAACAATACGGGCATCCAATTCTGGCTGCAGTATCAAGAAAATCATTTATTGGAGAAGCAACAGGTCAATCCCCAACTGGAAGACTGGCTGGAACCCTTGCAATAACATCTCTATTAATAGAAAAGGGAGCTGCAGTTATTCGTGCTCATGACATCCCAGAAACAATGGATTTAATAAAAACAGTTATGCATATGAGAGATACTGCATGAATCATTTTCAGATTTTTGGCCTTCGTACAAATCTTATAAAACCAGGAGATACACTTCTGGACCATATTTTTACCGCATTGCAAAACCAGAATCTATTTTTTAAAGAGCATGACATCCTTATTCTGGCAGAATCTGCAGTTGCGACAGCGCAGGGACGAGTCACCCCCTTGTCAGGTATTATACCATCTGACCATGCAAGAAAAATTGCAAAACAGTATGATATTGATCCTGCCCTTGCTGAGATTGTCATCAGTGAATCTGATGTTATTGTTGGCGGAATCCCTGGTTTTTTATTATCAATAAAATCAGGACATCTTCTTCCCAATGCTGGTGTAGACGGATCAAATGCCCCGGAAGGTTATGTTACCCTCCTGCCTTCTGATCCTGATGCACTGGCCCGAAACCTACGGATGACGATCCTTGAAAAAACAGGATTCCATATTGCTGTACTTATTGTCGACAGTCGTACTCATCCGATGCGATATGGATCAGGTGGTGTAGCGATAGCATGTTCAGGTATTCCTGCTGTGATTGATGAACGTGGAAAGCATGACCTCTTTGGAAGAGAACTGAAGGTAACCAGAAGAGCGATTGCAGATAACCTTGCTTCAGCAGCTGAATTAATCATGGGTGAATCAAATGAACAGATTCCAGCGGCTTTAGTTCGGGGATTTGATATTGAATTTGGAGATTATGAAGGAATAGAATTAATCTCTCCAGATGAGTGTCTCTTCATCGGAAGCCTAAAAAAAGCCTATGTTAATCCTCCCTAACGCTCTTTTTTAGTTCATACAGGAGGATGGTAATTCCGGTAAGAATAACAATTACCGGCCAGAAGGGGAATGTGAAATGCCAAAACCCAAGATCATTTCCTAGCCAGACGATACCCCAGCTGAGAATGAATAGGCCTATGACAATAACACCAATACTGACATTACGAAAATAATTCATCATAGAACATGCTTCCATGAGATAAATCAATGAGCGGTACAGATTACAACCCGAAGGGCATATCCCAGGTATGATTACATGCATTACATTTACACTTTGCAATCATACTTCCAGATTCTGTGGTCACGAGATCATCAAAATCTGTATCTTTCGAGTTACATTTAGGGCAGATTATATCTCCCATGGTATCAGCATCACCCGGGGAAGGGTCTTGTATACACTTCTTATTCTGGATCTATTTTAATCCGGTGACTCTCAAAAAATGTCTCTTCTTTACATATTTTGAACTTTATCTAAAATATGAACCAAATATATGAGAAACTTCTTTCATATAGAAGATTAAATATAAATCCGGTTATGTTTTTCATAGGGGGTTTCTATGATTTCACGAAGTAACATTTCTATTGTCACTCTTTTAGTTTTCGTGACAGTAATTATCTGTGCTCTCACACAGACAGGAACTGCAATTCCAGACACTGGAATTCTGACCGTTCCATCAGCATTAAGCCCGGTTCAATCAACAGCTGTTGCTCCTGTCTCTTCAGGATCTACAATACAGTCTTCTGCCATTCCTATATCGGAAACACCGATAGCTGTCTCTGCAGAATATGCGCCGGATCGTCTCATTGTCAGGTACAATCCAGATAAACCACGGGCTCAAACCGGCATGATGTCTATCGAGTCTGTCACCAATGCCCAGGCAGGAACATCAGTTCTCGCAGATTTGTCTGATGCCGGAGTTCCAGGTATGCAGGTTGTGCAAGTCACCAGTAATACATTAGATGCTGCAATGGAAGCGTATAAAGCAAGCCCTGATGTGCTCTATGTTGAACCTGATTACAAAATATCATTAAGTCCTGTCGAAAAGAATGGAAAAGTTGTCGACGCAGGGGCTTTAAGTATTGAAAGTGCTATTTACCCAAATGATCCTGGATATAAATATCTCTGGGGAATGCACAATACCGGGCAGGCCCCATTTTATGGGACTTCTGATGCAGACATTGATGCTCCTGATGCCTGGGGTATTACGACTGGTTCGCCCCATGTTGTTGTTGCGGTTGTAGATACCGGAGTTGATTATACGCATCCTGATCTTTCTTCGAATATCTGGCAGAACACGGGTGAAATTGTCAATGGAATGGATGATGATGGGAATGGATACATTGACGACATTCGTGGCTGGAACTTCGCCTCAAAGAATAACAATCCTATGGATGACAACGGACATGGAACACATTGTGCGGGTACCATTGCGGCTGTTGGAAATAATGGAATCGGTGTCGCAGGAACAGCATGGAATGTCAAGATAATGCCACTGAAATTCCTAAATGCGCAGGGGTCAGGATATGTGTCTGATGCAATATCTGCAATATTGTATGCAAACCGTAAAGGGGCAGCAGTTATTTCTAATTCATGGAGTGGAAGTGGATACACCCAGTCATTGAAAGATGCAATTGATGCATCAAATGCAGTTGTTGTTTGTGCAGCAGGTAATAGTGGAAAGAACGCAGATGCAAGTCCCCAATATCCGGCTGCATTCTCAAGCAGTAATATCCTCTCTGTTGCTGCCACAGATTATTATGACCGGCTGGCCTCTTTCTCGAATTATGGATCGAATTCTGTTGATCTGGCAGCCCCGGGTGTGAGCATCTATAGTACTGCCCGATCGGGAAGTTACCAATACTTAAGCGGCACATCGATGGCAACACCTCATGTTGCAGGAGTTGCAGCACTTATTAAATCACAAAATCCCTCCATGTCAGGAACCCAAATACGAAGTAAAATATTCAGTAGTGTTGACAGAGTCACGTCTCTCTCAGGAAAGGTGGCATCAGGTGGAAGACTCAACGCAGCAAAAGCGCTCGGAGGAGCAGCACCGACTCCAACGCCAACAAAAACTCCTTACCCAACTGTAACGCCCACAAAGTCACCAACCCCTTCTCCGACGTATAATCCGTATCCAACCGCTACTCCAACTGTGTCACCAACACCAAAACCTGGCTCCCAGTTAAATGCAGCATTTTATTCTGCACCAGTGTATGGAAAAGCACCATTACGAGTACAGTTTATTGACCAGTCATATGGAAATCCAAACAGATGGATATGGTCTTTTGGTGACGGAGGATTCTCCTATCAGAAAAATCCATATCACACGTATCTGAAAAAAGGAACATTTTCTGTGAGACTGACAACGAACAGAGGGGGAGTTTCCAGCACAGTTTATAAACAACGGTTAATTACCGTTACGTAACTTTTTTTTTAAAAAATCAGAGTTGGATAGAAGCAAGTGCTTCTTTGATTTTTGGCCGCCAGGAATCAGGCGAACGCTGGTATATTTCAGCAGCCTTTTGATGATCCTGGTCATCAGTGTTTTTTTCTATTCTGTCCAGTGTCAGCCTGGCTGTGTCAAGGATCCAACAATCTACGACTGATTTATCAACAGCAGTTATAGATTCAGCCCGGATCGACACCAGATTTCTCCCATCAGGAGCCTGAAAGACACCGGGTTTTCCGATAATGGCAACATATGATGGTGATTCTATGGTTGAGATCTGGTGTAATGCTTCTGGTTGATAACTTCCAGCACTGACAAAAAAAATGCCCGTCGGATCCATCACCCGAATCTGATAAAATACAGCCTCACCTTCCGATTTTTTCTTCTCGGTCAGGGTTCCGGTGATAAAAACTCTGTTGCATCGCTCACCAGTTGGAAGAAGGATATATGTAGGGCTTTTATCATCTGATCCTTCTCTGAAATGGTGATACGCGTCTCTCAGTTCTGCTGCAAATACCCTTTTTGCAGACTCACGTTCAAATCTTTTATTTGCTGAATTATCACTCATCTGATGAACCCTCCGCACGGTTTATCAATTCTGCTAATGTCCCGGAATCAAATGTCTGAAATTCACAATTATAGGCAAATAGCCGATTATCAAACGTTTTTCCCCGACATATAAGGTAACGACCCAGAATTTGCTCATTCACATGATAAAAAACGGTATCAAGCCCAAGCGGATTGTTCTCTGCCATCTCCTGCGCTGAAATGAGATTCAATCCGGTCAGCTCTTCCACACCTTCACGAGAAATAATTGTATCATAGGTCTTCTGTCCATCATCCAGCCATCCCTTAACCCGAAGATCATAGAAATAATTTGGTTGTATTTCATGAATTGGACAATAATTTTGTCGTGATAAGACTCTCCCGCATCCTTCAACCGGACACCGTTTGATAAGCCCGGAGCCTGGAGAGAGATGAACAAATGCTCCCTTTATTTCTTCATTGGATGAGCGGACCTGAATTGTTGCAGATTCATCTGGTAGAAGCGTTGCACCATTCAAGGTGAGAGAAAGACGATTATTAAATTCATCTACCGAAGCGTAGTAGATGCCATAGACCATATCTGGTAACAGCCGCTGAGCACTATCATCCTTCCAGGTAACAAAACGCATGGTTCCAGACTCATCTCCAACAAGACCTGATTGTAATATCCTATCTGAAGTCGTCTCATATTCCTGGACGAGTTTAACCCGTAAACATACAATTCCAGGGCCTGCCTGACCAACCGGGATAATATTTGGTCTGATACTCCTATCATCTTCAAGAGCCTGAAAAGATCCCGGAGCGATTTGCAGACTGAGTGCACCACGATATCGATCAACAACTGCTGAAGATATCTCATACCACCGGTTTTCCTCCAGTGGTATCGCATCCGGAGTATTGCGAATGACAAATTTTATAGCGCCTGTTTCATCTGCCAGAATACCGCGCTGAAGTATCTGCTCAATATTGGGATTCTCAACGGCGACAACCTTTGCTCCTACCGAAAAAACACCAGGGGTGATCTGCCCAATTGGTGTATTTTCCATTTTAGGGATATCATCACGGTTCAATGGAGTGATAGTGGTTCCAGAATGAATTTTTACATTTACCTGTCCGTTAAATTCATCGGTTTCCACGAGATCAAGCCGATACCACTCACCCTTCTCCATCAGAGGGGCTTCAGCTGATGCCCAGACGGTAAACCGGGTAGTCCCACTTCCATCTGCAATAATTCCGGTTTGAGAAATCGACGGAGAACGTGGGGGAAAAAGAGCTGTGACTTCACCTTCTATCGAAATCCACCTGTTGGGGACCAACTGCCCAATTGGTATAATCTCCGGAGCAGGAGCATCTTCTCCTGATATTTCGGTTATGGTTGTACCTTTGTGAACCTTCAGACTCACTTGTCCGTTATATTCATCAGCTACAGCAGATTCAAACCGGTACCACTTTTTTTGTTCGACAGCGGGTGCATTATCATTTGCCCAGATGACAAACCGGATCGACCCAGTACCATCTGCAATAATGCCACTCTGTGCAATAGAGGGTGAACGGGACGGAAACAGAGTAACAACCTGTCCTTCGATTGTGACCCATTGTTCAGCCTGAATCTCTGCTACTGGAGTGAGCTCATTGTTATTTTTCTTCGTCGGTGTAGATGAGGGGAGTTCCATGCCAAACATCCTGGCATAATCGCTCATAATTGACCGTTCTGCCTCTGCGGGTGGCACAGAAAACTCGTCTACAAATCGGTAAATACGCTCCTCCAGTTTTGCCCGGTCGATTGGATGACCTGCTGCAGCAAATTTTTCGGAGATCCTGTCTGCGATTTCTTTTAGTTCCATTTCATCTCCAGGTAAAAGGTCCGCCATCAGGACATATTAAATCCTACTCCCGGAGGGTGAAAGTATTCAGGGTTTAAAAAAATGTAAAAATAAATTATATTTTCAAGAAAAGAGCCTTTAATTCCTCAAGTGAGGCTTCAGGATTTCTCTTGAGATGACTGGTAACCCGGGGATCATGGTTTAACGTACACCTGGTGCAACTCCACACCGAAGCCTTTCCTGGTTTCTCAATCCAGTCTCCAAGGGTTGTGTCACCACATGGGTAGAGAGGACAATAGCAGAAATCACACCGCTGGCCTTCAAAATGACACGGATAATAAGGGCAGTTCTTTTTTTCCCATTCAATCCAATGTGAACCACCCATACTGGACTGGATAAAAAACGAAGGCTTTTTTCGCTGAATAACTCCAGTCTGTCTCATAAGGGCCTGTTGAGTTCCAAAGAACACCGTCGCATGAATGCGCTGCCCAATCTCTGTTGCACTTCCTGCATACCTGACATCTCCAGATCCTTCGGTCGCAATCGCCACTGCATCTGTAACGGTACCTGCAAAGGAGTGACCAATATTTCGGAGTGCTAATGACTTTGCTTCAGTCACGGTAATCACAGCATCAACAAGACCCTGATCTGAAAAATTCTGGACCATTACTATAATATTTATTGTTCCCGCTGTGGGAGGAGATTGGATTACATCCGAACCGACAGGATCCGGATGTGTGACACCTGCGGTAATAAAGACAGTGAGACTATCCCAGGAGAGAATACAAAGTGTATTCATCGACACTGCGGTGAGAAGACCTGCGGTAGATTTTTTTGACAGTCCAAGAGATAAAACCAGAGTTTCAAGTTCCCGATCGGGATCACCTGAAAAATTGTTTGAGACCTGATGATTAATGAGTGTTGTACAGTCCCTGATTCCACCATCCAGACTGGAACTACATACGCGAAATTTCCCCCTGACAATCAGGGATGATGAGTTGAGGTAGTACCTCATGTGACACTATATCGCTGACGATCTTTGAGTTCCTGCTGTTTTCCTGCATTCCACCCGGAGACATCCTGTAGATATCCGGTCACCCGGCTAATCTGGACAACATCATGACAGCCGCATTCCGGACAAACCGGTTCACCACAAAGTGGACAATATTCAATCGTTGCAGCAATTTCATGTGAACAGTCACAATTGTCCAGCGGGCACATGATTTCCGGATTTACATCTCCACAAACAGGGCATGGACTCTCATCAACAATCAGGTGGCAGGTATGACATTTGTATTTACGTTCACTTACAGGGATCTCTTCCTTGCAGGAATACTTCTCTGCCAGTTCACGCTGCTCTATCGTCCAGTTCATAATCTTAATTCACCTTTTCATTCCTTAACACATTGGGTTGTTTAGTAATTTCAGATCAGGTTCTGAAACGGGAATATTCCTCTGCTGCAGATCCCGGATCTTTTGCTTCGTAAATAGCGCGACCAACAATAATCCCGTCAACAATAGAAGCAATTGCTGCAGGATCTCCTCCCTGGGCTCCTACTCCAGGTGAGAGGATCTTTTTTGTTCCGATCAGGGTGCGCAGAAGTGAGGTTCGTTCAGGTCTTGTTGCAGGTGCAATTATTCCATCAGCATTTGTCTCACAGACCAGACCTGCAATCCGCTCAGCAATTCCTCCATGGAAAAAATCAACTGCTCCAGGATGACTCATCTCTGTTACCACATAGCATTCACCACCATGGTCATGGGCTGTTTCCACGCATGCAAGAACAGAATCCCTTCCCACAAATCCATGGCATATGATGCCAGAAAATCCATGAGAAAAGACTTCTTCTGCAATAAGACGACTGGTATTAGGGATATCTGCAACTTTAAAATCAGCTATCAGCGGGAGACCTTCATCAGACAACTGGTTGGCTATTTCCAGACCAGCAGCCAGAACCAGGGGATATCCGATCTTAATAGCATCAATAAATGGAGCGGTCTTTTTTGCAATTGATAATGCATCTTTCCCTGTAGATACATCAAGTGCCAGAATGATGTCAGTCATAATAGTTACTCCAAAACTGCGGATATAATCAAAGGAAATGTAATTGTTGCATCTCCATACACCGTCACCGTCTTTGCATCTTCATCGACCTTCCCCCATGACCGTGCTTCATCAAGTGTTGCGCCTGAAAGCCCTCCAAGGTCCGGGCGATCGCCGGTTAGTTGAACCGCATATGTAAACCCTTTCGGTGTCATAAGCATGCTTTGCAGGATATAATTCTTCGGAACCCCTCCTCCGACAAGAAATGCTCCAGCTTTTTTCGTAGCAAAGCATATGTCCATAATTTTATTCATATCGCCAAAAGCATCGATGATAACCTTATGAGTCTGCCGATATAACCAGAACTGCAGACCGATCATGGAATCCTGAACTGCTGGACAAAATACAGGGATTTTTTTCCGTGCAGCCGTTGCAAGAATTCCACTAGGCAGATGAGAACCGATATAAGCAAGTAATTCTGAAATTGAAAGAACAGTTCCATCAGGTATTTTTGACAGAACATCCTGCATGAACTCCTCAAATTTTATAAATGACTCATTTGGGAGATATACATCATAAATTCTGTTGATCTCATCATGGCGAAGCTCAACATCATTACACTTCTCGGTCCCACGGAAATGATGGCATCCGATAGCTTCGATAACATCATGAGTCAGGTTTGCCCCGGTAGAAACCAGTACATCAATATGCCCTGATTCCATCAAATCCGAAACAATACCCCCCATGCCAGCAGGGACCATTGCCCCTGCGAGCCCAAAGAAACGAGTAACATCAGCGTCCTTGTACATCGTACCGGTGATCTGAACCGCACGTGAGAGAGCGCCACCATTATACGCTCCCGCTTGTTCCATTGCCTGAATGAGAGATTTAACTGTCATATCAGACGTTAGATGGACCTGTCGAACCGGCACATCACATTCCATGTCTTATAGATAGGCACTCTCATGCCAAGTACCTGACGTGTAAAAAAGTGGATGGAAAAACCTATCCATAATGTTTGAACAATACAATTTTCTCAAATTTGCTGCCCATTTAACAATAACTGACTGCGATGAGCAGGGAGATACGAAGGATCAGGCGGAACAAATCCTCGTCTCATCGGGCGAGAAAGATGCCGCCTCGCTCCAGGAGGAACCTCATACCAACCTGGTGTGATTGTCCGTGATTCAAATGTTATCTCCGGTATTTTTTCCCTGGCCCCACAACGTTTACATTTAAACCCTTTTTTATAACCGGCGCTGGTCATGCGTTTTCCACATTCCGGACAAAGAGGAGGGGTTTCTTTTGAGTATGGCTCTGCAGAAAAGACGTAGATCTTTTCCAGGTTGAGGGTTTCTTTTAGATAACTTCCGGCAACCAGTAATTCATCGCCTGGCCGTAATGACCGTACTATGTCTCTGAATTTTTTGGTTGGCTCAAACGCCATACAGGATATCACAACTTCACGAGTCTTGAAATCAAAAGAGACATGCCCTCCCACGCCAGTTTTCGGTTTTGTGCACACAAATCCTCTCATGAGATATGATATGCCATTTTGAGGGAGGCCTGAATCATAAAATACGAGATGGGCATCAGTTCCCTGATTTGTCATCCATATCTGATACATACCGGGTTTTTCAGATTGAATCGCCGAATATGCGTGATCAACCGAATATGGTGAATCGCCCCTGATTCCAAACAAAACCGGATCCGGAGTATGCGGGATACAGACCGGACTATTCAAATCAGAATCCCAGGTGTCCCAGGTGTGAGGAGATGTAATATCTTCAGAGAGACGAAGACTATCTGCATCAACTTCTCTTGGTAGCGAGAACCGTCCTGGTTCTCTATATGCAAGCAGTTCCCAGGTGTGATCAGGAAATTCACTACAGACAGCAGCGGCGGCTCCGATAAGACCACGTCCAAGTTTATATCCCTGGTAGTGGAGAACATGCGAAGGAAGGAATGAACGTGCTTCATCGATGGTGCAAATTCCGCTGACAGCTTTCCAGTAAAAATCAGATGGCGGCTTCTTCAAAGAGACTACAATTCCAGGATGAGTATTTTCACAGGATAATGATGCATGTTTTAAAACAATACTGCATGTAAGATCAAACGTATAATCTGGATCACCGATTACGGACAGAGAAATCGCTGCGTTTCCGCGAGTTTTGTATGGTATGGTAGGATTTAACCTTACCAACCGGGTACTGATTATTCTCATACCCTTCGCTTTGATAATGGTAGCCAGAAGAGCACCAAGCCAGGTAGTACACATACCATCCGGAGCATCGGTATCATCCAGACCGATATAAAAATGAATATTTGTCATATTTTTTCATCTGCTCCCCATATTGAGTGATTCTACAAGATTAGGCCCATATGGATTTTTGGTCTAATAACCACCTGCGCACCACATTCCTTATGTACAGGAATTATACAAGTACCAAATACGGTAGTACATGTCCCAGGATCGTCTGCTTCGTAATGTCATCAGTGTGATGATCATGGCAGGATATGAAGTATCCGAAGTTTTCGCAATGAGACCTAAGAGTTTTGACATCATTGCCGGAAATGGTGAACGGATTGTTGTCCTGAAGGTGATTTCTCATATTGATAGCATCAGTGAAGAAAATGCACGGGACCTGGACAGGATTGCCCGCAATCTCAGTGGAACACCGCTGATTGTTGGTGAGAGAGCCAGGGATGCTGAGCTGGAACGAGGTGCGGTTTATGTCAGGTATGGAATTTTTGCGATAAACTACCCAACCTTGCATGACTATTTTGTAGAAGATTCACCACCTCTCATTTATGCATCACCAGGAGGTCTCTATGTGAATATCAGCGGTGAACGCCTTCGTGAACTTCGTGAACATTCTAACCTTTCATTAGGAGATCTTGGTCAGATACTAGGTGTTTCCAGGCGAACTGTTGCGAAATACGAATCAGGAATGGGGACTACCATTGAAATTGCTCTCAGAATTGAAGAGACGTTTGATTCAGGAGTAGTAGAGCCTATTGATCTGATTCAATCCAAATCGCAGTTCAAAGAACATAATAATCTCACAACCCCAGAGGAAATGCCGATTCAGGCTGCAATTGAGGAGATGGGGATGCATGTCCAACCCATGCATCATGCTCCTTTCCAGGCTCTCGTAAGATATGATTCTCACACAATATTGACAGGATATGGATCATCTCAGAAGGTAGCCAGAAGGGCAGGAATCATAGGCAACATTTCCCAGGTGACGCGAACTCATGCCATGTGTGTAATGACCGATGATCACAGGCAGCGCAGAATAGGGCGTACTCTGATGATTGGAGAAGATTCCCTCCTTTCTCTTGATGAACCTGACGACCTCATCAACTTGATTCTAAACTGATATTTTTATATAGAACCACTAAACAACCTTATCCTACAACGTGGTGATATTTTATGGCTACACAACTTGGAGGACAGCCAATTCTTATTCTTAAAGAAGGAAGCTCCCGTACTCGCGGGCGCGATGCACAGGGCATGAACATCGCCGCAGCAAAGGCCGTTGCAAATGCAGTCCGGACTACACTCGGACCAAAAGGCATGGACAAGATGCTGGTCGATACCATCGGTGATGTTGTCATTACCAACGATGGTGTAACCATCCTGAAAGAGATGGATATCGAACACCCGGCTGCAAAGATGATGGTTGAAGTCGCAAAGACCCAGGATGATGAGGTCGGCGATGGAACTACCACTGCAGTAGTTATTGCAGGAGAACTCCTGAAACGCTCTGAAGAACTCCTCGAACAGGATGTTCACCCAACGGTTATCGCACATGGATACCGGATGGCAGCAGAGAAGGCACAGGACCTGCTCAAGACCATTGCAATCGATGTCAAGGCAAAAGATACCAAGATACTTAAGAAAATTGCAGAAACTGCGATGACAGGAAAGGGCGCAGAGGCAGCAAAGGAAAAACTCTGTGATCTTGTAGTCAAAGCAGTCACCATGGTTGCAGAGACTGATGGAACGGTTGACACTGAAAATATCAAGATTGAAAAGAAAGTCGGTGGTTCAATCGAAGATTCCGAGATCATTCTCGGCATGGTCATTGATAAGGAACGTGTTCACCCGGGCATGCCTGAAAAAGTCACCAAGGCTAAAATCATGCTCCTCAACGCCGCTATCGAGTTCAAGAAAACCGAAGTGGACGCTGAGATCAATATCACCAGCCCGGACCAGCTCCAGGCATTCCTTGATGAAGAAGAGCGGATGATTAAGGCCATCGTTGACAAAGTTGTCAAGAGTGGAGCAAAAGTCGTCTTCTGTCAGAAGGGTATTGATGACATAGCACAGCACTACCTTTCAAAGGCAGGAATTCTTGCGGTTCGCCGTGTTAAGAAATCAGACATGGAAAAACTCAACCGTGCAACCGGTGCATCCATCATCTCCAGCATCGATGCAATCCAGGGATCCGAACTTGGATTCGCAGGCTTAGTTGAGGAACGCAAAATCTCCGGCGAAGAGATGATCTTTGTTGAAGAATGCAAGAACCCGAAGGCTGTCTCTATCATCGTTCGTGGTGGAACTGAACATGTCGTTGCAGAACTTGACCGTGCCTTTGAAGATGCAATCCGCGTAGTCGGTGTTGTCCTCGAAGACAAGAAGTGTGTAGCTGGTGGCGGTGCTCCGGAGACTGAACTCTCATTACGTCTTCGCGAGTATGCAGCAAGTGTCGGTGGCCGTGCACAACTCGCTATCGAAGCATTTGCAGCAGCACTCGAAATTATCCCCCGGACCCTTGCAGAGAATGCAGGTCTTGACCCAATCGACATGCTTGTTGAACTTCGTGCAGCACATGAGAAGGGTCAGAAGACTGTTGGTCTGAATGTCTTTGAAGCAAAGCCGGCAGACATGTACAAAGAAGGCGTTGTTGAGCCTCTCCGTGTCAAGACCCAGGCAATTGCAAGTGCAGCAGAAGCAGCAGTTATGATCCTGCGGATCGATGACATCATCGCATCAGCAAAATCAGCAGCACCTGACATGCCACCAGGCGGAATGGGAGGCATGGGCGGTATGGGTGGAATGGGCGACATGGGCATGGGTATGTAAGTACCCCCATACCAAACACTCATCTAAAATTATTCAAGAAGGGATGACGATGTTTCTGTTGTCCCGGTTAAAATTTTTTTCACATCAACCCAGATAATAAGTCGTTTGTCTGATTCACGGTTTTCTGATCCATCTGTTTTAATTCCCTCGTCTTCACCCAGTTTTATGATCCCCTGAACATATTCGGTAAGATGCTCATCAACCCCACGAATATTCGTGTCAATATTAATCTCATCAACAGTCAGAACACTGTGAACCTCATCAACAATTACTCCGACACTGGTATTTTCAAAAGCATCAGGAACCAGAACCATAATCTTTTGTTCATTTCGTTCCTTTGCAGGTGAAATTCCAAGAAGATGATGCAAATTTATTATTGTAGTTATTTCACCACGTAGGTTGAGAAGACCAGTTACATGAGAAGGTGCCCGCGGGATTGGTGTAATCGGTAGCATCTCTACAATTTCACGGGCAATCCCAATATCCATGGCATAAGATTCTCCCCCTAAGTCAAACTCGAGAATTTCAACTACCATACCTGATGAGTGATATATTCTTTACAGGTTTCAATCTTTGGAATGACAAATACAAAAGAAGTGTTCGTTGAAAATAATCAGGGAATGTGGAAAGCAGGAGAATAACACCTGCCTATGTGTGCTGATTATAACCCCCCGGATATCTCATGCCTGATATGTTCACACAAATCCCTGACAATAGTTCAATATTTGAAGACCAATATATAAATTTTCGGTAATATTTTTCAAAAATCTTTTAATGAATGAAATGAACGGGATACATGAGAATTTTTTATAACTGCGAGAAAAGTGTATTCTAGATTTTATTTTTCATTTAGAATTATATATAAAAAGAAAACCCAGATTTTCTTATAATGAATGAAATATACTACATAAAATATTAGAACATGAGAATACACGAATTGACTCATTTTTTTCAGATTGCGGAGTAATTCCGCGCAGATATTCATCACTATATTGCCCCTTCATGGTTACCTGCGGCAATGGAGCAACCATTTTCAGGAAAAATCAAGAAGGAATCATTTTCAACTTTACAGAGAAAGCATTACTATCTGAACGTTAGCAGGGGCATTTTTAAACAGGGAAGTAGTATGGCTGGAAATCCAATTAAAGTATTATTTGTTGAGGATAATGAAGATCACGCCTTTCTTGTTATCCATGAGTTGAAAAAGGGTGGGTATGATCCGCTTCTGAAACGAGTTGAAACCCTGGAGGATGTACGCTCATCACTAGACTCTGAAAAATGGGATGTAATTCTTTGTGACTACAGTCTGCCTGGATTCAACGGTGTTGATGTAATCGAAGAATACCGAAAACGTGATCTTGACTACCCGTTTATCATTGTTTCCGGAGAAATTGGAGAAGATACTGCAGTTACCCTGATGAAACGAGGCGCTCACGACTATGTTTTCAAAGGGAATCTGTCACCTCTCCTTCCTGTTATCGAACGAGAGATCCGAGAAGCGGAAAACAGGAAAAAGCGTCGTGAAATTGAAGAATTACAGCGAGCTGAAGCGATAAAATTCAGGGCGATGATTGATTCTTCGTATGATGCCATCACACTTTTTGACGATGATATCCTGATAGAATGTAATGCGACTACTCCTCAAATCTTCAAAGTCCCAAATTCGGACACGATAATAGGAAAATCTATCTACTCCCTGGTTCCTGATAAACAAGCAGATGGCACATTATCGAGAGATTTTTTTAGCAAAATTATTACATCTGCCAAACAGGGTATGGCCCAGGACGTTGAGTGCATCATAAACCGCTTTGATGGCTCGACCTTTGATGTTGAACTCACCCTGACAATTCTCAATCTTCCTGAAGGGCCACGTATCCAGGCCACATTCCGTGACATTAGCGAGCGGAAGAAAGCAGAGCGTTCAATGCACGAGCAAATGGAGACCATAAAAGAGCTTCAGCAGCAGGAGATGACAATGATTAATCAAAACCCGCTGCCACTCCTTCTTATGGATCTGAAATTAAAAATCCAAAAAGTAAATGCTTCATTTTTGGAGATGAGCGGGTATTCTGAACAGCAACTACTTTCAATGCGGGCGAATGATTTTAAGGTTTTAGAAAAATCCGGATCAGGTCTTCGTGATGCCCTTACGACGAAAAAAGCGGTAACCGGTCAACTCATCGTAGAATTCCCGACAGGTGTCCACCATATTGAACAAGATATTATTCCGCTTCTGGATAAGCATCACGAAGTGGTCAGTGTCATGTCCACATATAAAGACAAAACAGAGGAGATACGAAAAGAGAAGGAGATCCAGCGGATGATGAAAGAAGCTGAAGAACATGCGAATCTGCTGGATATTGCTGCACAAGATATTGGAGAAGCCTTTGCCCTGGTTTCGAACGGTGATATGACAACAGAGATACTGAAACGGGAAAACGATCCGCTCCTGCTTGTCAAAGATAATGCAAATAAAACCATCGCAGAACTTCGAAAAGCACTTCAAAAAGTAAGCAGAGTCTCAACCAGCGTCTCGGAAAATATGGGAGAGATAAGTAAAGGTTCTTCAGATATTGCCCAGGCTACACAGGCAGTTGCAAAAAATACCATGCAGTCATCAGAAATTGGAAAAAATCTGATAGAACACATGGAAGATATAACAAATCAAATTTCCACTCTGTCTGCTTCCAATGAAGAGATTACCAGCACAAGCCAGGAAGTATTGCGCCATGCACGGGATGTTGCAACACGAGGTGGACAGGCGCAGACACTTGGCAATGAGGCAAATGATAAAATGGGCCTGGTAATGAAGATTGCCCAGGAAAGCGTTGAGGATATTGACGAACTAAACTCACAAATCAGGGAGATCAATAAAATCGTCAAGATGATCAATGACATAGCCGGTCAGATCAACCTGCTTGCCCTGAATGCAGCTATTGAAGCAGCCCGTGCTGGTGATGCTGGAAGAGGGTTTGCTGTTGTTGCAGGAGAAGTCAAGAACCTAGCTGCTGATGCCCGGAAGGCTACAGATCATATTGCAGATGTAATTACTGCAATTCAGCGGAGTAGTGAAAAAACCTCAACTGCAATACGATCATCCCATTCTGAGATCGCAATCGGTGTGGAAAGTGTAAACAAGACCATTGAATCCTTAAATATCATGGTCAGTGGTGCTTCAGAGGTTACCCGGGATATGGGCGAGATTGTTCGGGCGATAGAAGATCAAGCAAACATTGCTACATCAATTGTCAACACAGCCCGTGATGGAATAAACCTGACACAGGATAACCTCACTCAGATAGAAGAGTTGTCAGCCCTGGCAGAATCTGTTAGTGCATCAGTCCAGGAGATCAATAGTGCAATTGTGGAAGTAGAGGAACTCTCCGGAGAACTTCGAACACAGATACAGGCATTTAAAATATAAATTAAAAGAAATTTTGAGTGGCATAATAATATTCTCCATCAAATGCCACCCCTATTCCTATTTTTTCATGGGCAGGAAGGAGTAATGCTTCCTTATGAGGAGGACTGTCCATAAAGGATTCAACTGCTACTCTGGCAATTTCATGAGGATCATCGTTTAATATCTCCCCAAATCCATAGACATTCTTCTCCACGGGAATTTTTACAATGTTTTCCCCAATGCCAAAAAATGATGAGCCGTCAGACAGAATCCGGGATTGATCATAATGATGTCGTTCTGCCCGGTCTACTGGGTCTTCTCCATCTGGATTGGTATGATCAAAAAAATCCCTCTTCGCCATGTCCTGACTGTGCTCCACAGCAATGATGTCAAGATCTGAATCCCGGGTTAATGCCCCAAGACTTCTCAATGCCCGTTCCTCATTTGAAAAATCAAGGATAATATCTGCGATCTGCTCGTTTAACCACTCCTGAGGCCGGGTATAGGTACCCTCGATGACAACCGTACCACCGGTGATAGCGTCATTTTCAGGATTCGGATCAGGAGTCAGTGAAAAACCTGCTCCAAATACTGCACCTGCTGTATATGAACCAGGAGGAATTGTATCAGGCAGTGTACCTAAAAACTCCCGATGAGCGGTCTCTCCAGGCCGCAGAAATGAAAATTGCACTGAGCCGACTTCATAATCTGCCGGTGTAATCTCATCATCCAAAGAAAGATACAGGATTACTTTTCGGCTCATCGAGATCATGTGACCATAGTTTACAGCAGTAATTCTTCCGAAAAAGGGTGCTTCTGGTGCAGACGATGGTTGGACATCAAGAGAGACCAGCCCGAGATCAGCAGATGTTTCCTCACCAGTTGCACAAAATGGAATGATAAGTAACAGGAAAAGACAAACAAAATTTATACACTTTTTTCTATTGATTCTCATCATTTTTCTGAACCAAAAATTGTTGCAGAATAAAACTCTCATCTGAAAAATGTTAGTGTTTCTGGTAATTCAAAACCGGAACCACCGCATCATCACAATCGCATCTTCTGTATCTGCATAATATCCACAAATCTGAAACACCGGTTCATATCCAAGTTTTGTATAAAACTGAATTGCGCCGGTATTCGAAACTCTGACTTCCAATTGCATGGCAGTAGCTTTCTGAACCATAACAGCCTGCTCTGCCCGTTTGACCAATGCAGTACCTATCCCTGAATTTCTCTTATCCGGTGCTACAGCCAGACTACAGATATGCCCGTACCTTTCTTCACCGGTATTCTCAACACCACAGATGATATACCCTTTAATAGTCCCAAGGGATTCTGCGATAAATACTGTATCAGCAAAGGTCGCGATGGCCTCTTCAAGCGTTTCACGCGCCCAGGGATCCGGGAAAGAACTTCGTTCAATCCACTGTACACCCATAATATCCACCGGAGTCATTTTTCTGATCCGGAGACTTCCTTCCTGCATCAAAGCCTGTACTGATCTGTCAGTGTTATCATAT
This sequence comes from Methanospirillum hungatei, assembly GCF_019263745.1. Classification (NCBI taxonomy): domain Archaea; kingdom Methanobacteriati; phylum Methanobacteriota; class Methanomicrobia; order Methanomicrobiales; family Methanospirillaceae; genus Methanospirillum; species Methanospirillum purgamenti. The sequence goes on from NZ_CP077107.1 coordinate 1,392,760, forward strand.
AGAAACAGGGGAATATAGGTAAGAACACCTGGTGCCTGACATGGTTCATGTATATCCTTTTAGAGCAGTAAGACCTGCCCCAGGAAAGGCAGAAGAGATTGCTGCAGTCCCTTATGATGTGGTTAGTGCTGAAGAAGCACGTGAGATCATCTCAAACCATCCGTTCAGTTTCCTCCGGATAAGCCGGGCTGACGCACTGGTTCCAGACATTGATCCCTACAGCACTGAAGTCTATGAACTTTCCCGCAATATTTTTGATGAATATCGGGAAAAAGGCCTTTTTATCCAGGACGAAAAGCCTGCAATGTATGTGTACCGGGTATACGACGCAGATAAAACCTATACCGGTATTGCATGTTGTGCTGATACAAGGGAATATGAAAGCGGGGAGATCCGGCGTCATGAACTCACCCGGTATGATAAGGAAGAAGATCGGACCAGGCATATTGACACCATGAATGCCAATACCGGTCCGGTTGTTCTTCTCCACGGAGCTCATGCAGAGATAAAAAATATTTTGAAAAAAGTAGTTGAGGGGAACTCGCCGGATATGGTAACCTCTGCAGCCAATGGCAGCAGACATGAGATCTTTTCAATAACCGATTCAGAAATTCTTGAACGACTCTCTGAAATATTTGTCTCTATTCCAGCACTCTATATCGCTGATGGTCATCACCGGTGCAAGTCTGCGGTAAATATTGTTGAGAAAAGAAAAAAAGATGGAGCGAAAGTCCCTGAAGAGACGCATCATGTCCTGGGTGTAATATTTGCCGAGGATGAAGTCAAGGTACATGGGTATAGCAGACTCCTCACTGACCTCTCCCCCTTAACTCCGGAGAGTTTCTTAAAAAAGATTTCAGATATCGCACATATCACACCATATGGGGAGGCTGACAGGTCATCCTTTGCTTTAAAACCAAAAATAGGTGGAAAAGAAGATCACGTTTTTCATTTATACATCAAAGGAACCTGGTATGAATGTGTTATCCCCCATAATCCTAAGATAACAGATATCAGAGGTCTTGACGTGAGTGTTCTTCAGGAACAGATTCTGATCCCCTTCTTAGGAATCACAGATCCTCGAGGTGACCCCAGACTCCAATACCTGGGAGGTGCCCGTCCGATTCGCGATCTGATGACAAAGGTTGACAGCGGAGAGTTTGCTGCAGCACTAGCAATGCAGCCAGTGGATGTAAGAACGGTATTTTCTATTGCAGATGCAGGTGGAATTATGCCACCAAAATCAACATGGTTTGAACCAAAACTCCTAAGCGGACTACTGGTTCATCTGCTTGAATAAAAAAAATCTATTTTTAGAGTTCCGCTGCCCTGATGGTATAGGCAGTTGGGGGAACCGGGATCGTGACATTCAGGTCATCCGGTGACGTGACATCAGTTGCCGAAGCAATAAATCCATCATATTCTGAAGGCTTTATTCCTGCAATTATCATATCCTGACCGGTATATGATCTTGCAGTCAGATGATAATTCCCACTCCCCCGCTTTCCATAGATTTTTACATAGTAGAGTTTTTGCTCATCCGGTTGTGATAACCCAACATATGCATTACTTCCAAGGCCGATATCTGCTGCAACTGCAACACATGGTTTATACTTCGGATTACACCCCTCATACACATATACATCAAAGTCCGGACCACAGTTCTTGGTTACAAACAGATCAACATCTGCTTTGCTCTGCATCAATGGGGCATTATTGTCACATGGGCCGGATAGTATCCACTCAACATATGAACGATTTCCCGAAAGACGGTATGCAAATGTTTTAGATTCGCCGGCATTTAAAAATCCATTCTGAACATTATCCCGATACACCGTTGCAGGAACACAGTCAGCCGGATTAAAACACGGCCCTCCATAACATGTCGTTGTAATTGGACATTCCTTATCAACCAGAAGTGAATATTCGGCAAATGCTCTCTGGTTCTCCACAACAATAAACCACTCACCTGACTCCAGGTGCATGGTCTGTGAACTGGATGGTTTGAGAGAACTGACATCCGCATATCTGGTTACATGAATTGATGAAGGAACCCAGGTACTTGATGCCTTCTTTGCATACAGGGATAACTGACTATCAGGATCACCATTCAGCAGAATCGTTGCAGTACAGGGAACCTGCACAGTATACATCTTATTCTGCCCGGCATACAGGGCATTCGCAAAAGACTCTGTTGAGGCACCCATAACCAGGCAAGGCATAGAGATCAAGGCAAGTGCTAAAAGAATAATGAACCATTTTTTTTGATATTCCATATCTGACCCATCCAGCTCTTCCTGTGTGATCTCGAGCATGATGGTAATGAATCTTACCAATTGTAAGCAGGGTAAAAAAGAGGTTATTGAGATGAAACTGAAACAAATTCAGCCGTTGGTGCTGCAATAGAGGAACTTACAGCCGTATCTGCTCCAGATCCTGAGCCTGCACTTGAATAGTCTACTGAAGCAGTAGAAGCATACACTGGTGCAGAGGCAACAATAATTGGCGTATCTCCATAGCACTTGTAACTGTTCATCCGCAGATTATACGTCCCGCTTCCACTGCGTGCATATACCATCACATAATAGGTAGAGCCACGCTGCGGATTGGAAATCGAAACATATGCATTCGGTCCATTCGCATAGTAATTTGTATTGCAGTAAGAATACTGCGGGTTGCAATCTTTGAAGACATACAGATCAAAGTTTGGACTAAACCAACTGCCGCTGAATACCTGACTTCCCATCGAGGAGACAATGATTGGGGTATTTCCGCCTGAACCGGTCAATGTCCACTCAATCTGTGATCTTCCATCGGTTGGTATAAAGTATCCATAGACTGCTGCCTGGCCTGAGTATAGGAACCCTGATCTATCTACTGTCTTATACGGACTACATGGACCTGGTGTCGGAGGCAGAGGTGTTGGAACCGGTCCAGGTGGGAAGCAATTGCTATCTGCAGTCACATATGCCATTCCACTTCCTGATCGAGCATACACTACAACACACCAAAGACCCTGATCAAGATACAGAGTAGCACTTCCACCATTTCCACTTGAGTACGCGTACTTGTCATAATGACTCATAATATAGTCATTCGACGGACAGGTCCCAGGTGAACCATAATTTTTCATTGCATAGAGATCAAAAGCTGCTCCATAGGGTGACTGGACGGTTATCTGTGTTCCACAATATCCATACACCCCGATTTCATGCATTGCTGCAGAACCCTGCCACAGACGGTATGACTTGGGAAAGTCTGCCGTGTATCCACTAGCCGATGAGATTACCAGTACACAGGTAATGAGTAGTAAAAGGGTTATTCCACGAATCCACATTTTTCGCATATGTATACACTCCCCAAGGCCGATGCCTTGTTCTGTTTGATACTATCTACGAGATATGATTAAAGCTTTTCAGGCCGTCGTTCCGAATTTTTTCCGGAACAAAAAAAAGGTTTTCCGGAAATTAATACATCCCAATCATTCTGCAATGACAATTTCTGCAGTTGGGGCTGATACTTCTGAACCTGATCCGGTATCATCAGATGCAGTTGATACTGATTCCATTCCGGTGGAGGCCACGATGATTGGAGTGCTGCCACTACACTTGTAGCTGTTCATCTTCAGGTTGTAGGTACCACTGCCGCTGCGGGCATAGACCATCACATAGTAGGTTGAACCACTGGATGGTGGAGCTACTGAAACATAGGCGTTCGGGCCATAGGAGTAGTACCGGGTGTTGCAGTATGAGTTCCGTGGATTGCAGTCTTTAAAGACATACAGGTCAAAGGTGCTGCTTCCATAAGAACTACTTTCAACAGACTGACCAGCAGAAGCGACGATGATTGGTGTGCTTCCACCAGAACTGGTTGAACTCATTGACCACTCAATTTTCGATCTTCCATCAGTCGGGATGTAATATCCATACACTGCTGCCTGGCCCTGGTTTAAGAATCCCTGACGGGTATCAGATTTATAGACGCCACAGGGAGTCGGGTAGGGTGTGGGGTAGGGAGTTGGATATGGAGTCGGATATGGACAGTTAGAGGTCACCCGGAGCGAATATGAACCGCTTCCTGAGTATCCGTATACGACCAGACACCAGGTTCCTGCTTCAAGAGTCATTGATGCAGTTCCGCTATATCCGTACGCAACCTTGTCATAGTTGTACAGGATTGAGTTTGGTGACGGACAGGAGGCTGACCCCCATTTCTTCTTTGCATACAGATCAAACCGTGCTCCATAACTCGAGGTGACTGTTGCTGTTCCCGGACAGTTCAAAGTAACCTCATACACCTGGGAGGTCTGTCCCTGCCAGAGTGATGCCTGTTGTTCACTGAGTACACTAACTTCTTCAGCTGAGGCCGGTAATGCCACCAGAGCACATACGATGAGCATCAGACATGTGATGCTAATTTTCCAGAAGGTTCTCATCATTCCACTCCTCAAGGCGTATTGCCTTGTGATGAAACATACTCTCATATGTGACCTTATAAGGCTTGTTGTCAGGAAATATCCAGAGTACAGTGTTTTTTACAAAAAGGAAAATGCCCTATGAATGCCTCTGTTACCGGCGCCGGGGACATCAATTCTGATAATCGGAAAAATGAGGTTACCGGGGGATGACATGCTCACCGGTGTATAGTGAGACCACGCCACCGATTACTATCACTGCGGGGGGCCTGACCTTTCGTTCCTGCGCACGTTCTGCTATTGTTTCAAGGGTTCCAATCGTTTCACGCTGATCAGGCCGAAGCCCGCGCTCAATCACGGCAACCGGTGTTGCAGCGTCCATCCCGTGATCCACGAGAAATTTCGCTATCTTCCCGAGGTTTTTGACACCCATCAGGATGACGATGGTGCCTCGTGACTTTGCAAGCCAGTCCCAGTCAATAGCTGATTCTTTCTTTGTGGGATCCTCATTACCGGTCAGGATGGTTACCTGTGATGCAAATTTCCGGTGAGTTACCGGTATTCCAACCGATGCAGGAACAGCGATGGCACTGGTCACACCAGGGACAACCTCCACTGATATATTATGCGCCCTTAATGTCTCCAGTTCCTCACCCCCCCGTCCGAACAGGAACGGATCTCCTCCTTTTAATCTGACAACACTCCGGCCCTGCTCTGCATAGGAGACCATAAGCTGTTCTATCTCATCCTGCTCGCGGGTGTGATGATCCCCGTACTTTCCGACATCTACTTTCTCAGCATGGGCCGGAAGGCTAGCCAGAATCTCATCACCAGGGAGCTGGTCATAGAGGATGACCTCAGCCAGATCCAGAACTTCCCGTGCCCGTTTTGTCATGAGGCTCAGTCCACCCGGACCTGATCCTACCAGATATACCGTACCTTTCTTATCCATGTGTAATTCCCAGCCGCTCGTATGCTTCGCTTATCAGATCTCCTGCCTTCTCCCTGACTTCCATACCGAACCGGCCTGCATCGTCAATATCTGATACCATTCGTTCAAGCCTGAAGTGGCGGTCACCTTCAAGAGAGAGAACTTCTGCAATCATCATCCGGTCCTTGCAATAGATCCCAAGCGGGGTGAAGCATCCGCCCCCAATCATCTCCATAACCCGCCGTTCAAGCATGGTATCCATCCTGGTCCCATAGTCATCGATTTGGGATACTATACCAGTAATATCCGGGTCTGTCCGTGATACCACCGCAATGGTCCCCTGGTTTGGGGAGGGAACGTGCACATGAGGATCCAATTGAAACCCGTCCAGCGTCATGGACAGTCGTTCAAGACCAGCCTTTGCAAGCATGATGGCATCATACTCACCTATCTGCAGTTTGGAGAGCCGTGTGTTCACATTCCCCCGGAGTGGTCTGATATCAGCCCAGGGCAGATTGCGACGACACTGGGCGGTCCGCCGGGTGCTGGATGTGCCAAGTGTTGTGATTTCATCCAGCTTCAGGTCAGTGACGATATAGTCACACGGCGAATCACGGGCAAGAATGGCAGACGTAACCAGACCTGATGGCCGCTCTGCAGGGATGTCCTTCATCGAGTGAACGGCAAGATCAATCTTATTCTGCTCCAGTGCATCGTCAAGTGCCCGGACAAATACTCCCTGCCCGCCGATCTCATGAAGGGGGACTCCTGTCTGTTCATCCCCTGCAGTGGAGATGAATACCATCTCCGTCTCAACCCCGAGTTCCTCAAGCAGGGTGCAGACCTTTACTGCCTGGGCTTTGGCAAGTTGTGATGCCCTGGTTCCTACGCGGAGAGGCATGATGCATACGCTGAAGAGAGGTATTCAACATCCGAATCAGAATGAGCAGCCGACAAAAAGTTCGTCTCAAACTGTGACGGGGGTAAAAAGATCCCCTTTTCCAGCATCTTCTCCCAGAATGCCCGGAATTTTATCGTGTCTGATTCTTTTGCCTGGGCATAATTTTCAGGAGGCGATGAGCGGAAGAAGAACTTGAACATGGATCCGAGTTTCACAAATGAGCCCGCTTTCCCCTGGCATGACTCCCCGATCACGGTAGTCGCCTTATCAAGATGGGTATACATCTCCTTTCGTGCATGAATCTCCCGGAGTGCTGCAACACCCGCTGCAAGACTGAGCGGGTTTCCGGAGAAAGTTCCAGCTTGATACACCGGTCCGGCAGGTGCGATACGTTCCATGATCTTTCTCTTCCCGCCAAATGCTGATAGGGGGAGTCCTCCGCCTATTATCTTACCCAGAGTAGTGATGTCCGGCGTTACCCCGAAGAGTTTCTGTGCTCCACCAATACCCACCCGGTATCCGGTAATGACCTCGTCAAAGATGAGCAGGATATCATGTTCAGCAGTTATCTTCCGAACCTCCTGCAGGTATCCGGGCTTTGGAAGGACCGGGCCGATGTTTCCCATCACCGGTTCCAGGATCATCGCAGCGATTTCATCACCGCATTTTTCCACCAGAGAGACGAGTGACTCGGTGTCATTGTATGGAACCTGCCTCGTGTGCCGCACGATATCTGACAAAACTCCTGCAGAATCAGGCTGACCAAGGGTTGTACATCCTGACCCTGCCTGGACAAGGACTCCGTCATGAGCTCCGTGAAATCCGCCTTCTGTCTTGATGATTTCACTCTTTCCGGTATATCCCCGTGCAAGCCGGATTGCTGCCATGGTCGCTTCAGAACCGGTGGTGACAAACCTGACCATCTCAATGGACGGATGGTCAGCAATAAGGATCTGCGCCAGATCTATCTCTGCCGGAGTCGGGGTGCCATACAGCCAGCCGTCACTCAGGGCAGAAGAGATTGCAACTCCAACCGGTTTACAGGCATGACCCAGAATCAGAGGTCCGTATGCCCCACAGCAATCGATCAGTTCAATCCCGTCTGCAGTATATATCCGGGAGCCAACTCCCCGTACTGTGTAAAAGGGGTGTGGCTGTATTGCCCGGACCGGACTTGAAACACCACCAGGCATCAGCTCCCTGGCAGTGGTATAATATTCCCTGCTCTTTTCACAATTATTCATCAAGCCACCTGCATATATCTTCAGCAAAATAGGTTATGATAAGGTCTGCACCCGCCCGTTTAAGCGAGACCAGACTTTCCATAACGACCCGCCGTTCATCAAGCCAGCCCTTCTCTGCTGCAGCCCGGATCATGGAATACTCTCCTGATACCTGATATGCTGCAACCGGAAGGCCGAGTTGTTTAATGTCAGTAATAATATCCCCAAACCACCCTGCCGGTTTGACCATCAAAATGTCTGCACCTTCTGCTGCATCCTGTTCAGATTCCCGATATGCTTCCCGGCGGTTTGAGACCGGAGCCTGGTACCCGGTCCGATCCCCGAATGAAAACCCAGAACCCGCCGCTTCACGGAACGGACCATAGAGGGCGGAGGCAAATTTCGAGGAGTATGACATGATGAGGACTTCCTGATGCCCATAATCATCAAGGGCTTCCCGGATGGCAGCAACCATGCCGTCCAGCATACAGGAGGGAGCGACAATATCTGCACCTGCTTCTGCCTGCGAGACAGCAATCCGCTGCATCATCTCAAGCGATGCATCATTCAGAAGGTTTGGCCCGTCACAACACTCGCCCACATATCCACAGTGCCCGTGATCGGTATATTCACAGGCACACAGGTCAGTGATAATGACCATATCAGGACATGCCTGTTTCATTGCCCGGGTCACCTGCTGGATAACCCCATCCGGTGCATATGCTCCTGAGGCTTCTGCATCCTTGACGGACGGGATACCAAACAGGAGAACGGCACGGATACCGGCTCTCTTCAGCCGTATTACAACATCCCCGGCCATAGAGACCGGCCAGCGGTTTTGTCCGGGCATTGCCTGAATCGGAACCGGCCCTGCTATGTTCTCATCAAAAAAGAGCGGTGCAATCAGGTCATCTTTCCCAATATGGGTCTCTGCAAGCAGCGGGATAATCTTCCGTCTGCGAAGTCTTCTCAATCGTACGTGCGGGAACATAACATCTCTCCTCTGGTAATAGCACCAACCAGGTCCTCTGCAATCTTCATCTCTCCCCGTTCAGCACAGGTCCGGATAGTGAGGGTGACATCGGTGAGCAGTTTCCTGGTCAGCACCCGTGTCAGATCATCGGTCACATCACGAAGCCGGTCATCACACCCTGACAACCTGCTGAGAGCTCTATCCCGCTCCCTGATGCGAATCTGCTCAGCCCAGCTGTGCAATGTTGCCAGGAGCTCATCTGCTGCCTTCCGGTTAAAGAGCCGGGTAAACTGAACCAGCTCCTGGTCAAGAAACTCCCGGACCTTCTCAGCCGCTTCTTTTCTGAACTGTGCGGTATCGTCATTGACTTTCCGGAGATCATCTATCGTGTACAGACAGACTCCAGGGATTTTCCCGACATCCTCCTCAACATCCCGTGGCTGGGCAATGTCTACAATCAGGAGCGGACGGCGGGAATTATCAAGCGGCCATGACCGTCCCTTCAGTGCTTCCATCACCTCATCAACTTTGATAACCGGATGAGGAGCAGCGGTGCAACAGATGATGACATCAGACATCGTCAGATACCGGTAGAGATCTCCCATCAGAACTGCCGTCCCGTGAACCTTCTCAGCAAGTCGCTGGGCCCGGTCAAATGTCCGGTTCGCAACATAAATTGCAGATAACTGTTTCGCAGCAAGTGCCTGGGTGACGAGAACCCCCATCTCTCCGGTCCCCAGGACAAGGATGTGCCGGCCTGCAAGCGAACCCAGGAGTTCATCAGCCAACAGAACCGCTGCAGACCCGATCGATACTGCACCCCGGTTAATCCCACTCATTCTCCGGGCCTCGGACCCGGCATGGATTGCCTTGTTAATACAGAGGGTGATCAGAGGGTCAGCAACCGACATCGATTCAGACTGGCTCAGGGATTTTCTGAGCTGTCCCAGGATCTGGTCCTCACCGATGACCATCGAGTCAAGACCGGCTGCGAGATCGAGAAGATGGGATAAGGCATCTCCATCCTCCCACATTTGCCACCCGGCCCTTCCTTCACTCTCGAGAAATGTGCCAAGGAGATCTGCACTCCCGTGCACCATGATCTCTATCCGGTTACAGGTCTGCAGCAGGATGACTCCTTTAAACCACTCCCCTGCACGAATTAGGAATGCCTCTTCATCAGGAAACCGGACCGATTCCATGTCTGCAACCGATGCAGAATGATGAGATATTCCTGCTATGGTGAACGGAGAAAAGAGCGCATGAGTCATATAGCAAATCTCCTCTGTACATATTCCTGGGCTGCATTCATTCCATTTGTAAGGGATTTTCTTGTTTCAGGGTCACGGAGAGCAGCATACAGGACAGTATCATATGAATCGGTACCGGTCCGATCCCCCCGGTACGTGTCCCGGATCCATTCGCCCAGGAGAATGAGATCATCAAGATCAGGAAACGTATTCTCGATCTCTTCACGGATCAGCCGGGATACTGCCGGGACCGAACCAGAGGTGCTGACCGCGATGACATACCGGTTCCCAGATATCTTTGCCGGAAGGACGACATCACTTTGTTTCCCCGCCGCTACATTGCACCAGATATGTTCACGGGTGCAGGCGCTTTCAATCAGTTCGTTTAATTCAGGATCTGATGTGGCAGCGATGACCAGTGATACATTGTGAATCATATTTCGCAGGGTTTCAAGGTCTCTGGTCAGATTGCAGACCTCCGTTCTGACCGGGATTTCCTGAAACTCCGGGTGAAAAGAACGACTGTATACGACGACGTCTGCTTCATGTGCGAAGTATCGTGCCTTTCTGGCTCCGACTACCCCTCCCCCGAAAATGATTACTTTCTTTCCGGTAAAGTCAATCATCAGGGGAATCATTCGTATGAGTTTTGTAGGTAGAAAATATCAATCTGTCCAATTATTCCTGACATTGTTCATACGAACCGGAGCCAGAGCGATTTCGGCAGATTTATTTACTCACAGAGCTGACGATGTAGAGCAACTGCGTTGATAGTGTAGTGGTTATCACTAGGCGTTGCCAACGCCTAAACCCGGGTTCGAGTCCCGGTCAGCGCACTCATTTCGTATACTGTCCCCTTTTTTGCACGTTTGTTTCGGTGTTGTTTTTTTATAGAAGGCGTTTTTTCGTAATTAAGGCTTGTTTTCAGGATATTTTTTTATTGATACGAGTTTTGGGTATTTGAGAAAGGTATACTATAGACTCTCTTTAGGCTTGTACCTGGGTGCCCCTAGCCTCGGGTTTATAAATGATAACGATTTTTTTTGTCTTTGGGTCGTCGAATTTCCGGAGCTGCATAGAAACCCCTCCCTTCACGAGGTGGGCGGAAGTGATTCCGGACAGGGGGTTTATAGGGGAGAAGGTAGGGTTTAGATAGCGAGGGAGTATGAGGGAGCAAGATTTCTGAGTTTTCGGAGGGATTTAAGAGGTTTTGATGTCGGGGTTGCTAGGGGGGGTGTGAGGGAGCCGCGAAGCGGCGACCGAGTTGGATGGGGGAAAAGTGGAGAGCCAGGGTTCTGTTGGAGATAATTGGTTGAGGAGAATGAAGGGACCGGACCATATTTTTTTCCGTGACAAACGCAGGTTCCGGGATCAGCGATTTAATCTCAACAGGCTCCTTGAAGGTCTCCACCGGTTTCTGCCTGAACTGGTACAATAAGACATCGTTTCCCATCTGGAAAGGTGCGGTGAAATTTACTTTTTTCAGCCGATACGAGTAACCGAACAAGCAACCGAACAAGTAATCCGAGTGATTCACTACCCTATTGATACGCCCTTGAGCGTGAGAAAGAAGAAAATGGTGGTGAGACTGAATCACCGTCCAGCGGTCATGTACAATATCCTGAAACCAGGCATGGGATCCGGGCTCACCCTACCAGGAGTAGAGATCTGTATTCCTGAATATGTTCATGGGAATTCATCAGTATCCATGTTTTTTAATTATCAACGAATGTATAACAACAATGATAGGTTTCCACAATGTACGGGACTCATAGACCTTAGGAGATATATCCATCCTGATTTTCTCACACGGGACGATGATAAGATAGTGCAGTCAGTAACTGCATAATTACATCCAGCCGGATCCGTTCTTATCACCCGTGTCATTTCCGGATATACTGACCACCAACTGGAACAAATCGTTCAGGTTTTTCTATATTCGAATATTGTTTGATATCCTTTAATACAAGGGCCATCCAGGGTTTCTTTTTCACATTTCCTTTCCGACGTCTTGTACTTTTCCAATGATCTTGATATTCCAAATATTGATTTACTTCATCAGATGACAGAAATATCTTATTTCCGAATCTTGTGAAAAAGTTTAGGGGATTTTCATCAAAAGCGATTTCGGCGATAACCCCTTCACCAACAAACCCTGTATCTTCTCGTGATTGATAAAAAACCAGTTTCATACCCGGTTGAATTTCTTTGAAGCAGGTTGCGGGTTTAATGAATACTGTTTTTCCCTTAAAAAACCGCCCCATATAGGACTTCGGTATCGGAAAAGTAACACCAATAATTTCCGTCATTTCTTTTTCCCTGATGTAATTATCTTATCATAATCACTTTTCGGTATTTCACGCATTGCAACACGAAGATGCCCGGACCACTTTGTCTTATTGGTGATAAAATCAAGCGAATCAATGAGAGGTTTGAAATCAATCGGGGGAGTATATACAGATATTCGTTTTAATCTGAATCGGTAAGGAAAAAGTTCTTCACCCATATGGGAAGGTATTGAAAATATTGCATTTGATTCTTCAAACTTCGCTTCTACTTCATATGCTCCGGATATTGCAGGAGGAAGAATCATAACGCCTTCGTGTTCCTGCCTGACATACATAAGAATTTTATCTCCAAGAGATACCCGCTCATGTAGATTTTTATTCCTTTTCGGAATACCCCAGATTAGTTTTTTATCTGTAATCTCGGAATTCATTCTGTTTGAAGAAGCCACCAAATATTTCATTCTTTATCCTATTCTGTTGCCAGAGCTTTAAATACTGCTTGCATAGGTTCTGAGTAAAAGGTGACTTGAACCTTATCCAGTAGTTCTGGAGGAATGTTACCAAAATCAGCTGCATTCGTTGTTGGAATGAGAACCTGTTTTGCACCGGCATCCATTGCAACACGTATTCTATCCCCCAAATGCTCGACTCTGGTTAAAACACCATGAATCGTCATCTCGCCCAGGACAACCATCCCCCCTGCCAGGGGTTTGTTGACAATTGCTGACAACATTGAGGTAAAAAACGCCACTCCGAGATCTGGTGAATCGGTTCCATGTCCCGGACTCATGACCTGGATACTGAGATCATAACTATCAATGTCATGTTCAAGCCCAAGTTTTCGACTATTCACTTTCAGATAATTATGAGCCATTTGTGCAGAATCCTTTATGGATTTTGAACTAATTCCTACCAGTTTTAATTTCCCAGACCCCGTGGTTCCTGCAACTTGTATCCGAAAGAGTGCGACTCTCCCCAGGCCATTGTCCCATCCAATTGTGAATATGTCTCCAGGAGAAAGAGGGGTTTCTGGAATCAATTTAGATACTCCCAGTTCCTTGCATTCCGCATAAAACTCTTCTCCTGTTTCTTTGTCGATATAGGAAAGATTGACTTTAGAAAATTCCAGAGGATTAATACGTTTCAGTTGTTCTCTCACTCTTCGTCGCATCTCAAGTCCAAAAGCCACATATTCAGCCATTTCTTCTTTTGAGCATTTTCCATCTGGATGAATGAGTTTCATCAGACCGGATATTGTTTTCTTTGCGGATTTTTCATCACGTTTACTTGCAGAACCAAATTTAAAGAATTCTTCATATTGGTAGGTATAATTTAATGGGCGGAGATTATTGTGAAAGATTTCAGCAAAATAATCGGCAACAAATCCTAAATGTGTGGTTAAATGATCCGGAATTAATTTTGGCATCTCCCAGCCGGGTAAATACCCATGCCACCGGTCATGAAATGCCGTATCATTTCGTATTGTTTCAGGGAGAGGAGTAAAAAGATGAGTTGTACGGGCTATTGATTCCACGTCGCCATCGATATTACCATTGAAAACAATGCCACCTTCAGCGGAAAGGGTTCCCTTATCATCTCCCCGTGAGAATGAACCCTGTTCCATATACCCCTTAAACATCTGCTTGTTAGATTCATCCTTAAAATGAGAGCCGGCTACTTCATCAAAAGCAACTACATCATTTTTTACTACAAGTCCGGGTTTGTCTTTTCGGTTCTTCCATCCGAAAAGATCAGCTACTGATCCTTGTCCTCCGGAAAGGAGCATGACATAAGGGGATATTTCCCGATAAACAAAAGATTTCCCAGTCTCACGGGGACCTAGTTCGATAAGGTTGTAATTCTTCTCAACCATTGGTATGAGGCGGAGAAGAATCAGCATTTTCACACGCCAAGTAAAATCAGGGTGATTGGGTTCATACCCCATGGAACGAAGGATAATATCAACCCATTCATCGCGAGTGAACTGCTTTCTCCCTTCAATCCAGTCTTCCAACCTGGCACTTGCGATCTGGATCGGTTGTATTCGTTTGATAACAAATGGCCGAGTTACTCCTCCATGAACTATCGTTTCATCGTAAATAAGTTCGATATTAGACCAGATACCTCCGGTTAATACCCGTTCATTGTCCATGACAATTTTTTCATCAATATGAACTTTCGATAGACCTGAAGTAGCAAGTTGTGCCCAATATTTTCCGCCGAGATCCTTCTCATCAAATGATACGGTGACAAGATCAATGATTTTCATTGAGCCAGACTGACGAAGTCGTGATTTTATAAGTTCGGTCTGGTCTGCCCTGACTACTCGTTCATTGATTGTACTGTGAACCAGTTCCAATCCTTTCCGTATCTCTTCTTCATCTGTTGTTGAACAGTATTTTCCAAGAAGGTACTCAAGAACGTATACCGGGATGGTAAACCCGACTTTTAATTTATGGACCAAATCTTTTCTGACTACACGACCAGGAAACGCTTCGATAAGTTTCTGATCCAAGGTATCGGGTAAATCACCAGTCATCGATATCCTGCCTCAATTCCACTTGTTCCTCTGCCAATCGTTGTTCATTTTCGGCGTCTTCTACACATACCATAAGATATTCGCCGGAAAGAAGAGCTGGAGCACCTGGGACAAGTTCAAGTTGTATGGTCTGAACTCCTCCACCGGGATTAACAGATATTGGTTCTTTCTGTTTAAAGACCACTCTTCCCTCTTTATCTCTCACTTTTACCAGAACAGTTCGGCCAGAAAGGGATTCATCAGCTCCGAACAATCGTTTCTGCCCCCCATCTTCAATTTGAACCCGAGGTGTCAGGCTTGTAATAAACTGAACGGGTTTTAGAACGATGGTGATCTCAGTAGTTTTTTGAGGCCATTCTGCATAAATTACCGGGATAATGATCTCCTGAAGGGTGGCTCCACCGTGGAAAAATCCAAGCCCTCCATATGTTTTAAAGGCATTTGTACTCCATGGGACACGAACCGTCAGATCAGATCCAGAGGCAGGAAGGATGAGAGATTTTGTAGAACTCAAATTTCTGCCAACAACTGCTCGTCTTGATTGCCAAAGGATATTTCCGTTATTTTCAATAGTCTCGATATCATCTTCGCCAGGTTGCCAATGGAAGTATCCATGATCGGTGACAATTACAAAACGGTTCCATCCTTTTTCCCGTATCTTTTTTATTCCCTTTGTATATCGCCTGAGAAGGTTCTCTGCACCGGTTTGTTTCAATTCTCCAATGGTTCCACTTGCATCGAGTTCTCCCCCCTCAACAACCATCATCGGATTGTTTTTATTTGGCTTTTTGATATCCCCACTTAAGACCTCATCCATTAACATAAACTGTTTTACCCCAAGAGAACGGGAAAACCAGTCCCTCCAATTACCCGCAACGGTAAGATCTTTTAGGAAGTCGTTCGTTGTTACGGTAAAATTCCCTTTAGTTTCATCGAATGATACTTTCAATTGAGAGGAAGAAATAGGGAGTGAATGGGGTTTCCCGATCATGGTGATACTGGGAAGTGAAGCCCGGGCATAATGGACCTGAGCACGTTGTCCCCCTTCACCCTGGTTAAGCATTGCGGCTAGTCTTACACCCAGATCATATCGTAGGGCATCAAGAAATATGAAAACCAAAGGACCTTTTTGGAGCTGAAGAAGATTATTTGCCTTTTCACCAGCGGTCTCGAGTGTTGAGATCCCATTACAGTCATGAGCGAGACGTTCTGAGAAGAGCGAGCCAATATGAGATACAATCTGGAGGTAAAGTCGCTTTAATCGATCCCTTATTTCATTGATATCATCGGAGAACTCTTCTTTTTCTTCAAATAGTAATTCACCAGCTTCATCGATGGTATAACCAGACTGGGTATACCATTCAATGGCCTGCATAACAGAAGACCACGGATTGATGGCATTTCCAACCAATAGAGTCTGGGCTATAGAACTTAATTTTAACAGATGACTCCACCAAACAGTATGATCAACTGATGCACGGTTCCCAAAGAAAGAATCGGTATGAGATTGGTACCATTCTTTTCTTTTTGAAAGGATTTGTGCAAGATCCTGTATTGATTGAGTGGAAATTAGTGATGAGATCTCTCTGCGAAATAATTCACGTTCGATGTGATATGATGACGATGGCTCAGCATTGTCAGGGATATCGGGTGCAATCGAACGGATGCTGGTAAGTCGTTCGGCTTCTAATACGATTCGTTCATATGTCTCAAAATATGGAACGGTGTTTTTCCAGGTATCCAGTATATTTTTCAGGGTTTTTTCCCGAATCTTTCCTTCAGGAATTACCCGGTGGCTATCCCCAGGATTCTTTCCGGGGTATTGTCGTGCGATCTCTGTACACAGGAGAGTTGCGACAACTTCACGTCTCCATTTTTTTTCATCTTCTAAGGTGGGTTCAGGCAGACCGAATTCGTGTACTAGTCGATTTGATAATAGGATGAATTCATCCTGTTTCAGATCAGATAAACGGGAGGTTGGACTCCCAATTATTTCCAGGACCCTGGCATCGGTAATAATATTGTCCGATCCGCTTCTGGTCCATACATCTTTTGTCTCATCAAACCACTGAAGGGCGTAAGATTTGAGGGTTTCTCCCATCTTCTGCTCTTGGTCCCAGGGAATTTCTGCTCCAAATGAACGTAAAGCCTCGGCTAATCGTAATTGTTTTGTACAAGGTGCTTTGAGTGCTTCGATAGCAAACCAGGTCATTTCATTATCTTGGATAGGTAGTCGGATAATCCGGGGGCGATGAGGTTCCTGATTGAGGGTATATCGAATATTGAGTTCATGTATTTCCTCTCCGTCCCAATATTCTATATTGCTATCAGACGAGAATTTTTTAAGGATATCTTTCCATTCTCCCTGGCTATCATACCAGAGAACCCAACCATGTTCGTCATTTAGGTACGGACAGATAATTGAAGATAACCAGGAGTGAAATGTTTTGTTGTTATCTGAAGCCGATGTCATATGGCTAGCCCTATTAATGAATACATATTTTGTTCTTCATCCCTTACATAGTATCCAAAATTGACTTTAGATTCGCATATGAATCTTTAGCCTCATCTATTGATTTTACACCTGCGATTACAATTTTCCCACTTGAAAAAATCAGAGCAGTCCCATGTTTCATCCGGTAGATAAGACCTGGGAATTGTTCAGGCTCGTATTCAACATTTTCCATCGATGCACTATTACACATGTGTGTAAGGTTAATTTTCTCTCCATAGTTCTCAAGAATGACAATATTTCTTATAATTGGTGATTCTGCTAAAGACGTATTGACATATGATGTAAGTAACGAAATGAATTCTTTCCAGGTTTCAATAAGTATATCGGGATTTTTCAGCCCAGTAAAGATGTATTTTCCAGATCTATACACTGTAGCCTTGCAGGAGGAGAGCAAGATATATCCCCCATGATACTTTTCAGTATTATAAATATAGATAGAACCAAGGGACCGTAGCGTATCAAGGTCAACAGACTGGTGCAAATCTCCCGATGCCACGATGTTTGTGATAATCATAGCCTAATCTGAATCTTCGTTCGTGGTTATTGATGCAATTTTATCATAAGGAGAACCAAATTTTTCAATATAGTTCTCAAAATCTTTTGGCTTTATGTAAATTTTTGCCATTTCTTCAAATTTCATATATGCAATCCATGCACAAAATAATGCTTTTTTCTTATCAATTTCTGGTTTCACCATTGAAGCTAATAAAGAATCACTTGATGCATCGACAAAATGGGGATTTACTTTTCCTTCTCTAATTTTTTTCATGATTAATTGAGTATTGTAAATTAAATCTTCAATGGTCTTCCCTGTTGAATATTTAAAGATAGGGATTGGATGATATCCAATAATCTCCTTAAGATTCAGATGAGTATAGGGATTGCGGAATTTCTTTGTAAAAAATCTTAAAAATGATATATCCTCTAAAAATAATAAATTATTGTTGAAAGCATATTGTATAGCACTTCCCATTGTACCGGTTTTCACTTCTCCAGTTTTCAAGAGAATAATTATTTTCAAAGTTTTTTCAAGTAATTGTCCTATCAGAATTATTCCAGCATCAAAAAGAGAGAAACACAAACATCGATAAGATTCTTGGTATATATTATAAAGATGGTCATCTAGAATAACATCTTTAGATATGGGAGTTGGTAAAAGATCATATATTTGATTAATACTCTCAACACCAATTGAAATTAAATCCTCTTTTCTTAATGAAAGTTCATTATCTCTCATTCAAGTTACCATAAAAGAGTACAATTTTGATGTGAGTAAACCTCAATATTTATTGATATTCGAAATATCATGAGATCTTCATCCCATATAACCTCTGATACTCAGAAATTGCAAATAAATCAGTCATTGAGGAGATATAATCACAGATTGTGCGTAAAAATAACGGATCATATACTACTAGTTTTCTCATTTTTTCATCGTTAATATCAGATATGTATCGGATATTCATCTCCAAGCTTTTTTGTTTCAACAATAATTTACCAATAGATTCAATTTTACAATTAACTGAATAATAGAGAAGAACAGAATCTGGCAACTGTAGTGGATTTGAGAGGTAGGCTTTTAGCAGTTGCCTTATTACAAATCTCCCTTTCTCATTTTCACTTATCACAGAATAATCATTTACGATGTATCTCTCTTGAATATCCTTTAAAAATAGATATATTGGATTACTTTTCAAAATTGCATTTTCTGAACATATATCCATATCTATGGGATAAAAAGTTGTTTTATCTTGATAAATTGTATTTTGATTACGTATTTTGTAATAATCTTCCATCTTTTGTTGAATTCTTTCGATTGAATGTAACACGATATTTCCAATCAATATACTGACAAACTCCTTACAATATTGGGGTTTTAATTTATGGGAGTTTTTATCAATCAGATTTTCAATTTGTGGATAATCTGATAGCAGTTTTGATAATTTTCCATTCTTTATTTGATCTTCAATTTGTTGGAGTATAATATCTTTACTTGCAAAATTAGCTTCTATTGCGTCTTCAACATCATGACTTACCTGAGCAATTTCATCAGCAAGACTAACTAATTGTCCTTCAATTGTAGATGCAAAAGAATTTTGCATATAAAAATCTTCATTATCTGATATCCCCTCGTATTCGACATTATATTTTGATTCTCGATATTTTAGTTTTGAATGTTTCAATATACCTTCTAATACAGGAATCGTTAAATTCAACCCAGAAAAACTAAAGTACCCTTTCTCTCTTTCTGAAAGTAAACGAACACTCTGATAGTTATGTTTAAAGCCAATATTTATTTGACCTATTGGATCAAGCTTTGATTTTACCCAGATATGTGCATCTTCTCCAGATAAAAAACCAGAAAGGGTTCTTTCTCCGATATGGCCGAAAGGAGTATGACCTACATCATGCCCTAAAGCTATGGCTTCAGTAAGATCTTCATGAACACCTACTGCCCGAGCTAAAGATCGAGCAATCTGAGCAACCTCAAGTGTATGGGTAAGTCGTGTTCTTAAATGTTCATTCATCTCACCGGTAAAACTCACCTGGGTTTTATGCATCATCCGTCTAAACGAACGTGAATACAGGATTCTGTCTCTATCACGATGAAATGAGTTCCGTGGCTCTTGCATCCGTAAGGATTCAGGCTCTTTCTTAGGTTCTACGTGAATACGCCGATTATACGGGTCTCCATCTTTTGCAGCTAATGGATGCAATCTTTTTTGAGTTTGATTATTCTTCATTATCTTAACTTCCAAGATTCGAATTCATCTAAAATTAGGTTAGTTGATGATAAACATACGAAAATGAAATCACCGGATTCTTACTCTTACTGTGTTTTTTTCTCTTAATGATACGTACAACGGAATTTCCGCTTGGTGAGTTAATCGGACCACAATAGCATAGTCTTGTTTATATCTCGGATTTGTAATCCATTTATTATGAGCAGTTACAGCAACTATAAGGGGGTATAACGGATTAATATCAGGCTTTTTTTGAAATTTTCGTATCCCTTTCTGATGAATACTGCGTTTTCTAAGATTTGTCTTAGGGTATAATTCAATTTCATGTTTTTTTAATGCGTTTGTTTCATTATCTTCTTCATTTTCATCCTGATTTAAAAATGAGGCTGATTTTCTTAGATCATCTACAGAGATATTTTTGAATAACCTGAAAGAAAGCATGTTACCAAGATAATCGATGCGGTTTCTATTTGTAGGAGGATTATATACTAATGATACCGATATCGTTCTTTTTCCCTTCGTAGTGATGAATTCTGAAGGCAGAAATATTGTATAAAATTGCACATGATCCAGTGAAATGGAATTGACTTTTTTTAGCACCACGGAATGGTCATCAGAAAGTA
Source organism: Methanospirillum hungatei (assembly GCF_019263745.1). NCBI lineage: Archaea > Methanobacteriati > Methanobacteriota > Methanomicrobia > Methanomicrobiales > Methanospirillaceae > Methanospirillum > Methanospirillum purgamenti. The sequence goes on from NZ_CP077107.1 coordinate 1,413,161, forward strand.
ATGCTTTTTGAATTGATGGTTTTCCATATCCATAGATATGAAGAAGTTTTGATAATTCTTTGTCAGTATTGCTATCTTTATATTTCAAATATTGAGTTGGCAATTCATCTGGAAAATCAGCTGAAGAAAAGAGCAATGCCTTTTGTAGATTTGCCGAATAAGACGGGAATTTAGCGAACAATTGTGAGTAATAATGAGTGATATAGGGTGTTGAAAAACTGGTTCCAATATCTTTCCCTAAAAAATTCCCTTTTGTTATCCAATTAGGTTCGAGAACAAGAACTCCATCTTCTAAAGCATACTCACCTTCTTCATCTGGTATGGTTGAATAAATAATATCACCACCCTGGTGAACAAACTCGGGTTTGATCATCTTACCATATCCAGGGCCGATGCTCGTAAAAGGAGAAGGATACCCCGCGTTGCTTTTAACCATAATTTTTTCAGGAGTTCCTTCATAAAAAGAATATTCCTGAGCAATGGAGCCCACAACCACAGCATAAGCTGAATTTGCAGGAGATCTGATGTTATAATCTTCGTACTCACCTAATAGATAATCAGGATATCTTTCAGGATAATCGGTAGGATACGAATTCCCAGCTGAACATACGAATATACAATCAAATTTGTTGGATAATTCATCGATAAGAGCAGACAAAGGGGAGAGATGATTATCATAAGTCATATCAAGATCAAGTGTTTCATCATAATTATCAGGATTATCAAGATTAAAGGAACAATTAATTAATCTTATTTCTGGGTGTTTTTCAAGAATTTGAGTAATTAAATATTCAAGGCACTTTTCAAATATTGAGTTTTCTTCAATAGACACTTCATCAAGAGATCCATTTGTATCAGAGTATGGCAATTTCGCTGAAATTAATCTGCAAACTGGAGAGTAATTTTCTGACCGGTGAGATTCATAAAGATCACCATATAATATGATCCCGGCAACTTCAGTTCCATGACCTGAAGAGTCTCCTGCCGTTTCTGTAATAATTGGAGGATCAACGGCTGTATTACATGTATATTCGTGATATATTGAATTTATCAATAGGGGATGACCTGAGCGAACCCCACTATCAATCATAAGAACAGAAGGGGAACCTTCTTTCAGTTGTTTTGGGACTGGTAAATTCTTGATTGAACAGGGAAGTGTATGTAAGGATAATAACGGTTTGTTTGGCCGATCGATTCTGCAAATCTCGTCCCATTGAAGAAGAGTTGAGAAAATTTCCTTATTAATTCTTAACTTAACCAATGCAAAGGTTTCTGATATGAATTGATCTAAAAAATCCCCTCCCCTATCTAACACATAAATTTTAATCTTATCAATAATTTTATTTAAGTAGGCTCTCTCCAATCTCCATAATTCAATATCAATTATTTCATAACTATCTGTAAGTAAAGGATTTTTTTGTAATTTTTTCCCAATCTTTTTTTCAGGAGATATTTTTCGAATATTTCCTATTGCTCCAAATTCTTTGTACCTGTTTTCTTCCTGAGAATATGTTGCGCATTTTTTATAAAATTTTGAGAATGAGATATCAGTTGTTGAAGTAATCCATGTACCTTTTTTTAGAGGATTCGGTGATATAACATTAATATCGATTCTCTTAAGAAAAGTGGTGAAAGACTGTTCATGTATCGATGATTGATTTACTATTAATTCAAAAAGATGAGGAAATCCTTCAATATGGTTTGGATCAGTATTAAAGTGAGTACGGACTGATTCAATATCTCGATTTATTTGAGCAAAAAATTCATTTCTATTAATATGAGTTGAAATTATCCCAGGTCTTCCTTTTCGTCTTTTTGATAGCGGCCGATAGTGTACTAGATCTAAATGTTCAGGCATAAGATCCCTTCAAGAAACCTTTTCTCTTGTTTTGTCGAGATATTGCATCTTTAATATCAGATAGTTCAATTGTGGTGCGATTATTCAATATACATTCTTTTATCGCTGCGACGCAAACCTGTTCAATATCTGAACCTGAATAATACGAAGCGGATCTTGCAATCTTTTCAATATTTACTTCGTCAGAGAGGTGAACCATCTTAAGATATTTCTCAAAGATCCTTTCTCTATTTTTGACAGAAGGCAAGTCAAAAAAAATAATATCATCAAATCGTCGCCACACTCCAACATCTAATAAATGGGCATGATTTGTTGCTGCGATAATAATTGAGTTGCCTTTGAAATGATCTAACATAAGCATGAAGTTATTTACTACACGTTTAATCTCACCATGTTCAGTTGGATCATCCCGTTTTTTACCAATAATATCGAATTCATCAAAAAGAACTACATATTGTCCAATACTTATAAAATCAAAGATATGTTTTAAATTAGCCGACGTTTCACCAAGATATGAAGAGATTACCGATTCAAAATTTACCGTAACAAGAGGAAGGGAAAGTTTGAAGCTTAAAACCTCGGCTGATGATGTTTTCCCTGTCCCCGGTTGACCGGTAAATAATAGTTTTTGTTTTGGTTTCAATCCATATTTAGCGAGATTATCTGCAAATTTTCTTTCTGTGATGATCTGTTCAATTGAGTTCTGAGTATCTATTGCTAAAATTAAGCTCGACCAATCGGTTAGAGGGGAGTTAATATCTAATAAATCAAATCCACGTTCTGTATCTTTTGGAACTTGATGATTTTTATAATTCGAAGAGTAGTGATTCGAATTGGATTCTCGAATTAATTGTCCAAAATTATTATCGCTTAACGTTCTATCAGATATATCGGGCTGTTTTTTCCTCATATTTCCCCTTCATTAATTACTCTATACCAGCTATTGTAACAATATGATAATTCATGCATCGAAATTCCATCCCCCATCACCACCACCCACACTTCGGCAATTTCCCTTCCCGGCACCATCTCCGTTCATCAGCCCGCCATTCAGCCCGGTCTGCGATCGCTTTCTCCACATCCTTCTTTGCAATCACATCCGCAGCCAGTACCCCTGCCTTCTGGACCGGAGCAACATTCACTCTGACCCCGTCGTTGATATCCGGAACATACGCCTGTTCCTGGGCCAGGAATCCTGCAGCATCAGATGGGAATGGTTTAACGCCGTCGATAGAACACCAATTATCAAGGGATTCACCCCTTACAATCTCCTCAAGTTTTTTGCAGGCAAACCCCTGCTTTGCCAGCTCTTCCAGTTTCTTATCAAACGCTTTCAGTTCTCCAATGAGTTCTGAAAGTTCTCGAACCCGGCGGTCCTGGTCTTCACTCCGGTCTGATATCCCTTCAAGGTCCCGAAGCTGTGTCTCATACCGCTGCCTGAGCGTTCCCACATACTGACTCCGGATCTTCGGGATCGTGTCCTGGTTCATCGCTTGATAATAGACAAAACAGGCAAATGCTGGGGTTTTCTTCTTGGTGAAGGCTCCACTCTGCAGTTGCCAGGCAACCGGCCGTTTCTTGAACTGCTTGGTATGGTGTTTGAAGAACGTGGTTGTCAGCCAGGCCTCCAGGGATGAGCCCATGACCTCGGTGAAGTATCGTTCCGCTTCCCGGAGATCCTCACCTTCTGCGGTCAGACGTTCCCGAACCCGTTCAAGCAGGGTCGACTCTCCACATCCCCCGGTGATCGGGATGATACCATCATCGTCAGCCCAGGCCGGGACCGGTTCACCCGCCTCGATCTGTTTCGGCCACCGGTGACCAAGCATCTGGAGGATCAGGACTGTGTACCGGTCGGCAAGGATCCGCTGTTCCTCGGGAATACACCGCCAGCCTTCAGCAATACCTTCCTGAAGGAGCCAGTAAATAGAGATGGGGTGAATCTCCAGTTTCTGGGAGAGTTCTTCGAGAAAGGTTTCGGCAGGGATGGGGATCCGGGCACCAACAACGGTTTCTTCCTCATCGCCTCCGGCGGGTTCTTCGGGCTCGTCCTCCTTCGCTCCCGGTCCGGCTTCGTAGAGGGAGCGGAGGCGGGGTTTTATTGAGTCATTGAGGGAGATTCGGTGGTGGGTAATGAGATAATCAATAACTTCCTGGGGAAGTTTAGGGATATCATCTGGAAGAGAAGGGAGAGAATCGTAGTTGGTGATGAGAGGGAACCAGCCGGCAGGAGTTCCGGTTTCATAAATGATCAAATCCTGAGAACTTTCATCAATTTCAAAGGATTCAAAGGATAATTTTTCAATTATCCCTTCGACAATTATGATTATTAATTCATCAAGAATTGATTTTTCTCTAAAATTATAGGATTTTTCTAGTAACTCTGTAGCACAATTTTTTCCCTTATAAAAAAGAGCTATTTCTACGCATCTACTTATTAAATTCTTAAAACTATTTAAAGATGGAATTGGCAAACGCTCAATGTAACCCGATTCGAACCCCAGTTTTTGAGAAATAGCCCTAGCAAAAAATGTTGATAAATGTGAATTTAAAATCCCAATATAAAATAAACTATCCGAAAAATCTTCATTAAAAAAGACACTATTGCTGCCATGCGAATAAATACAAGAATTTAACTTTCTAAATCCTAATCCGCTAACAACTTTTGTATATGTCCATCCTTCCTTAAAATAAGTACTTTCATTTTTTACAACCCAAGCATAGTCCCCTTTCAAATAGGTATATTTTTCGATAACAGAGTTTTTTATTCGGGAACCGTTGGAACCCCAATCCACTAGATAATTTTCTAATCCCGTCCATTTTTGAAATCTACCTGCTTTTACGAAAATTACCCATCTTAAGGTATTTTTGTAATTAATTTCATGAATTAATCTAACAAATCGAGCATTGTTTGCTGATGCTAATCCTTGTCTGGATTGGGACAATGAAGACAGTTTTTGATTATGTATTAGTATCTCGATTAAAGGATATTCTAAATAGTATACTAGAGGAGAATTTTCTATTCTTGTGAAAATTAGTTGGTTAATTTTTTTTATGTCACTAACATTTTTATTAATCAATCCTTTTTGTTTATCTGCTGCATTACAACAACCAGTTAATCGATAAGTAAGGATTTCGTGCTTTTCATGTGGAGTCTGGTTTGATAGGATGAATAATACAGTACTAACAACTTCCCCACCAATTTCTTCAAAAGCATGTGGCCCAAGATGAGCTAATAATTCAATTGAACTTTCTCTCAATAATCCTTTGAAGTTATAATTTGATACATCTTTGCCTTTTTCTTCAAATCTTGCTCTAAAATTTGAAAATGTCCCAAGAAACATCCACGACTGTTGGGTGACCATCGCTACCTTACCACCCTTCTTATTAAGCCCAAGATTTCGAAGAATAAAAGCTGCATAAAGATCGCGTTTCCCTTCCGAATAATGTCTCTCGACATACTTCTTGAGCATCGACCCCATGTTTCCCGAGCCCATATACGGGGGATTCGCAGCCACCACATCGTACCGTCTTGACAGGAGATCTACGATCTGCATCCCCTGCACGGCAGCCTGCGAGAAGAAACGCTCAGTCGGGTTCGCCCGTTCTGCTTCCGCAGAAAACTGCTCCCGAATCCGGTCCATCACCCCGGCCTGCCATTCCTCGTACTCCCCGGTGCTCTTCGGAGCCATCAGCATGGTCTGTCCGGATAATTCCCCGCCAAAGGTTGCCTGACCACCGAGGCCCTTCCGGATAACCTCTAACTCTTTCTTTACCGGCTCTTCGATCTGCACCAGGCTTCCCAGTTCATCAACATGGGCCAGGCCATCAAAGATTGCTTCAAGAGCCTTTGAAAGTGGTTTATCTTCAGGATGTTTGGCTAAAAATTCAGCAAGGTGATCCTTTTCCTTCGGAAGCCGGATGTTTGTCGCAACCAGGTTCTTCGGTGTCCCGGTAAATTCAAAGACCTGGGTAGCCGCTTTCATCCAGAGGGCTGCACGGGCAATCTGAACGGCCCGTTCATCGATATCAATCCCGAAGAGATTATGGGAGAGGATTCCTTTGCATATCTTATCCGGTTCCGTCACCTTCCCTTCTGCCTCGTACATCTGGTATAAGATATCAAACGCTTCGATGAGGAAATGCCCGGATCCACATGCAGGATCGAGAAACGTTATTGATGCAACATTCTTCTGCTTCACCGGAGCACGGTCAGCGTCCTTCACATAGTATTCCCAGGAGGAACAAAGATTAGACTCCGGGTGCATCTGCATCCAGATCGCTCCCAGGCTGTTCTGCACCAGGAACTTGACCATGTACGGTTCGGTATAAAGCTGGGTGGCCGGGATGATCTCGGCTGCACCCTCGATCTTCTTCCCCTTCTTTGTCCGGAGTTGTTCAAAGACCCGGTCCTTCTCTTCTCCATTCCAGTATTGGTATGCCCATCCAAGGGCATCAGGAGCGGAGAAGACGGAATCGTCAGCGATTATCTTTCCGCTCACCGCCTGGGTTCCGGAGAGGAGAGCGATGCATTCTTTCAGAGCCGCTACAGATGGCCGGAGAGCAACACCCGGAGCCTGGGGGTCGAAAATGCCAGGCAGGGTTTTTGCATGTTCTGAAAACGCCGCATCCAACATGGCAAACAGTCCGCCATCCTGACCGGTACAGAGTTGGGGGGATTTCTCTGCAATCCGTTTAAGTGCCAGGGATCGACCACCATACGAATCCTTGGTGATGATCACCTCGTCGATGAGCCCTCGTGATTCCATGCACCGGAGGATGAGAAGACGGTTCGCCCAGCTGTACGCGGTCTCCCGCACGAATTCTTCCACCGCTACTTTGCGATCGATGCCAGCCTCGTCACGAAGGGCAAGATAGGCATCTATTACGGTCCGGGCGTTTTTATCTTCGGGTGACAGATGAGTTAGCTGCTCAGCAGGTAGGGGATCTCGGTCCCACCAGATTCCAAGTGAGTTGAGTCGCTGCTCCAGATCTCCGGCATGCCAGACATCATCAGTGTCATAATATCCTTCAAGGATATGGCGAAGATTCAGACAGAGCGGGCGGAGGATCTTCTTCTGCTCCGGATCCATTAGAAAGGCCTCCTTATTGAGAGAATAAATGTATTGGAGATAAGATCAGAATTTATTCGAAACCTCTGGAGTGACACGAAACCCCGCACCATAATATAATACCATTGGTTGAGAACCCAGATGAGGATACCGAAAGAAATCTGTTTATCTGAGGAAGAGTTTGATAAAGATTCAGAGCATATAACATCCATTACACGTGATTATCATGACGGAAGATGATACCATTGACACTGGTAACAATATCCATAACCGGTCTACCCGTCATAATATTAGTGAAAAAGAAATAATTGAACGATTTATTAGGCAATCCATATATATACCAACCAATGATTCTTCTGAACCCATTCCAGAGCGTGATATGGCATCACTCATAGAGAAGTTCTTTCCAGAACTTGAAAAACCAGAAACTATAGAATTTAAAAAAATGGCTGAAGAACAAAAAAATCTTATAATTGACATAATAAAACAGGAGAGCGGAGATAAAACAATCCCCCAGATTTGTAAGATTCTTGATTCAAAGGGGATTAATCATACGGTTGCACGAAATGTCCTTCTCGAACTTTATCATTCAAATAAAATACTCCTTGACCGCGATGAATGTATCTGCTGGACATATAATCCTGTCCTCGCCGGATTCTATAGAAGCCGCCCCGAACTTCAGATTCGATGAAACAGCCATCTGAAATCTTTTTTGCCGATGAAAAGACCGCAAAAAGATTTCATCAGCTGAAGGAAGGAACACATGAGGAGAAGTTCCTTTATAACCTCATTAGTAAAAAAATTGATGAATTAAGTCAGGATGCGATTGCTGGAAAACAAATAAAGAAAGCTTGTATACCAAAACATTACCGATTGTTCGATAACCTGTGGAAAATTGATCTCAATGACAGGTGGAGATTAATCTATGCGATACTCACTGATGACCAAGGGAGAATCTCTCTGATTATTGATTGGTTGGACCATAAAGAATATGAGAAACTTCTGAATTATCATGTTAAATAACAATATTGTGGAATATTTATCTAAAAAAAAGAACGCATTGGTATCGAACTAGGTATCTGACTCATTCGCACGATTGGGATTTCGAAAGGCGAATCGCTTCTCTGATGAGTTCACGGCCTTTATTGGTTATTGTAGGATTATCCATGTAGGTATAGAACTTTTTCGCATCTTCCCCTTCCAGGACAAGTCCGATTTCTATTGGTTTTGCCATAATTACTCACCTCCTGTGAGATATAATAGGGACTGTTAGAAGAAATAATTGATCTGACTGGAAACAGAGAAAATTCTGCTCTTGCTAATTGGTATTATTCCAATTCAACCTCAAACTCCTGTTTCAGAAGGTCCTTTACCTTCTTGTCCAGGGAATCACGTACCTGATCCCAGTCACCTGTTGAAACAATCCGTTTCTTTTGAATGAAATCAGCGACCTTAATCTTTTCGAGTTTTGTTTCTCGCACTCCAGGAAAGGGATCAGGATGACGTCTTTTATACTCATCTTCCAGTTTATTAATAATCCCTAGTTGAAGACCAGATATCCTCCCGGCCAGGACTGCCAGAGTTACAGGATGTGTCTCCGCATCAATCATCTGTGAGCATTTCCCAAGGTCAGTAAGCAACCCTTCTACAAATTCTTCTTCAATTTGAAGACCTTTTGCCTTGTCAATGACCACAGAACGTATCTCAAAAGCAGCATCCCTCGCTTTTTCCTTCCAATCTACAATCAGTTCACGAAGGGCAAGATCTGCCTTGTTTTTACCATCGATAAGACCAGACCAGACAGTAGGATCAACTACTTTCCTGGCTTGAGTCGCTTCTTTATACCGTGAAACAAACTCATCAATCTCCGGTTTTTCAGTTGCATAATGTAATATTCCCTCAAGCGTTTGTACAAATTCTTTCAAATCGACAAAGGTTGCTCCATGCTTGGTATGAAATGTAGCATATTCATGAACTGCCTTATATCCCTGGGAAAGAAGATCCTGGTTCTTTACAATCTCAATCACACGTTGACTGGGAATTGTAATCGAAAAAACATCATCAAAAGCGATAAGCCCTTCAGAAAAAGTCGTGGGTATGGGAAGGCCTGAACCTGATGCCCAAATTTTTACTGGTTTTGCAAGAGAGGTTACACTCTGATATATCTCATCAAAAGCAGCATAAATTGCAGGAGCGGTCTCATCAATATTCTTCTTTTTGGTTAATTGAATCAGGAATTTTCGAGCGGTAGTAACATCAGCAGTATCAACCTCTCCGGCAGGTGCAATACTTGAAGAATCAAATTTTGTTTTAATACGGAGAGCTTCAAGTAATTCTGGATCATCCAGATTTCTAAAGGGTCGGTTTCCAATACTAATTTCTATACGACCTTCTCTAACAAGAGCTGCAACAGCCACTCTGATTGCATTCGAGTCCCATCCATAGGGAGGTTCTTCAAACTGTTTCATCAGGGCTTTTCCAGTTACTTTCCGTCCTTGCATATACTCTGAACGAAGATACCCTGAAACCTCACTTAATAAAGCTGCGTGTTCATTCAGGGTTGAAGAGCCGATATCATAGACATTCAGATCTCGGACATCAGCATTTGATGCTCCTTTTCCTGAAACTACATCACGAATAGCCTTTTGGTCATCTTTCACCCGAACTGCAACACGATCATACTGAGTATAAATGCTCTTCAGTTGATCTCCACATAAAGAACGGAGAGCATCCCCAGGTTTCATCCCTGTTTTTTGTGGAATCGGAATTTTTGCTCCACGAAATATCAGAGTGCCTCCGGCAAGACCTGTTGCAAGATCATCCATAACTGCACGACGAAGTTTTTTGAGGTCATTTTCTTCACGTTCCCGAGCGAGCTTTCGTGCCTCCTCAGATTTTGAGGAATCACCTCTCCAATTCTCTGCAACAGTCTTCATAGCAAGATATCTGGTAAGATTCTGCTCCAGCTCCTGAACACGTCCTGAAACAACAAAAAGAGTATTCTGCGATGTCAAACTGTTTTGGACAATAGAATCTTCCTTTTGTGCCACTCTTCCATATGGTGTAATCAGATCAAGAGTTACACTTCCACTCGTACCGGTAACCGGGGTATGATCAATGATAAGGGTAAACGGAAATCTGTTACCCAGATACTCAAGAGTTGCGATTCCAAGCCATTCGACATATGGTTCCTTCCCATCACCTTTCACGAAATATTTAGTCAGACCCTTTTCCTTATCAGTCGGGTCCATGGTCATAAGAGATGCAACTTCCTCTTCAAAAGAACGCTTTTCTCCGGTAAGATATTCATATTCATCTCCGGATTTTGCAACGAGTTTTGCATCTTGAAGAACTGCCAGTTCTTGTTCTACTCTGGCTTCTATTTGTGGAAGATCTTCTTCAATATCTGAAGCGAGTAGGCGGGATATATTTCCTAAAGAGCGGGGTATATAGGGAAGCTCTCGAACAAGGTAAAGAACTTCAGCAACCTGCCTGGTAAGTTCAGAACCTCCGGTTTTGGATACAATCCTCATGATATCAGATTTCACATCAGGACTGATCTCCGACCCCTCTAGATTATAATAAAATTCATCAAATGAAACCATGGGTCTGACTTCAGAATGAAGGTAAGGCCTTCTTCCGGCTTTCAATATCCCATGTACAATGCCAAGGAGGGTTCTTGTCGAACCACTCATCTGTTCTCCATGACCACCCTTCGAACGAATGGACTTTACAATTTCAGGGATGAGGTGAATCTGATAGGGAAAAAAGGGATAATATTTAATAAATGAGGTATCTGTGCAATCAGGAAGTTTTTGATTTGTATTCGCAAGTTCGCCAATACTCCTGAGACCTCCTCCACGTCTTGAATATACATCAGCAAGTAATTTCTCTCCACCATGATTCTTTTTTAGAAGTCGTTCTTCAAGAACCAACTCGATGTTCTCTGTCGTGAGAGTGGGTTTTATCCAGAATCTTCCTGCAATTTTTTTCATCTCGGTGTCAAGTGCTCGAGCTTCAGCATAGATAGCACCCATATCTCCATGGGTTGTTACTATCGCCATAATCTTCCCCTGACCCTTAATCGCTAATTCTTCAATAAATGCCTGAACTGCAGATAATCTTCCTTTGTTAGCTTCTATCCATTGTCCCGTTTCATCAAGTACCCAGAGAAGCCGTTGTGGTTGCCCTGGATGTTGTAGCTCTTTACGTTTGAGATATGCAAGACATTCCTGAACTAAAAAGGCGACATTAACCAGTTCTTCGCGTTCAGCTCGTTGAAGAGATTCTTTTAAAGAATCGGCGTTTGGAAAATTCTCCGGAAGCAGGGTACAAGCAGCCTCATAAAAATATTTGAGGAAGAAGGTAGGATTCTTCCTGATATCTTCCCATTTTTTTCCGGATAAGGTTTCTACTAATTGGTGGAGGTCATCCAGTTTTCCTGAACGGTCAACTTCAGCCTCAATTACTCTTGCATAAGTTAGATTTGTACAATATCCCCGCGACCAATAAAACTGCGAAAGAAGAAGATGGGCCAGATCATGCTTTTTTGCATCCTGTATGGTATTCAGGTTGAATGCAAGGACTTCAGTATCACACTGATTCATGAGCTTTAAACTGCGGATTATTGAATCACGGTAGTTTGATCCTGTTGTAATCCTGCTCTCAAATCGCTCACACGCTGTCACACCCTTGATTATCTGATTCTCAGAAAGTAAGCCCATTATTTTTGCAAGATGAGACTTTCCAGATCCAAAGTATCCAGATATCCAAACACCCACTTCTGTGGTGTCTTTTCTGAATGAATCGGTATAATGATCGAGAAATTCATCTAATATTTTCTCGATAAGAGGAGTTACAACATAACTACCAATCTCTGCAGCAAGTTTGGTTTCATCTCCCTTTTCTGCAACCTTAATTACAGCTTCAATTTTATCCGATATTGGAATTTCAAAAATTTCCTCGATTTTCATAAGTACCCCCCCTACAATAAATCTCCCCGATACATAAGCTCATCAATTCGATTTAAAAATCGATAATTGCGAGGACCAGTCACCATTCCTGGAATAGGAACAATAATGGGACAATTAAGTTTTGCCTGCTCATCATTCCACAAACTTTGCATGAGCATAAATGGCCCGGCAGCAGGGAAAAGAGCGGTAATCCCATCAATAATTATTACAGGTTTTCCTTCTGAAGAAACAGAGGATGCGTTTCTCACAGCACTCTTAATCTCTTCTATCCACATTCTGCCAAGATCTGTTTTTGCATTCTCTGAGTTGTCAGGATCCGATAATTCCGTGATAATCGTCTCAATCCCTAAATCAGAAATAACATTTTGGGTAATCTCAACGATATCTACGAATCTGCCTTCAATATCTGGAGCCAATGCTTCGATTTGGATTTGCAATTCTTTTTGAAAAGCTCGATCAACTTCAGGGGGATAAACTATAGCAAGAAACGGCACTCCAGTTTTATGCCCAATAAAATCATATCGAGTTTTAATTCTTTCTATTGCTTCTTCTATTTTCCATTTCCAATCTATTGTCGTTTCTATCCCTCCAACCAGGATTTGGGTGTTATTAATATCGAAGTTGTACCAGTCCGTTCAAATTGAATCGTTCCTTGTTGAGAAAGGAGATGAAGTTGATGTGAAACATCTTCAGGTGTCATTAAAAACATCCGCCAGGTAGGGTTATTGATTATTGTATCTCCTCCATATCCTTCTTGAATTAAAATACGAAGAAGATGTGAAACTACCTGAAGAGATACAATAGGTTTTACTAGACTTTTTTTTACTTTTCCCTCGAAAAGACCGAAGTCTCGAAGAGAAGTTAATATCATTTGAGCCAGTAAATTTAAACTATTTTCAGTTAGTCTTTCAATCCGAGTATGCCCAACTCCAAAATGTTGAATGGCTACCATAAGATCTGCTTTTGATATTTGAAGGTCCTGATTTTCCCACCTGTTCCAAATATAATCTTGAATCAGCCGTGATGTTAATGAGTCTCGTAAAATATAATGTATCTGTAACATTTGGAGGAAATCAGAATCCCTTTCTCCTAGCTTAGCTGCAGAACAAATATCTGCTATTACCCACTCAGGTCTGCTTAAATAACGATATTGAATTACTTCCCAGAATCTTTCACGGGTTGTTCTGGCCTTTTGAGGAAACAATATCCCATCGGATGCTTTTTGTCGAACCTCTTTAATAGAAAGTCCTTCATATAATGCTGAAAAAACTAGCCAGTTTTCATGAATTAACGCACCTATCTGGTGTCGTGCACAATGAGGTGTTTCATCACGATATGGTGATGAGAGTAAATTGTTAGTAATGTTTCGCTCCAAGGTCTTTATTTCTAAAAATATTCTATTATTGCCCTATAAGTTTTGTTATTTGGTAGTTACCTTTTGAAAATCTAATGGGTTTTGTTAATACTACCTGCAAATTCATTTTATTTATGATGAACTATTAAATAAATCATTACATGCAATCCAGATTGGGAAAAAATTATCATGTACTCCCATATCCATCCGGAACATCCTTAAAATCCCCCAAGGAGAGGGGTCAAGAATAGTAATCCTGAAGCTGCTTACCTTGTCAGCTATCATTACATCAATGTTCAGTTCGAGATAACTCCGGATCCGTTCACTCCGATCCATATTGTCAGCTAACTGCGGTAAAGCTGTCACACCCGCTGTAACCTCAGCTGTCAGGTCTGACCAGATGATGTTCATGAGCACTTCAACGGAAATGCAGAGCAAAATGGGTGAGACTCTCATGGGAAGCCTGATACAAAAACCCACCCGGAGAGTGAGCGATATTAAACCAAGGTAGCGATCCCGGTAAAGGTGATGAGGACTCCCCACCCGAACGCCGAGGATGACCCCTGGACTTATTTCCCGGAGGACCAGAGGGCCCGAAGATGAGGAGGGTATCAATACAGATCGGCCAGCACCAGACAAGAAGAGGATTAAATCGGCGAGGGCTGCTGATGAATGGAGATTTGAAAAGGAGAAGACGAAGGAACAGAGGGCGACGACGAGAGTGAGAACTCCGGCTCTTGCCGGGATGAGTGATCAAATTAGATAGGAAAAAAGTGTATGGATTAGGCTTCAATTTGAGGTACTTGAATTCTTCCGATAATGAGATCATTTTCAACGGGGACTGGTTCGTGTTCTTCCATGAGACCTTCGATGTGGAGCTCGATTGCCTCCTTGACGTTTATCATTGCTTCCTCTATTGATTCCCCTTGTGAGAAACATCCTGGCAATGTTGGGACTTCAACCCAATATCCTCCTTCTTCAGCTGGATGAATAATAATGGTATATTCAGTCATTTCAATCCTCAAGGTAATGTAAATATTCTTCTTCAGTTAGTCCGGCTTTACGGATTGATGCCTTTAGCAATCCGGTTTTTATTTCACCAGATATTGGTATAGTTATTAGTTGTCCATTGGGCATTTTAATGTTAATGTGATCCCCTTTGCCCTTTCTGGGTATTCCACCCGCTTTATAGAAGCCTTTAATTGCTTCTTGGCCTTTCAAACCTTTTAGGTTCTTCATCTTACTCCTATATTGTGGCGCAATATGTGTTTGATTTTCAAAGTAGTACTCAAACTGTTATGATTAGTGCGATTATTGCTCGGATATTATTTTCGCCGAATCTGATTATCGTTATCACTCCTCCCCCTGTAACACCCTCATTTTACTCAGGTGTCGTGAAGCTGTTTGCCTTGTTACCCCAATATTGCGGGCTATGTCAGCAGCCGCTCTCCGGATGCAGTTCTATTTAACTCCTGATCCGTTCACTTCGATCCTCCTTGTCACTGAGCTGCGGTAAAGCTGTCACACCCGCTGTAACCTCAGCTCTCAGGTCTGACCGGATGATGTTCATCAGTACTCCCATACTAATGCAGAGCGAAATGGGCGGAACTCTCATGGGTAGCCTGATACAAATACCCACCCGGAGAGTGGGCGATGTTAAATCAGTTACTGATTCCGGTGAAGGAGATGAGGGCTCCCCACCCGAACGCCGAGGATGACCCCTGGACGTTGGACCGGAGGACCAGAGGGCCCGGAGATGAGGAGGGCATCGATATAGTTCGGCCAGCTACCCGAGCGAGAATAGGATCAAATCCGCGAGAACTGCTGTTGAGCGAAAGCTCTCAAAGGAGAGGACGAAGGAGCAGAGGGCGACGACAAGGGTGAGGACTCCGGTAGCAGCCGGGACGCTTGATTCGATTTTTTTGATAGATGGGGTTGGAAGATACGCAATTTACACTTTCACCCTGCTTATCTAAAATTCATATACTCCCACTTTATTGAGATAAGTAATGAGAGATCGGAACAATCCGCTCAAGAATTTCCCCCCCAATGCCTTCACCATCACCCAGACCTCCCACGAAGAGTTTCACAAAGAACTAGCCGATATCCCTTCCCGATACCCAACCGGACAAATCACCTATATCAATAACCATAATTTCATCCCTCTTCTGATGATTAACGAGGAGGATCAGGACCGGTTTGTTCATTTGCAGATTGGGAGTCTCCCTGAACTTCTCACCTACATCGAATTCGATATTTCTTCACTTCTCATAATGGAACATTATCACTCCTGGTATACCTGACTGCATGGATGAACTCTTGAATTTCAATACGGTGTGTAGAAAACGGGCATTATTGGGAGGTTCTGTTCTTTATATTACCGTTGTTATGGATCGGAGGCTTCTCAAACTCGATGGGAAGGCAGATTACTTCTTTCAGTTAGGGAAGATACCCCTCCGGGGGAAGGCCTTGGCAATAAAAGAGCAGACCTATCTCGATAAACTACCTGAGTATCCTCCGGTAGTAATGGAAAAAGCACAGGTTTATGGACAGACCAGTTTTCGAGATTGGTGAAATTCTTGATGAACTAAAATGGTTGTATCATGAATTGATAGTAAGCTTGCCGTACTCGATATGAATAGACGGGAACCCAGGCATTATGAATAGTCAGTTTTTTGCAATATTCTAATGGTATCAACAAGATACATATAGACAGACAAAGACGATGCCCATTCCAACAAACGATGATATCCTTCAATTATTGGACCAATTGGACCATGCTATTGCTGATAATCTAGAATCTGAAACCCTGGATTTTAAACCGTGGAACGATTCTAAAAACGACATGAAGGTCGCTATCGAATACGCTGTGTGCTTTTCAAATGCGGATGGTGGGGTTGTTGTTTTTGGTGTTTCCGACAAAACCCTTGGGCGTTCGAATGCGATTCATGGTGTTAAAGCATATACTCTTGACACATGGAGAAGGGGGATTTTTGATGGAACTACTCCTCATATCCATGCTGAAGTGGAAGAACTAACAGTTCCCGAAGGTACTGGGCAACTTCTCATCGTCAGAATCCCAAAAGGGGACAATCCACCTTATGGAACTACGCAGGGATTGTTTAAACAGCGGGTTGGAAAAAACTGTATGCCCATGGACCCTGCTGTATTTGCCTCATCAAGAGTTTCAACCGGAGCAGTAGACTGGAGTGGGCAGCCGGTCCATGGTATTACCTTTGAAGATCTTGATTCATTCGAAATTGCAAGAGCTCGGGCAATATTACGAAGCAAAAACCCAGAGTCCGAACTTCTTAAAATGAGTGATGAACCATTTTTGAGAGGCTTGGAGGCTATTCGAGGGAATAATGTAACTAATACCGGACTCCTTCTATTCGGAAAATCAGACATCATCTCTGCCCTCTGTCCGCAAAATCAGGTCCATTATGTCCACCAGCCATCAGAAACCAAAGTAGCTCGCAATGATCTATGGAGAATTGGGCTTCTTCAGATTATTGAAAAGATAGAAAACATCTTTTCAAGCCCAACCAATCCAGAAGAGGAGATCCAGGTTGGCTTATTTAACCTCAGAATCCCTGCATTTCCTCTTGATGTGGTCCGTGAAGTAGTGCTTAATGCGGTAACACACCGTGATTATACGAATCCTGGAGAAGTGCTGATCCGGCATGCTTCTCAGGAACTGGTAGTCACCAGTCCAGGAGGTTTTATTGGGGGAATTACACTCCAGAATATCCTTCGTCATGAATCGGCCCCTCGTAACCGGACTTTGGCCAACGCTTTTCTTAAACTGAGACTCGTTGAGTCAGCAGGAACAGGAAGGCGTAAGATATTCATACCAATGCTTGAATATGGGAAACGAATGCCTCATTACGAGGCGGATAGTTCCCACGTAACCCTTCACATCTTCGATGGAAGTTTCGACCATGTAATGGCAAGTCTTATTGCCAGATGGCATAGGGAGGGAAAAGATATCGGGCTAGATGAGTTGATTGTCTTGACCCATCTTAAAGATCACCGGTTTATCAGCACTGATGATGTTTCAAACATCCTCCAATTAGATCGGAATATGGGCATTGCAGCCCTAGATAAGATGAGTCATCCGAAGCGAGGAATTCTTGAAAGAAAGGGACACACAAAAACAGCAACATATTACCTTGCAAAACCCATTGCAAAAGAGCTAATTGGAAAGGTTGCATATTCAAAGTCAAAGGGAATTGACCCTATAAGATACCCAGAAATGGTTAGGGATTATCTTCAGTCTCATGGAGTGATCACAAATAAAGAATGTCGTCAATTACTGGATCTTGGAGATAGTGACTCTGCCCAGGTAGAGGCATCACGACACCTGAAAAAATGGTCCGGAGATGATGGTTTTCTTGTTGCTGAAGGGAAGGGTTCTCAAAGAAAATATAGACTCAAGGGTTCTTAACAGAGTTCTTAACACTGTTAAGAACATCAAGAAGAAAAGTTCAATGATAGCTGCTTCTTTCAGAATAAAACCTATTTTTTTATTTTTTTCCTTCTTATCAAGATCTTACATTGTTAAGAACTCCAGGAAGATTACTCACCATCTGATGATGTTTGTATTGCTTCTGAGTGTGTATCAAAATAGTGAGATAACTAACCTATATCGCATGTTAAAGGATTAATCGGCCAGAATCAGGGGTTAAGTATTCAGTTCAGGCAGGATATCTTTGTTTGATCCTTTACGATACTCTTCGGAATCAGAAAGGAAAGGTAGCAGGACAATAATAACGAGGAGGAAAAAATAGGATTATATCTGGGGCGTTGTCATCAGCCAGGTGGTACTGTTCGAATAACTATACCGCTCAATCTTAAACTCCGGACAGATCTCCGACAGTAAAGCCATATTGGTACCCACTTCTTTTGAAGATAACCCGGTATCCTTAGCGATATACTTCGACATAGAAGTTTGAACCGGGCTTCATCTGGGTCTTCAGGTAGTCTATCAAACAAATCTGATTTTCATTGTATGTTGTGGTAAATTTACTTTGTAATAGCATGTCTATCTCCATAAGTACTGAATTTTGCTGAATGAATTGTAGGAGGAAATCCGGTCTGGTGTAGACCGGGTGAAGTTCGTTCTGGTCAGGAGGAAAGAGTCGGAGGACATGAAACTCTCTCCTGACCGGGGGAGTTCCCTTTACGGGATGAGTTGGATACAACAGAGCAGAGGACATGTTGAACACTACTCACCGACAGAGATCCTGTCAGTCATCCTGGAGTTACTTCCAGGATTTTTCGCAGGTCTTCTTATGTGACATACAAGTGTTGTTCGAAACAGGTTAAAAGACAAATAGCCCAAACCGATGGAAAACAGTCTGAAACGCCTCTTCGTTTACATATTGCGATTTTTTGAGAACCACATTCTCCCTTCAAACCCTTTGATGAACGAAGGATTATTCATCGGTTGCATCTGGTTTATCAGTTACATATGGAGATGGAAAATGTACATGATATGCGGGTGAAATTTTGAAATCTATTTTGTTTCAGGAGTTGCAACCGGTTGCAACATTCTTTTTTGGTGGAGTAATTTTCACATTTCTAGCATGGGAGTGTGAGGATTTTTTCTCATCGCGGAAAGGCAATGACCCAGTCTTACATTACAAGCACTCGGATGTGATGTCCCAGTTGTGTTCATTACGATGATTTATTTGAGAAACAGGTAATTCAATTTGGGCATACCTACTTGAACTGGCGAAAAGGGCTTGTTAATGTTTACTAAGGAGGAAATTTATAATAATTCCTGTTAATGATAAGAACTATATGGCTAAGGTTGTATCAGAGAATAATGAAGTCTTATTTCTTCTCCAAAAAATCGAGAGCATCATTGATACCCGGCTAATCGGAGAGGTTGAACCTCTTGATGATGAAATCGAGTTAATTGGTGAATATCAGAAAAGAAAAAGCGAAGGTACTCTTGAGCTTCATGAAATATAGAATACTCCTTGATACGCATGCCTTCCGGGATTTTCAGGATATTCCCGAACCAGATCATACATCAATAAAGGAAAAGTTAGGGCGATTAAAAGAAGGTTTTCTCGATTAATACCTCTATGTTTTTCCCACCAGGTATAAATCCAAAAACCGCTTCTTTCACTTTCACCCGGTTTATCAAAAATTCATATACTGTTGGTCCCAATGTTGAGTAAATGAAGGATAGAAACAATCCTCTCAAGATTTTTCCACAGAATGCATTCACTTTTATCCAGGGATCTCATACTCTCTTTCGTAAAGAACTGTCAAATCTCCCATCCCGATATAAGACCGGGCACATAACATATATCAATAATCATCAATACGTTCCGCTTCTGAAGATCCGGGAGGAGGATCGTTACCGATATACTCACCTCCAGATCAATAATCTTCCCGAATTACTGATGACCATAGAGAACAATACATCGGCTGTTCTCATCATCGAACATCATCTTTCATGGTTCAAACCCGATTGTCCGGATGAACAAAAAAGTCTCAATTCCGTCTTCAGGAAACGGGCTTTGCATGGTGGCCCAGTTGTGCATATTACCGTGATTATGGACCGGGGGCTACTTGAACTGGATGGTCAGGCAGATTTTTTTTTCAGATAGTGAAGAATCCTCTCAAGGGAAAAGCCCTGACACTCAAAGAACAGGTGTATCTTGATCAGATCCCGGATTCTCCTCCAGGTGTATACGGGAAAGCGAAAATGTATGGGCAGACGAATTGGAAGGAGTGGTGAATAGAAGTATTGAATCCAGGAGGATTGTGAAGATAATTGAGACTGTAGGCGGCTTTGTTTGGGGTAGTTGACTGAGTCGGATGGTGAGGTAACGATTACAGAGGTGAGATATGAAAATTCAAATTCATACTTAACATTGTAACCTGGTAAAAATTCGGACTGATGGTTATTCGGTTTTTTGCTAAGGATTGATGTAACCTCTATTCCCGCGAACTCATGACGATATCATTATAATTCATCATTCAATCAGGATAAACAGAACTTTCCTATCAACCCTGAATTGTAATATTCTCGATTTACCTCCAACAGGCCCATTGAAATCAAAAAAATCCATATAATAATTGATGGCCAGAAACCATTTAATTCCTATGATAGCACAGATGTTGGATTAAATGTTGCAGAATATTACAATATCACCAATGAATCCGGGTAATTTCAATGAAGCGAAAAGAATGATGGAGATATCTTTTGCCGCTTCTATGCACGATTTTCCGGATAATTATGGAGCAAATCATGATCCCGAAGACCTTCCATCAATAGATGGAATACTTGAAAAAACAGAAGAAACTCCATTAGTTTTTTATCAAGATAAGAAGATGGTTGGAGGGGCTGTATTAACGATTAAGGATGATAATCACAACATTTTAAGCCTTTTATTTGTCGATTCTGATTATCTTGACAGAGGTATCGGTTATAGAGCATGGTTGGAAATTGAAAAAAGATATCCACAAACAAAGACATGGACAACAATAACACCACCTGTTTTGATGAGAAATGTGTATTTTTATGTAAACAAATGTGGTTTTCAGATGATTAGAGTAGAGGATCCCAAAAGTGATGAACCAATGTTTGTGTTTCAAAAAGTTATGACAAAATAAAAATTATTTGATCCACTTAATTTCGTGATGGGATTTCCCGGTGTATCTTATTGTTTATCCGATCTTTTCCAGCTTCACATCTTTCTCATGTGGATCGGTAGAGCGGTAATTTATCTGTTTCTCGTGTTATTTGCTCGATGTACCATGTTCATCGATACCCTGAATAATACAACAGATAATCCGATTATCCAAAACTTTTATTAAACACTCGGCGGCAACGAGTGTTTGGTATCAAAATTGGAGTTTCTGTTCTCACTTCCCTGGTATCCATGCAAAAAAAATTTACAGGACAGGGACATGGATCTCGGTTAGTATCTCTTCGGGTTTTACCATCCTGGGATCATTGGGGTATATCTCCCTGATTGGGCCAGCAATCTGAAGGTGTTGCTCATCAATCCAATCAAATATTTTATAATATGTTGATTCACAGGTTTCATAGGGTCCCTTGTGAAAAGCCCGAACCATTTTTCCTCCCGGGAGTTCATACATTTTGATCTCACCGGAATTATCAGAACTCCCTGATACAGGCCAGGCAACCTCCACAACAGCAGTTCCTTTCTCATTCGCCTCCAATACTGCTTCAGGACAGGTTTCGTGGCAGATAAACATCGGTGCACCGGTGATTGTCAGTTTCTTATCCACAATGGATTCATAGACTTTCATAAGGAGTTCAGGTATTATCCCGTATGTTCCTGTCTTTGTTATCCCCATTACCTGTTGAGGAGGGAGGTTAATGATGGTGATTTCATCCATAATCGATCAATGGAACACAGATTACATAAAATTTGTGAATTAACAATATTCGTTGCTATTCAGCCGTAATCATCAATTCAGGAATATTATTTCTTCCCCTGGCTGAATAGTTCCTACACAGTATAGAGAAATTGAAATTTTAATATTCAGAACGGTGATGTTGGCTGAATAGTTACCTATGTTGAAATATATCTATTCACATCTCGAAAAAGCATTTAAAAACGTTTTGAATGAAAATTAACACCATTTTATTTGAACAAATCTATCTTAAGATATAATTTAAATTTTAAAAATACCTAGAACTGATATCATTACACATCAATATAACTCATTCATATGTCTACATCAACAATCCAATTACCTGAATCTACCATACACGCCTTAGATAACCTCAAAGCCCTACCTGAAGAGAGCTATGCAGAGGTAATAGAACGACTTATCACCCTCTGTTCCGAGGAGGAAGAACTCACCCCCGAAGCATGGGCCAGGGTTCAAAAAGCCGAGGAAGAATACAAAACCGGGAAGACATACTCCCTCGAAGAGATAAAAAGAAGATTGGGGGACGAATAATATTTTTACTCTCTCTTTCACCCATTCTGCAGAGCAGGGTCTGAAACAGATACCCAAAGAGTACCGATTCACAATATATCAGAAACTGGAAGAACTCTGCCATCTTGAAAATCCTGCTCTTACGTTAAAGAAATTGAAAAGCCCTGATGGCGTCAGACGATACTCCTTACGAGTAGGAATATACCAGGTCACAATCAGGATTGAACAGGATACACTGATCATCATCGTGCTTGATGCAGGACATCGAAAGCATGCATATCGCAAATACTAAGTTATCGTTACTAATCAGCCATACTCGTGAAACCTAGTATTTAGGTAAAAGGATTTTTTAAAATCAGGTCAATACTGGTTCATGAGAAGGTGAAATAAATAGAAAGTGAGTTTTTTAAGAGAAATCAGGAAGCCATGGCTCCTCATTTACAGCTTTAATCACTCCATCTTTGATCGAAACATCATTTTTCTACACCATAGAGACATAACTCAGGACTGAATAGACAAGGTAGCGGATTACCTAAAGACTACCCCTATACCCCTAAGACTCTCTGTATGCCATTGAGGGAATAAGGATTATTCCCCCTGCTGCTGCCAGATAGACGGCCCCGGAGGAAAAAGAAGCCTGTTTTCATCAGAAAGGCAGTCTGGCAGGATGCGAACTAATAACTCCTCTGCATCATTTCATCAGATTTAAATGAATACAGGAAATATTCCATATGGGAACCCTGAGTCCGGAATTGGTGCTGAAAAGCCGGATGTCACAATGGAGTAATAATTTATGAAAAAGATATTTTTTTGCATCTTGATATTGTGGTGTGCCCTCCTTGTCGGATCTGTATCTGCAGAGAGAGAGATAGTTATCGGGGCAATCATCGATGAAAGCGGAGATTCCGCTTCATTTGCGAAGGGAATTGAAGCAGCCGTGAATCTTGCGGCAGCTGACATGAACGAATACTACGCAAAGACCGGAAAAAACATAACGGTTATCATCAGGAAAGCCGGAACAGACGGATCAAAGGAAGCTGCAGCACAGGCAGCTCGGGATCTCATCAACCAGGGTGTGCAGATCATTGTCGGACCAACTACGTCTGAAGAGGTATCCGGGTACCTGCCGATCATCACCAACGAGGGGATCCTGTCAATCAGCCCGTCTACCTCAATCAAGCTGTCACTCCCCGGGGATGCAGTTGTCAGGTTGTGTCCCGATGATTACCATATTCTCCAGGCACTGGAAAGTTTCAATACCGATTTCAAGGGCATGATTAACCCGATGACCATTGTTGTATCACGGGGGGATATATACGGAATTAATCTTGCTGATTTGGTCAGTTCGGTCACCAATGTTACCGGTATCGTTTCATATCCCCCGAATACCCAGGACTTTACCGGAACCCTTGATGAACTCGATTCTCTCGTTACTCCTGTCATTGAAGAATATGGGGAAGAGAGCGTCTGCATCTTTGCCATATCCATGGATGAGATAACGGATCTGATGGCACAGGCTTCTGCATATCCAAACCTGAAAAAGATTCACTGGTCAGGGATGGATGGTGTTGCCCTGAACCCGACGGTCCTTGAGAATGAAACGGCTGCTGAGTTTGCAGATGCAACCGGGCTTGCCGCACTTTCCTTTGACGCGAGCCAGGTTGCAAGTTCTGATTACTGGCGTGTACATGAGACCGTGCAGGCCGCTATCGGCGGGCGTCAGCCCCATATTTACGAGATTCTCCCCTATGATGAAACGGTTATGGCAACCCGGATTGTCGAGCACAATATGTCTGGCATACAGGACAATCTCTATCTTGCAGATTACCTGGGAAAAACGTCGTATGGTGCAACAGGCAGGCTCAAATTGAACGAAAACGGTGATCGCGAGTTTGGTGATTACTGCTTTTACCAGGTGAGAAAAGGAGATGACGGGAAGTATACCTGGGTTCCATCATTCACATATCTGTATGGGATGGATACCACGATTCCCCTCGTCGACCTGAATAGTACCACCATGTAATATTTGATCTAAAAAATACGTCACGATCTCGCCAAAGAACAAGAAACAGCATGGAATGGTCAACAAATGTCCCCTTCCTGAAAGGAATGGATATTTCATTGAGGGATCATCCGATTCCTCAATGAAGACCCTTTTTGCTCTATTCGGTAAATCAGGTTAAGAAAGCAAGATAAAAAAATCTGTCATTATCCCTTTCCTCGATATATTTCAGGCTTCTCCCAATAAATCCAAAAAGTAAAATATTAAATACTCTCTTTCCATACAACGTTGCATGAATCCTGAATTCTCACTGTTTTTGTTACTTTCATGTGTTTTCATGGCATCATTGGTTGTTTTTCAATCAGGGCAGGCTATTCCCATGAAAGAAAACTACCCCCAGGAAAAGATCTCAATGCCTGTTGACAATCCATCATATCCGGCTCCACCATACCATTTCGTCGATCGGGAATATTTCATCATTACGTATGAGACTGATCCAGATATTTTAAAGACAAAAGTGCCACCCCCTCTAGAAATAACAGAACCAGTTGTAAAATACGAATTTATTCGAATGCCTGATTCTTCAGGACTTGGTGACTATACTGAATCAGGACAGGTAATCCCGGTCCAGTATAAAGGAAAGCCAGGACTCTTTATTTTATCAATGTATCTGGACAATGAACCGGCCATCCTGGCCGGGAGAGAGATATGGGGATTTCCAAAAAAACTCGCAACTCCTTCCCTTGGTGTTGACAAGGTAAGTAAAGATACGCTTGTAGGCAGACTATTTTATGGAGAACTGGAAGTCGCCCGTGGAACCATGGGCTACAAATGGGAAACACTGCCAACCGATGAGATAAAAAAATCGCTTGAGGAGACACCAAATTACCTGGTAAAATTGATCCCTGATGTCGATGGAACACCAAAGATTCACCAGCTGGTCAGGTACCATGTTGGAAATGTAACGGTCAAAGGTGCCTGGACAGGTCCGACTGACCTTGAACTCTTCTCTCATGCACTGGCACCCGTAGCAGACCTTCCCATAAAACGGATAGTATCAGGAGTTCATTTTGTGAGTGACCTGACTCTGCTTCCCGGAACGGTTGAGTATGATTACATCCAGAACTGATTTTATTCTATAACTCACCGTTTATTTTACTTTTATCATACCATTCCCAGTACCACCTGGTGCCGTGGATGAAATCCGTTGTGATCCTAGGAAAGCGTAGTACCTCTTCTCGCAGACTTCTCCATCCCTTCCTTGTGTCCGATCTGTTTTAAAATCACTCCGTCCACACCAGATCAGAGATGATATACATGGCACCGACAGTGTATCCCGCTTTCACATGAGAAAAAAAAAAAAAAAAAAGAATTGATTAATATGTACACTCAACTTTTCCTTCACTAACTTTCCCTTTACAACAGGATTCTGTCTTCGGGTTATAGCAGGTATCACCGCATTTTGTGTACCCCTTCCCATCATATACTTCCCCAAGACAACAACTCTGATTGTTTGTGTTATAACAGGTGTCACCACATTTTTGCCAGCCAGTCCCCGGGTATATTTGATTATTACAACATGTTTCGTTCGTTAAATCATAACAGATCCCTCCACACACACCCCAGAGTAACCCGTCTTTTGGTTCTCCCTGACAACAGGATTGAGTAGTTGGATTATAGAATGAATCGCCGCATGATGGAAGACACCGGGTTCCATTTACCGGCACACCATTACAGCAAACCTGCTGTTCCATATTAAAGCAGACTCCTTTGCATACCCCCCAGCGGAGTCCGTCATATACCTCACCCTGACAGCAGGATTGTGTACTTGGATCATAGCAACTGTCACCGCATGGCACACATGTCTGATTTGCGCCGATAACGGTAACAGAAACGAGAATTGAGATCAGAAGGACCGCTCCTGCGACCCAGATATGTAACCGTTGCATATAGCTTTGTACAGTATCAGCAGCTCAAGAAGTTTCTTTCTAAACCAAAAACATGAGAAAGTATCAGATCTGATGACAGTGAAAAAACGACCTTATTCATACCCCTTGAGATACATATACCTCTATATCTATGCCCGAAGAGCCAACACAAAGAGTTGCACTCCTGGTAATGGGCTGTCCAAAAGTCCCGGTACAGACAAGCCTGGTTCTGTATCTCTCAAACCGGATGAAGAAGGCAGGAATCAGAACCATTATTGCAGGTACCCCTTCTGCCAGACAATTAATTCGGGTTGCAGATCCGGACGGTCATTACACCATGGAGATGAAAGATCTGGATGCGACAATAGCAGCGCTCGCAGAGGGAGCACTCTCTGTTACTGACAGTTATGTATTTGTTCACAATGATGCAGGTATAAGTTATGCAGCGACATTAGAATCATTGACAAAACGACCTGTTACTGCAATAATTTTTGGTGAAGAAGCAGAACTGATGACACGAGAGATATCATTTCCCTGCACCATCATTGCCGAACCTGCCATACATAACCCAATGCCTTTAAAACGAAAACTTGAGGAGGTTGCACCATGGGATGTCTAGAGTCACTTCCGTATGAAGTTCTTCTGTCAAAAATATCCTTTAAAGAATCACGTGAATTCCTCTCCCGGTACCAGGAAAAATATGATATTGAACCAGGATACCGGATGTTTGATCTCAACATAATTGGAGTTCCACCAATCAGAGTTGCTGTGGATGGAAATGCATTGATCTTTCCTTTCACAAAACCCTGTCATGGGACATTCCTCATTAGGGTTCCTGAGGCGACGGAAGAGATAGAACGACTTCGAAACAGAAAATAGGGATGGAAATGCGCCCATATGTCATCGTGAATGTAGCGGTTAGTGCTGATGGTAAATTATCTACCAGAGAGCGCAGACAGGTGAAGATATCTGGAAGTCAGGATTTTGAACGGGTAGACACCTTAAAAGCCGGATGTGATGCCATTATGGTAGGAATTGGCACGGTGCTGGCAGATGATCCTTCACTTACTATTAAATCACCTGATCATATCGCCGAGCGAACCAGGCAGGGAAAACCAGAACACCCGGTGCGGATCGTAGTCGACAGCCACGCACGAACTCCTCCGGATGCAAAAATCCTCCATAAAGGTTCTGGAAAGCGAATCGTTGCCGTATCTGAAGCAGCACCAACGGAAAGGATGCAGAACCTAAAATCGATATCAGATGTGATCGTTGCCGGAAAAGAACAGGTAGATCTTACATATCTCCTTCATAAACTTGCAGAAGAAGGAATTACCCGACTGATGGTTGAAGGTGGGGGGACACTGATCTGGGGTTTAATCTCTGAAGGTCTGGTTGACGAATTATTCATGTTTGTGGGCAATATTATCATTGGAGGATATAATGCCCCAACTCTTGCAGACGGACCTGGATTTATCAAAGAATCAGATTTTCCGACCTTAAAACTCATCAGTACATCAATAATAGAGGAAGGGGTTTTGATCCACTGGAAAATGGGTAATTAATCGGCATCTGCTAAAATAATTAACAATACACCCATATTTTTTTAGGCAATAATTTCATGCTGTGCAAATGCGATACCTTATTGCATTGGAAGTGTGAAGTTTCCGAGGTTGTTGTGCCAGAGGTAACACTCTTTATTGTTGAAGATAATCCGGTAATTGCCGATCTCATCTCCTGGCGGCTTTCAGAGATGGGATACAATGTTGCGGGAACTGCTGAAGATAGCATAGAAGCGCTGAGCCGCATAGAAGAGATACTTCCAACTCTGGTATTAATGGATATCAACCTGCCAGGAGAGATGGACGGGATAGAGGTTGCATCTGAGATTATCAGGAAATTTAATATCCCAATTGTTTATATCAGCTCAATAATTGACTCTGCAATTATGGAGCGGGCAAAAAAAACAAAACCAAGAGGGTACATTGTAAAACCCTTTACTGATAATCAACTTCGCGCTACTATTGAAATGGCATTGCATCCGTAAATCAGCCTCACATCATCCCGATAAAATTTCGTAATATTGAAAGACCAGTGTCTCCACTTTTTTCCGGATGAAATTGAACTCCGACAGCGGTTCCGTTTCGAATCGACGATGCAAAGGTATTGATGTAATCGGTCGATGTGACACAATATTCTGCCAGAGTATCTGCCCAGTATGAATGTACAAAGTATACATACGACTGATCAGGGATACCCTCAAAAAGCGGATCGTCCTGTTTCTTCAGATTTATCTGATTCCATCCCATATGGGGAATTTTATACCCCGGAGTATCGGAAAAACGCCTCACAGTCCCTGGTATAAGGCCTAGACCCTGGTGAAGCCCATGTTCTTCAGAGAACTCCATCATCATCTGCATACCAAGGCAGATACCAAGAATCGGAACCTGACCTTCGGATTCGATTAAGGTCTGCGACAGATCTGCAAGCTGGGTCATCCCTTCATGAAAGGCACCAACGCCGGGGAGAATGATTCCTTCTGCTGCCCGGATCTCATCAAGGTCATGCGAGATCAGAACCTCTGCTCCGGCCTTTTGAACTGCTTTACTGACACTGCGCATATTCCCAAGGCCATAATCGACGATAACAATGGTGCTCATACTGCTTTATCTCCCCGTGTTCTCCATTCTCCGCTCTCAAACCAGTCTTGCGATATCCCTTTGGTTTTCATCCACTGTGATACGGCCTGCTCCCATTCCTGCCAGAGTTCAGGATGCGTAATTTTGATCTTCTCCAAAATACCAAGGTCGCTTGCAGGGCACATGTAGCACCCCATCCGGTCAACACCGTGCTTATACATAGAATTGAACGGAGCTTTCTCCCGGAAGATATAGAGCCACACATGAAGGGCTGTCCAGGTATGAATCGGAGCGAGACAAATCTGGTTCTTTACATAAGAATTGCGCCAGACCCGGGGATTTTTCATGCGTGAAAATGACTCATACTTGCGTTGTCCGATAAATGATACCATCTCACCTTCTTCACCATAGGTGTTTACAATGTGTTGGCGCAGAGGTTCAAGTTTGGAGGTTCTGCAACACCACCGGTTATCCCTGGCAGGTGGACCGGATTCTTCAAAGTCCTGCCAGAACTCTTCTATTGATTCTATCCTGACACACTCGAGTCCATACTGTTCCTGCACGTCACAAACATTTTCTTCGGTTGAGGGAAACTCAAGGCCGGTATCGATATACAGAATCGGGAGTTTCCGGTACGTGTTCATCACAACAAGCAATGTTGCAAGACTGTCTTTTCCACCCGAATATGAGACTGACATGGGAAGATGCTCATAAGGGCCGATACTGTCGGCGATGAACTTTCCGGATGCTGCTTCAGCTTTTAATAGCACGTCGGCATTTGCTTTGATGACATCATCCCACGTTGCCTGACCGGGTGTATATGCAGAAGGAATATTTTTTCTTGTCTTTACAACCTGCCCCCGTTCCATGCAGCTTGCTTCATCCGCATCAACCCGTGCCCTGCCAACACCAGCACAGATCCCGGACGGAGTCATCATAAAGACCTCATCTCCTTCCCTGACCGAAGAGTCACAGGAGATAAGACCGGGAGCCAGAAGACTTCTGCCTTCCCTGACCGATGAAAGCGCTCCCTCGTCAATAATAATAAACCGCTTTTTTGGGGTAGCGATGAGGGCTGCATCCGGACGGGGAAGAGCCTCCCAGCGACCTTCTGCCGGAAGGTACCGGATTGCTCCGATTATCGCCCCACCCACGATTATCTCTTCCATCCGGTCATGATCCGGGACTTTGTTCAGAAGGGCAATCTGGCCTTCGGGAATGATCGACATTCCAAACTGATCTTCATATATTGAATTGACAAAGGCAATATCATCAGAAAATGCTGGTCGTGCATCACCAGGAGGGGTCACAGGGACTGCACGGGTACTTGCCCCGCATGCACAACGCTCTGCAAGAACCGGCGTATGACACGAATCACACCAGTGAAGGAGAATTCTGCCGTGGTATAATCCACCCATATCTCCCCATTTGTATGATCTATCCCTACATACTGCTTTGTACTGACCAGTCCTCCAAACTTCAAAAAAAGCCGTTTTTCAAAAAAATAAGAAAGCTGATCGAATAAAAAATATTATATGATGCGGATAACCACCTCAGTTGATCACGATCTATCATGACATATCGAGAGGGTTTGGCATGGGTATGCCATTATGATGACCGGGAAAAGGTGATACAATGATCCCGTTTATCGTTACTGCTTGTGTGGCTTTTCTGTTTTATCTGGCGTTGGTTATTGGATCCGGCTCTGTTCTCTTCTGGTCATGGGAGGAAATTTTTGCAGGAATAATCATCGGCCTTGTGACCGGAGTTATCTGTAGGAAGATCTTTTGCAGGTATAAGAATTACCGGATGTTAAGCCCGGTCCGGCTCATCAGTATTCTCATATATATCTGTGGGCCTTTCCTGGTAGAACTGACAAAAGCAAATCTTGACGTTGCATACCGGGTTATTACCGGAAGGGTCAGACCAGGTATTATCAGGCTGCATTCCGGGATGAAATCTGATCTGGGAGTGACCATGCTTGCTCATTCAATTACGCTCACACCAGGAACCCTGAGTGTTGACGTAGATGAAAAGAACCATGACCTCTTTATCCACGTCATCCATCTGAACGAAGGTGATGAGAAGAAACCTGCATTTGAGGCAAAAGAGATCTTTTCATACATGGATATTCCGGCATGGATCCGGAGGATAGCCGAATGACAGATATCTTTATGATTGCCGCCCTGCTCACGGTAATTATCGCCTTTGGGGCTATGGTAAGACTGGTTCTCGGGCCGACAAACCCGGATCGGGTCGTGGCGGTGGATACCATCAACACGCTCACGGTAGCGGTCATGATTCTGCTCGGTGTGGTGTACCAGCAGTACATCTTCATTGATGTTGCAATCGTCTACGCTCTGCTATCCTTTGTCTCAACCCTGTATATTGCAAAGCATATCGGCGGTGAACTCTGATGATCGCAGATACTATTATACTCGTCCTGCTTGTCATCGGACTCTTATTCAATGCTCTTGGAGTAATCGGACTCTTGCGATTCCCTGATGTGTACACGCGACTTCATGCATCGACCAAGGCAACAACATTTGGAAGTATCTTCCTCTGCCTTGGAGTGGTCGTATTTGCAATATCACAATACCTAGGGACCAGTGATTCCCAGTATCTCATGGTCATCACCCACACCATCATTGCCGTCTTTGCTCTGGCAATAACGAATGCTGCAGGATCTCATGCAATCGCCCGTGCTGCACACCGGAGCGGACAAAATCCAGACCCCGCAGTCGTAGATAAACTAACGGAGGCAGGCCTGTGATAGACATTATTCACATTCTGGTTTTAATCGGCATCCTCATCACTGCAGCATTTATTGTCTGGCAGAAGAACCTCATTTCCGCCGCGGTTACCTTTGCAGCGTTCAGTTTTCTCCTCTCGATTGAATTTTATATCCTCCAGGCCCCGGATGTTGCTATTGCTGAGGCAGCCGTCGGTGCCGGAGTCTCAACGGCAATATTTTTGATTGCCATCAGGGCGACCCATGACCAGGAGGTGACATGATGCGAACCAAAGTAGCATGGTTTACGCTTGTAGTTCTGGCAGCCGGCCTCTTGTTTGCTGCAGTCTCATTACCGTTCGGAAGCCCTGCGATGTCAGACATGGATGACTACTTTATCGCTCACGGGCAGGAGCAGACCGGTGCAAATAACATCGTGACATCCATTGTCTTCGATTTCCGTGGTTTTGATACCCTGGGAGAGGCATGTGTCCTGTTTACCGCAGTCTTTGGAGTATCAGTCCTTTTCAGACTTCGGAAAAAAGAGGAGGACTACGAATATGAGTGACAGTCTGAGTAAAATCATCCGGACCACAGCGGATGTGATGTTCCTCTTTATCACGGTGTTTGGTTTTTACATCGTGCTTCACGGGCACTTAACCCCCGGGGGAGGATTCCAGGGTGGAGCAGTAATCGCAACCGGATTCATTTTGCTGATAGTTGCCTATAAACTGGAGGACTTTTTGGGATGGTTCCAGAAGAAAACTTTTCAGTCATGCGAGATGTCAGGTCTTATTCTGTTTATCGGAACCGCCCTTGCCGCAATACCACTCGGGTATCTCTTCTTCATGAACTTCTTAAATGGAACCGGAGGTCTGTTTGGTCAGGCAGTCCCATTTGGGATTAATCCAGGTTTTCTGAATACCGCAGGCACAATTCCTATCATGAATATCGCTGTGGGGATTGAAGTGCTCGGCGGACTCAGCATCATCATTCTGTATATGACAAGTGGAATTCGATCTCACGAGGAGGGAGAATGATAGATAATCTTCCATTCCTGGTCGTTGCAATCACCATCCTGCTCGGCCTGTATACCATCCTTCTAAAAAAGGATCTTATCAAAATTATCATGGGAATATCACTCATAGAATCCGGAGTCAACCTCTTCCTCATCGCACTTGGCTACCGGTGGGACAGAATTGCACCCATCTTTACCGGGGCTCCTTCTCTTGCCATGGTGATGCCCACAGTTCAGGCTCTGACGCTGACGAGCATTGTCATCGGTGTTGCAACCCTTGCCCTGCTGCTCTCCATGGTGATGATAATTTATCGGTATTATCGGACAACTGACGTCCGTGAAGTCTCAAAACTGCAGGGGTAAAAAATGGATATACTACTTGACAACCTGCCAGGACTTCTTATCGCAATCCCTCTGCTGGGAGCATTTTTAACTCCACTCCTCTCCAGAGCAGGCGATACGGTCCGAAATGTCTGGATACTTCTCATCACCGCCCTTTCATCACTCTGCGGGCTTTTAGTTGCATCACGGGTTCTTGAAACCGGGACGATTGTGTATACATTCGGGGTTGACACGATATCACAGGTAATCCCACCAGATTCAGGGGGCATCCCCATCAGGATCATCTTTACCATTGATCCGATGAACGCCTTCATGCTCATAATCGCCGCTATCGTCGGTTTTTGTATCACCCTCTACTCCATATCCAGCATGGAGAAATTATCAGGAAAGGACGGATTCTTTACCCTCCTCCTGCTTCTTATCACCGGCGTATATGGGATGATCGCAACCGGAGACCTCTTCAACTTCTTTGTCTTCCTTGAGATCAGTTCCCTTGCCGGAGCTGCTCTGGTTGCCTACCGGATAGATAAGGGAGTTGCTGCAGAAGCCGGACTGAAATATGCAGCACTCTCTACCCTCGGGGGCATGCTCTTCCTGGTAGGAGTCGGTCTTCTCTTTGCCCAGTATAACTCCCTCAATATGGCAGTTATCGCTGACCGGATGCAGATGACCGGGCTTGATATCATCGCATTTGTCCTGTTCTTTACTGCCCTTGCCATGAAGTGTGGAGCAGTCCCCATGCACTTCTGGACGCCGGACAGTTATGCCATGGCACCATCAGCAGTCACGGCATTCCTGGTTGTCTCATCACAGGCAAGTCTGTATGCTCTCTTCAGAGTATGTTTCACCCTCTACGGAGGCCAGATAAACCTGCTTACCGTCGGATGGGTCATCATCATTCTTGGAGTGCTCTCTATGTTCATCGGTGTCACGATGGCAATCCCACAAAAGGATGTAAAGAGGTTGATGGCATATCATGCAGTCTCTCAGACCGGATACATGTTGCTTGGTGTCGGAGTCGGACTAGCTGCACTTTCCAGTACCTGCCTTTCCCAGAGTGTCGGGATGATGGCACTCAAGGGAGGGCTCTTCCATATCATGAACCATGCCCTGTACAAGGGTCTTCTGTTCCTGACCGCCGGTGTCATCATGTACCGGTGTGGAACACGAAATCTCAACCAGCTTGGTGGCCTTGGACACAATATGAAATGGACCATGGTCTTTTTCATGATCGGAGCACTGGCAATCGCCGGGATTCCGCCATTCAACGGATTTGCATCCAAGTTGCTCATTTATGAGTCCACGTTCCTGTTCAATCCCCTTCTTGCCGTCATCGCCATGGTCGTGAGTATCCTGACTCTGGCTTCCTTCGTCAAAGTCTTCCATTCCATGTTCATGGGTCCAAAACTGCCTGAATATCAGGACGTTGAGGATGCACCAAGACCGATGCTCATTGCGATGGGAATACTGGCAGTTCTGGTTATCCTCTTTGGTATATTCCCTCAACAGGTGGTAGATGCCCTGGTTGCTCCGGCAGCAACGGCACTCATCGATTACCAGGGCTATATATCGGCAGTCCTCGGAGGTGCTTAAATGATAGAATCATTCACGCTTTCAACCGGATTTGGTGCATGGAATGCCGTATTCTGGGTGATTGCCTTCATTATAGCCTTCATCATAGGATGGCTCATCTGGTCACGTGGAGAGAAGACCTATGATTCGAGTGCAGGAGCAACGGCCCCGTTCCTCTCAGGAAATGCAGAACCTGAAAAAGAGGCGGTACACATCCGGGCAGGAAACCTGTACTGGGGATATACCGATGCCCTGTCAGGATACTACAAATTCATAAAGCCCTTCCATACCGGTAATCTTTCGGATTATTTCCTGGCATATTTGTTTGTGACGGCTCTCGTCCTCATCGTGGTGGTGATCCTGAAATGAAACTCTCTCCATCATTTAACCGGTCACTCTGGGTATTTCATGTGAATTCAGGGTCTTGTAACGGATGTGATATCGAGATTGTCGCAGCACTCTGCCCCCGGTACGACCCTGAACGATTTGGAATAAAACTGGTCGGATCACCACGGCATGCAGATGTCCTGCTTGTTACCGGTCCAGTTACTCACCAGATGAGAGACCGGGTAAAACGGGTCTATGACCAGATGGCAGCTCCAAAAGTTGTCATGTGTGTAGGAACCTGTGGTCAGTCAGGAGGAGTGTTTTACGACTCCTACAATCTTGACGGACCAATCGACCAGGTTATCCCAGTGGATGTGTATGTGCCAGGCTGTGCACCACGGCCTGAAGCGATTATTTATGGCGTGGTGCAGGCGATTGCAAAACTTGAGAGGCTAGAAAAGGAGGTGAGATCATGAGAGCAACCATGACACCACAGGAACTGGCAGACCGGTTTGTCCAGAAATTCGGCACCCGGGTGAGTAATGTCCAGGTAAAGGAGCGGTGTGAAGGAGTGAAAAAACTCCCCCAGAAGACGGTGTGGATGACGGTTTCCCGTGAAGATATCAATGATGCGGTTGCAGAACTCATCTCAATCGATTATCCACACCTCGGGGTTATCGCAGCATCAGATAATGGGGATATGATAGACCTTCTCTACCATCTTCAGGTCTTCTTTGGTGGAAAACATGAGGAGATTTGTGTTGTGTTCACCATTCAGGTCCCAAAATCAGACCCCCATGTGCCCACGATATCCGGGCTCATCCCCGGTGCAGTCTATTCTGAACGTGAGAAACAGGACATGATCGGGGTTACCGTTGATGGCATTCCTGACTCACGGCGTATCTTTCTACCAGATGACTTTCCTGAAAATGTATACCCCTGGAGGAAGGATGAAAAAGGCATTCCCCCCTCTATGGTCAGGGAACTCTGGAAAGTTGATCGCCCCACCGACAGGGCTGTTCCCACGGTAGCAGAACCTGAACCGGTCGAGAAGAAGGAACCAGAACCTGCGAAGGAGGCCCCATCCGGAGGTGCAGCAGAATGAGTCAGAAAAAAGCACCCTATGAACTCCCTATCGGTCCGATACATCCGGCATTAAAAGAGCCAATCAATTTCACCTTTCAGATGAATGGTGAGGTTGTTGAAAAGGTCAATTTTTCACCAGGCCGGGCACACCGTGGCATTGAATGGATGGGCATGCGAAGAAATCCGGTTCAGATCCTGCACCTGTGTGATAGGATCTGCGGTATCTGTGGCGTTGCTCATGCACTTGTCTTTGCACAGGCAGTTGAGCAGATTGCAGATATCGAGGTTCCTGACCGGGCGTATTATGTCCGGACCATTATTGCCGAGTTTGAGAGAATCCAGTCTCACATCCTTTGGGCCGGAGTCGCCGCCCACGAACTCGGATTTGATACCCTCTTTTACCTTGCCTGGCAGATTCGGGAAGAGTCAGTCGATGTAATTGAGTATATTACCGGAAACCGGGTCAATTATGGTATCATGATGCTTGGAGGAACCCGTCGTGACATCACAGTCGATATGTTCCCCCGTCTTGAGCAGGCTCTCCAGTACTATGAGGGGCTCCTGGAAAAGATGGTCAACCTCTTCCTCAATGACAAGACCATTGCCATGCGGTGCAAAAACACCGGAATTCTGACGAAACGCCGGGCATTGGAACTTGCAACGGTTGGACCAACCTCTCGGGCTTCCGGCCTTGCCATGGATGTCAGAATTGATTCTCCCTATGCAGCATATGGAGACCTTGATTTTGATATCGTGCTTCCTGATGTCTATGGCAGTGATGGTACCGGGGATGTATATGACCGGATCATTGTCCGCATCTTTGAGGTGAAACAATCAATCGACATCATCAGGCAGTGCATGAAACAGATGCCCGAAGGCCCGGTTCTTGCTGAAGAGAAGTATGCCAAACTGCTCATGAATCTCAAGAAGGCATCCGGCGAGGCATTTGCACGGGTTGAAGCTCCCCGTGGAGAGGATATGCACTATGTCAGGATGAATGGAAAGCAGGAAGCTCCTGAGATGTGGAAAGTCAAGGCATCAACCTACTCAAACCAGATGGCCTGGGTTGAGATTCTGCAGGGAGAGCAGATTGCTGACATCCCGATTATTGTCGCATCCATTGATCCCTGTATGTCATGCACCGATCGGGTTGCTGTGGTAAGTACAGACGGGGATGCTGGGATCATGACAAAGGAACATCTTCACCGGTTATCGGTTGAAAAGACACGGAGGCTTCAGGCATGATAATGGAGCTTCTTACCACCATTGCTGGTGTTGTACTCATCACGTTGTTTGGGATAATAGCCGGTCTTTTCCTGATAGGTGTTGACCGAATCTGTGCAGCACGAATGCAGATGAGACAGGGACCTCCCCTGACCCAGCCCTTTACCGATATCAGAAAACTCCTCTGCAAGGATTCAGTCGTACCTGCAAATGCTATCCCGTCACTTTTTAATGCAGCACCCATCGTTGCATTTGCATCAGCAGTGACGGTACTCTTTTACCTTCCCCTGGGCAGCATTCTCCCGGTCGGGACACCTCTTCCCATGATTGGTGAATATGGAGACCTGATCTTGATCATGTACCTGTTGACGGTCCCGGCCCTTGCGATGGTTGCCGGGGGATTTGCTTCAGGATCTCCCTATGCAAGTGTGGGTGCCCAGCGTGAGATGGTGACTATGATCGCCTATGAGTTTCCTCTTGCAATCGCAATTGTCGCAATTGCCTGGAGACTTGCCGTAGAAGGTTTGGTCATGCCATTCTCTGTGAACACGCTCGCAGCAAATCCCATTTGGACAGTTGTCGGACCGGTCGGAATCATCGGCTGTATCCTCCTGCTCATCGTACTTGCATGGGTCACCCCTGCTGAGCTCTCCCGGATCCCCTGTGATACCCCGGAAGCAGAAACCGAACTGTGTGGTGGGCTTCTGGTCGAGTACTCGGGACGAAACCTTGCCCTCTTCTCCCTCTCCATGGCTGCGAAACTGGTGGCGATGGCAGGCCTTGCGGTGCTCCTCTTCTTCCCCTGGAATCTCTCTCCGGTTCTTGGAATGTCAGGAGTCATGGCAGCCGGAGTAGATCTGATCTTCTTCCTTCTCAAGGTGATTGTGGTCATGTTTTTCTCCGTTTCACTTGTCCGGGTGGTTATGGCACGGTTCAGGATCAACACCGTGGTATCTTTGTATTGGGGATGGCTCACGACCATCGGACTCATCGGGATGTTTCTTATCATACTTGATGGGAGTATTCTCAGTGCGGGGTGTTTCTTATGATCAAACTCCCCTCAGTTCCGATGGTGCTTCGCCAGCTCTTTAAAAAGCCGGCAACTAATTTCTTCCCGGCAAAAAACCTGCCATCGACGATCACCGGATTTCTGGAGTCAGTTGCTGCAGGAAAGGCAACAATTCATCCGCCGATCCCAACACCGGTCAAGTACCGGGGTAAGATCCTGTATGACCGGAACACCTGTATTGGATGTAAAATGTGTATCAGGGTCTGTCCGGCAAATGCTATTGAATTTATACCAGAGATAAAAAGAATCAGGATCTGGGTTACCCAGTGTGTCTTCTGCAGCCAGTGTAATGATATCTGTCCAAAAGACTGCCTGCATATGTCTTCAGATTTCCTGCTTGCAACTGAAGACCGGTTTAATGAAAATATGATTGTCGAATAATGTGAGTATGCCGGATTAACCGGTAAACTCATTCATCATTTTTTCCCTGGCCTTTGTAAGGGCTGGCCCGATTGATACCGGATACCTGGATGGATACATCAGCCTGACCACGTCTGGAGGTATCGTCTGCAAAGCGCTCATTACATGATTTCTGATATCATGCAAAGATCGTTCTGGTCGGACGATGGAACCATCACGAAGAGCCGGGATGAGTAAGGGGACATAACCTGGAACATCAAATCCAGCGGACTCAAGTTCAATACAGTCACCGGTCATCATCCCATTGCCATCAAAGGAGCGATATACCTGCTTAATGCCAGGAAGCGAGATCTTTTCAGTATGGTCAGTAACCTTCATCCTCATCTCGCTATGTCCGAGAGTGTGTTCTATCGCGGATAACTTATACACCCCGGCGATTGCAGGTGATTCATGACCGGTCACCAGCCTGGTCCCGACTCCGTAGAGATCTATGGGGGCACCCTGCTCTTTGAGTGTGTGAATGCCATACTCATCAAGGTCTCCGGACGCGACAATCTTCGTATCAGAAAGTCCTGCATCGTCAAGCATCTTCCTTGCCTGTTTCGAAAGCGAGAGCA
This sequence comes from Methanospirillum hungatei, assembly GCF_019263745.1. Taxonomy (NCBI): domain Archaea; kingdom Methanobacteriati; phylum Methanobacteriota; class Methanomicrobia; order Methanomicrobiales; family Methanospirillaceae; genus Methanospirillum; species Methanospirillum purgamenti. Next base: position 1,452,270 of record NZ_CP077107.1, read on the forward strand.
TATCACCGCTGTCAAGTCTCACACCAGCCAAAGTCCGGCCTTGTCTTTTCATCTCAAGACCTACCTCAATGGCATGAACCATTCCACTGAAGATGGTGTCATACGTATCGACCAGAAGAACAGATGCTTGGGGAAAAACCTCTGCATACCGCCTGAATGAATCCAGTTCAGAATGGTATGACATGACATAGGAATGAGCATGGGTTCCCTTCACCGGGATGCCAAACATCTTTCCCGCTTCAACGTTGGATGTCCCAGTGCACCCACCAATATAGGCTGCACGTGAAGCAGATAATGCTCCGTCCGGTCCCTGGGCTCTTCTGGCTCCAAATTCCATTACCGTATCAAACCCGGCAACCATGCATATCCGGGCTGCTTTCGTTGCGATGAGAGAAGAAAAATTGATAAGGTTTAATAGAGCGGTCTCGACCAGCTGACAGGATCCAATAGGGCCACTCACCCTGAAGACAGGTCCGCCAGGAAACACAACGGTTCCTTCATCCACTGCATGAACAGAACCATCAAATCTCCATTCAGAGAGCCAGATCAGGAAAGATTCATCAAAGAGATTGAGTGACCTGATATACGCGATATCTTCCCTGGAAAACCGGGCATTTTGAAGAAATAAGAGCGCATCGTCTATACCGGCTGCAACTATGTATTCACCCTGAAAGGGACAGGATCTGAAAAAAAGATCAAAGCAGGACTGATTATTTATGGTGTCCGATAAAAACCAGACATACATCATGGTCAATTCATACAAATCAGTAAGGATTGGAGATTTCAGGTTACTCATAAATACAAATACCTTTCTTGTATCAGGTATGTCATCCCTCAATAAAATAGACCTCTAGTCTGATTTTGACGGTATCATTGCAGAAAAACCGAAAACTGACAGATCGAAATATTGATGCGATAAGCACTTGAGATGATCACCTTGGTGATACAAGATGCACCTCCCCCCACTCATACCTCCCGTATCAATCACTCCATACCTTTCCTGCTCAGGAGTGATTAACTGCACAAATGCAGAGATACGCACATTGGCACGAACTATTACCACATCTGAAATCGACGACATCGAACGAACAAGAACACTGTATACCTGGGTTCGGGATTCTATTGCTCATTCAGTCGATGCTGGACACAAAGATCTGATGTGGAATGCGACCGATGTCCTGAACGCCAGACATGGACTCTGTTTTGGGAAGTCCCACCTGTTTGTTGCGTTATGCAGGGCACTTGGGATCCCAGCCGGTCTGTGTTATCAGCGGGTGCGAAGTGAGAATGGGAGCTGGGTGCTTCATGGCCTTGCTGCAGTTTATATCGAACCTCTGGATAAATGGATCAGATTAGATCCCAGAGGAAATAAACCAGGTATTTCTGCAGAATTTTCTATCGAATATGAACAAATTGCTTATGAACCAGTATCTGAAGGTGAATGGCTTGACCAGCACATATATCCAGAACCATGGCAGGATGTGTCACATCTGGTTGAGTTATCCATGAATGTTCCTGAATTTATTGAAAATTCTGGAAAAATCCATATTCCCCCGATAACCCAGGAACGAATACAAATTATGAAGTCATCCTGTTCTTCCTGAATCATCTTTTTGAATCATCAACGATGATACGGCTGCCCTCTGATAATGGTAAAAGCACGGTATATCTGTTCATACAATAATAGTCGTGCCAGTTGATGTGGAAACGTCATTGCTGACATCGAAAGTATATAATCCGCCCTGTTTTTACAAGAAACTGACAATCCATGTGGACCACCAATAAGAAAAACGATCTGATAAGGACCATTGACCTCACATGATTTGATAATATCAGCGAGACCCTCACTGGTGTTGGTTTTTCCAGTACGATCAAGGGCTATTACATAATCCTGCTGTGTGATCCCACTGCATAATTTTTCTCCTTCATTTTTTTTTGCTCCGTCAACAGAAGCCGGATGGTCATCAGGTATTGTGGATTCAAGGAATTCTTTACATTCTATCTGGCAATATGAACCAATTCGTTTGGCATAATCGGCAATTGCCTCACGGATATACGACTCTTTCACCTTTCCAATAACAAATAATTTGATCCTGACCATCAGGATTGTAATCATACCCAGAGCCGTTAATGATATCTGGTTTCATCATCCAATCACAAGGTTAGGAAGATAGGAATGAATGAAGAACTCAAAACAGGAGATCCCGCGCCGAATTTCAACCTTCCGGATCATTCAGGAACTCTCCATACCCTCGCTTCACATCATGGATCTTGGTTAATTCTTTACTTTTATCCAAAAGATAACACCTCGGCATGCACAACAGAAGCACTGGCATTTTCTGCGGTGTACGAAGAGTTATCAGAACATGGAGTCCCAGTCATTGGAATCAGTCCAGACAATCCGGAAAGTCACAGGAAATTTATTGAAAAGCATGACCTGAAAATTACCTTATTGTCAGATGAAAACCATTCTGTCATCGAAACATTTGGGGCCTGGAAGCTCAAAAAAATGTACGGAAAGGAGTACATGGGTGTCGAACGATCAACATTTCTCATAGATCCTGAAGGTATCATCAGAGGGATCTGGAGAAAAGTGAAAGTAAAAGGTCATGTTGAAGAAGTAACCGAAAGACTTTCAGATTTAAAAAGAAGGATTTAAAAAACTTCCACACCATCATCGAGCGGTTCAATCAGTCGTTTTCCGGTAAACGCATTAATCTCTACAATCTTCTTTCCTTTTATCTGCCAGACCGGGATATAGATCTCCCGAAGATCAAGTGAAATATTATCCGGATCAGGGGAGAGATTCTTCTCTTCGTAAAAAATTGCATCCCCTTTTACCTGTCGAATCCTGACCCGTTTTGTCATTGAACTAATGAGATGGCGGGTGATTTTTACTTCAGCATCATCGCGGTTTATTGAAGGTTTTGCAATCTCACTTCCATCAGGAATTTCTCTCCTGGTAACAGTATCTGCATCAATATCTGAAAGCGCGCCATTAATGGCATTTAAAGCTCCCGAACCATCTCCATCAAAATTGATATTCTGGTCTTTATACACTGCACAGCCCCTGCAACTATATCGGAACATCCAGTATGGAAGAAAACGAAGGGTTGCGACTCCAGGTATTCCGGCCTTTTCTTCAGCTTCATCCCGATGAACACGGACAGGAAGGTGAGGGATCCGGACACTTGTGTCGGGTTCGTGTGAACCACGCGCCTTATATGAAGAACTCTCTTCCATCCCATCAAGTGGAAGAACCAGTGTTTTATTCAAGACCCGGGCCAGAACTGCTTCACCTGCATACAGAGCAAACTCTTCCGGGTACCAGACGAGACAATTGTCGGCTGTAATAGAAGGATTAAATGTAACCAGAAGTTTTTCACAGACCTTTTCTTCCTGCCCCACCCGGATGGTATACTCAGTATCAGAGTATGAGTATGCCTCTTCCGGATCATCAGTACACATCACCAGAAGGTATGTGTTTTTCCTGATTGCAGACATGTCCAGGGGCGCTGTTGCATGATGAACGTCAAATCCGGCTGCTTTCAGAATATCTGAAACTGCCCGTGATGCTTTTTCCCTGGTTCTCTGCTCCATACCGTACTGTTTGCCGTCCGAAAAAAGAATATTTTTCTATCTACGGGCTCGTACAATGAGTCATGAGTGATTTCCTCAGGTTTGTCAGTCACCGGATAGAGGATTTTGCCATGCAGGTCACATTTAGCCCTTTAGAAGGGACGGGGACCGTGGTATATAACCTCTCTCTGGTGCGTGCAGCAGACCTTGAGCATACATTATCCGTGTTTCGCGCTACGTGTGAAGCTGGGGTCTCACCAAGCAGTCTTATCAGGATCCTTTTCGCCGGTGAAGAGATAGATGGCTTTGTTATACCACCGGATCAGTGTGGGATTCTGACCCTTTGTAGTACCACCCTTGACGGTCTGTTACTCCAGCGTGGGATCCCCTTTAATCCAATCGGCGGAGGTGTTGTTGAAGTCGCAGACAACATTCCCAAGCGGTTTACCCACCTGATAAAATACGAATATACGACTATTGATCCCTTACAGGTCCTGGTCTCCCAGGAGATAACATCAGTCCTTCAGGTCATGAAAAATGGGAACGGGAGTCTGCTTGGTAATATACGTGAGTGCCATATGGAAGCAGAAGATGATGTGGAGGAAGTATTAGAAGAACTTACTGATGGATACTTTACCGGAATACTGGATCTCGGACTTCCCAATACTCCTTGCCTAGGTGTCGCGGTTGACCCCCAGTATATGGGGCTTGCGGCTCTTGGGGGAACGAACTGGATGGCGGCACTCCGGGAAGAAGGAATAAATGTCATCATGCAGGCGATGAAAGGGCTGACTGACATTTCGACAATGCAGTTTGTATCAGATTTGTAAATCACAGGTAATGCGGTAAGTATTAGTGTAAATAGGAGAGATGAACTGACATGCAAATACTCCCTCTTGAAAATCCGGACATAAGAAGTTGCGCAGAACTCCTTTCAGTCATGGCAGACCCGGATTGCAGATGTGAAGGGATGGCATACGAGATGTTTCGTGGCCTGTCAAAAAATGAACAGGATAAAGAATGGTTAGAGCGGCATCAGATCAGATATGATGTCACCAGAATTCCAGGAAAGGTAATCTGCGGCGAATGGATAAAAACCAAAGGGCATTATCATCAGCCTGCCCCAGATGGTCATGCGTATCCTGAGATATACGAAGTCCTTGATGGGGAGGTGCTCTATCTGTTACAAAAGGAAGACTTGTCAGATATTGTCCTGGTCAGGGCACGAAAAGGTGATCTGGTTCTTATACCCCCCGGATATGGTCATGTGACTATCAATCCCTCTGCTGAAACACTTCTGATGGCAAATCTTGTCTCATCCGCATTTACAAGTGAGTACCATCCATTTGAGACATTTCAGGGGGCTGCGTATTATATTTTTGCCGACGGGAAAAAGGAGAGAAATCCACGGTACCCGGATTTTGTTCCACACATACGCGAAGTGACCTGTTATGGGAAACCACTACCGCATCCTTTCCCTCAGCAGGCGCTTTATTCCTGTGTCGGTGATGAACAAAGCCTGGCATTCCTTAATAAACCTGGATCATATCTTGAACAATATCAGAAATTATTCCTTTTTACCTGAGGAACCGGGCGCTGTTTGTGGCCCGCACGCTGGATCTTTTCCAGTACTATCCTTTCTTCCTGCGTTTTTGGTACCCATTCCTGTATTTCAAGGCATTTTATGGCTGTATCTATGACCTCATATGTCATACCAAGTTCATCCTCATCAGTCTGATTATGCCAGAGTCCTGCGGATGGTGTTTTGGTAATCAACCTTTCCGGAATGCCAATCTTTCGGGCAAACTGCCATACCTGAGATTTTTGCAGATGTAGAATTGGTTGCACATCTGCAGCATTATCACCATATTTTGTGCAATATCCTACCAAATACTCAGTGTAATTCGAAGTTCCGCACACCAGTCTGTTCATCTGGTTTGCATAATAGTAGAGAATTGTCATCCTGGTTCGTGCCATAAGGTTCCCAGCAAGGTACGGTGTGTCATTAAATCCAGGCATGCTCCGGTACTGGTCAATGATGGAACCGATTGGAATCGTCATGACCGGAATTTCAAGAAATTCCGCGAGCATTCTGACATCTTCAGCATCCTGGGATGGAGTAACATCTGAAGGCAGAAAGATGCCCTGCACATATTCCGGGCCAACAGCCTGAACACAAAGGGCTGCTGATACACTTGAATCAATACCCCCGGATAATCCGATAACAAAACCGGAAGCTTGACTGGACTGGATAGTATCCTTCAGAACTGCAAGTATTGGTTCGGGATCTGGTGAATCAGTGATCATGATTGTTTACTTCTTTTATGAGATAGGAAAAAAGGGTAAGCATAATAGGGAAGATCATATCTGGTTTTTACCAAGTTCACAAAGTCGATCCCGATAATTCAGGAGCGAAAAGGGAAGAGATGGATGATTATTTGTAAGATCTGTTACAATCTTTCTGATATCACTCTCTTCTCCTTTCTTTTCTTGAATCGGCACCCCCCAATAATCAGCCACCATCATGAGTTCTGTATAGGGAATTTCCCTCAGAGGAGTAAGACAGGGTACCGGAAAGGTCTGATCAGAACATATGAGAGAACAACAGTCTCCGGATAATAACGAAGATAGGACCTGTTCCGCTTCATCATCAAGAGTACATGCCTGCACAATCCTATCTGAACCAGAACTGGTAACGACTTCCGTAATATGCTCATATTGCAGATATTTCTCCCTGATGGTGATTCCGGAAGGTAATGGTACCTGATTGGATGGGGAGTCCTGGTGATTACATCCGGAGTTGATATGAAGAATGACAAATTCCATATTCGGACGATTCCCAACGATACATCCAAGAATGTAGAGGAGCAGATATCTGGCGGAGCCGTCCCAGATTATTGAGAGAACCGGTTTTTTACCAAGCCCTCCCTGAATCCGGATAGTTCTTTTTGCTCGAATTAAAATATCGGCAGCAAGATGTGTAGCGCACAAGTGTCGTCCAGAATACCGTTGAAATAACACAGATGGTTCCCGACATCTGCTGCATGGTTCTGACAACACCCTGCCCAGGAGGTTCATGTGGTACATAATGCATACTGAATCTTTTTTTATGTACCCTCTGACCGATACAATGCACTATAACATACCATGATAAAACCATAAGCAAATGCACCTCTCGGCAGACCATATAAAATCCCTCCATAAATATGAACTTCGCATCCTTCAGTCCATTGAGTTCCTCATGGGCAGATTCTCCTGGGTGCCGGAAGAAGAACTGGTTCGCAACACACGACTGTCTGCAAATGAAGTTCATTTCAGAATCTCAAAACTGATGGAAAAGGGAATGGTCAAATTTTCGCAGGTTCCATATCCAGGATACTGCCTGGTTTTTAATGGATATGATACACTTGCAATCGCTCACCTGGTCAAAAAGGGAATAATTAGTGCCCTTGGATCCTGCATCGGGGAAGGAAAAGAATCCAGGGTATATGAAGCACTTGGGACCGGCCCTGTCATCCTTAAATTACACAGGATTGGCCAACGATCATTTCAAACGGTGCGAAAAGGGAGGAATTATCTTCCTGAAAAACAGCACTGCCCCTGGGTAATTGCATCGCATTTCTCTGCAGAACAGGAATACATGGCCTTATGCACATTACAGAACCATGTGCGAGTACCGACGCCGTTAATAATGAACCGTAATGTAATCGCGATGACATATATCACCGGTGACCGACTTTCTGAGTGTACTCTTGACAATCCAAAAGAAGTCCTTGAAGAGATCTTACTACAATTGCAGGCGGCATATAAACGTGGGTTTATCCATGGTGATCTTTCCGAGTACAATGTGATGTTTGATGGAGAGCAGATCTGGATCATCGACTGGCCTCAATGGGTTTCACCAGACCATGAAAATGCAGAGGAAATCCTGGATCATGATCTTGAGACCATCACAAAATTTTTCTCCCGACGGTACCGGATTTCTTCTGATATGAAAGATGTGAAAACACTGGTGACCGGGTGCTGATTTTCGGAATAGATCTTATTACCGGATCAGTCCGTTCCCGGACAGTTCAGCCGAAATATGCCCTGGTTATTCATGACGAAGGAGAGATTGTAAAAGAACTTGCAGTCTCCCTTCACCGGCTGGTTCAACTTATTCACCGGTATCAGCCAGATATCCTTGCAGTAGACTCGGTCCAGGAGATTGCCCCGCATACCCAGGATCTCTATAGGTTTTTGGAACTTCTTCCATCAAAGACACGACTCATTGTTGTAACGGGAGGCGATCGACAGATTGGTCTTATTCAGGTCGCTGCACGGTATAATATCACGTTTGACAGGTTTGATCCATATGCAGAAGCCAGGGCAGCAGCTCAGGTTGCATTCCATGGAGCAGGTGTTGAGGTCGTTGCATTTGAGAAAGAAACTGAAATCACCATAACAAGAAACCGATCTCCTGGGAAAGGAGGATGGAGTCAGAACAGGTATGCCAGGAAAATTCATGGAAATGTTCTCAGGTATGCGAGGGAAGTTGAGCACGAACTTCAAAGTAGGGGTCTCTCGTACTGGAAAAAAGAATATAAGGCATTTGGAGGAGTTTCACGAGTTACATTTCATGTCAGGGAAGAACGCGACCAGATTCCGGTTTCATCTTCAAGAGGGGGTGATGTCCAGATCCGGCTTTCAGGAAAACGCCTGGACAGGATCCAGTACAGACCTGCTTCTGCCCGTCCCAAGTACCTGATAGTCGGAATTGATCCTGGCACTACTATCGGAATTGCAGTCATTGATCTCAACGGTGAGTTGATTAAGGTTCAAAGTTCCCGACAGATGACCATGGCCGATGTCATAGAGCTTATCTGGTCACTAGGGAAACCAATCATTGTCGCCTCTGATGTTGTGCCGATGCCTTTTACCGTTGAGAAGATCCGCAGGGCATTTCAGGCAGTCCCATTTACACCACGGCAGGATATTCCGGTAGAAACCAAATATGAACTCGCCGGAAAATTCGGATATAGCAATGACCATGAACGGGATGCCTTAACTGCTGCTCTTGAGGCCTTCAGGTTCTGGAAACATAAATTTTCAGGGATATTAAAACGTGTCCCCCAGAGCGTCGATCTGGACGAGGTAAAAGCAGGGATTATAAAAGGGCAATCCCTTGAAAAAATCCTGTCAGATAGGAAAGAACCGCCGGCCAAACCTGAAGAAAAGAAACCAGAAATATCTCTTGACACCTCCGATGAACGGGTCAGAATCCTGGATGGAAAGGTAAAAGACCTCAGAATTCTCGTCTCTGATCTCCAGAAGGAGATTATGGATCTGAAAAAGCAGAACCAGAAATTATCTCGGCAGCTGACAGGCATGAAAGCTGAACGACAGAAGAATCTGAATGCCGAACCCGAAGTTATCAAACGGGAACAGATAATTGCAAATCTCAAACACCGGCTCAGACAGGAAGAACGTAACAATAAAAAACTTCAGCGCAGGCTCAAGCGAATGAAAGAGACTACAGATGAGATGAGGCCGGAAGGAACACGGGTGATAAAAGTGCTTCCAGATCTCTCCCGCGATAGTGTGCGTCTTTTGACTGAGCGAGTCGGCATTCAACCTGGTGACATCCTCTATATCAGAACACTGGCAAAGTGGGGGAAAGGGATAGTGCATGATATAACCAAGGCTGGTATTGAAGCAGTCATCCTGAATGAAAAAGCAGCAGAAACCTTAAGTCGGGAACTCAGGGATGTGTTCCTGGAGGAGTCACTTCCCCTTCTATTGTCAACAGATCTGCAGATCCAGATTAAAGGAGATTTGGGAACCTGTGATGAAGAAAAATTTGCTGATGCTCTTGATGGATGGGGCGATGAGCATGAAAAATTCCTGAAAGATAAGAGCGAGGAGATGCTTGATGATCTGATGAAAGAGTATCTTGCTGAACGTGAACGAAAGGTGCGGTAATGGATGACCGTGAATTACTCAACATAATCCGCCCGGTATGTGGCACAGAAACCTGTAGTGATGACTGTGCAATTCTCCCCCTTTCCTGTGGGACTCTTGTCACATCAACCGACATGCTTCATGAACGTTCAGATTTCCCCCAGGGAATGACTGACTGGCAGATAGGATGGATGTCTGTTGCGGTAACTATCAGTGATATTGCGGCAATGGGAGCACAGCCGATTCAGATTCTCCTGGCTATTGGTCTGAATACCGAAGAGCGTCTTTCAGGTATTGTTTCTGGGGCGCAAGCCTGCTGCAGAAAGTATGGCGCAACCTATGCTGGTGGTGATCTGGATGCCCACACAGAACTTACCCTCGTTTCTACCGGTATTGGGATCATAACCGATGGAACACCGGTACGAAGAATAGGAGCACATGTGGGGGATTGCATCTGCGTAACCGGAACCCTGGGCAGGGCAATTCTCGGACTTTCAGGGGATAAAAGGTACTGGAAAGATCTCTGTGAACCACAGCCCAGAGTTCATGAGGGAATAGCAGTTCGGACTGCTGGAGCGACTGCTATGATGGATATCAGTGATGGTCTGGCCATCTCACTCTATGACATAGCCAGTGAGTCAGGAGTTGGAATGGATATATCCTCTATTCGTATTCCTCTGCCTCCTGATGCTGAGCGTGAGAAGGCATTAGAAGCAGCCTTGTTTGGAGGGGGAGATTTTGAGCTTCTCTTTTTTATTCCGGAGAATGCCACATCTACCTTATCCATTCCTTTTTCAATCATCGGAAGGGTAACCGAAGGATCAAATATCACAATGGATGGAGGAATTCTTCAAAAAAGAGGATACCTTCACCACTGGTAAGAGAAACGCCAGTAGTTCCAGTTATTGGAAAAGTAGGTTACTCCCTGATACAAAGAGTCATAAACCCGGGCAATATAGAGATTTTCTCCAATCTTTTTAAAGTACGGGAATGATTCATTCACTTTCCCCATTTTATACAGTGTCTTTCCCATGCCATACTGAGCATCACGGCTTTCAGGATCTAGTTCAAGTGCTTTGGAGAAGTCATCATATGCCTTATCAAGTTTGTCAATCTTCTGATACGCTGCTCCCCGGTTTACGTAGAAGACTGACTGATTGGGATTTATCTTTAGTGTTTCGTTGAATGCATCAATAGCACCATAGTAATTCCCCTGCTGGAACCGGGCAAATCCAAGGTTTGTCCATCCCTCAGTATTACCTGGTTCAATTCGTACCACCTCCCGGTACGCATCTTCTGATATTCCATACTCTTTCGCGAGATCAGCCGCATACCCCTTCCTCATCCAGGCGATGGTAATATTTGGATTATCAGAAATTACCCGATCATAATAGTGGACAGTATCGTACGCCTGGTTTAATTGTCGCATTGCTTCTACCAGATATTTGAATGCATCCTCATAGAGGGGATTTATTTGTAAAGCAGTCTCGAATGCTTCCTTTGCCACATCATACTGTTTATTGACTGAGGCAACATCACCGAGCAGGTACCATGCATCTACTGAATACGGAGACAACTTAGTTGCTCTGGTAGCAGAGGCTTGTGCATCATTACGTTTTCCTAAAGCGAGCTCTGCACGTGCTTTCTGCATCCAGGTTGCTGCATCATCAGGATTGATCCGGGATGCATTATCAAACCGGTATAAAGCATCCTGATACCTTCCTGACTGCATGAGCAAAAATCCGACATTTGTGATAGTGATTGGATCGAATGGATCAATCTTCAGCGATTGATTAAAAGCATCAAAAGATGCCTCTAACTTCTTCAGATTCGCATATGAAAATCCAAGGTTTGCCCAGACATCTGGATTGCTCTGGTTTATCATCAATGCACTTCGGGATATTGCGGCCGATTCTTCAAATTCTCCAAGAACATTCTGAACTCTTGCAAGAGCAATCAGAAGATCAACGTTTTTTGGATCGTTTTTCACCAGTTGAGCATAGATTTCTTTTGATTCTTTAAATTTCCCGGTTTTTTCAAGAAGATCTGCCTGAATATATAAATTATCAGTATTATCCGGAACAAGTGTATTCAGCTGCCCATATGCAACTGCAGCCTCTTCAAGCCGGTTAGAAAGCCGGAGCATTTCCCCAAGCCGCTTCCATGCATGAGCATCCTTCAGATTCTGTTTCAGCGCATTGTCGTACGCTTTGGCCGCTTCGTTATACCTTCCAACGTTGTATAACAATTCAGCCTGCTTTACATATATGTCAGAATTCTTTCGGGTGAGGTTTACTGCAATTCCATACTCATAGAGTGCAGATTCAGTTTCATTCATCCCGGCATAGACATCACCAAGTTCTGAATGTGCAGCAGCATTCCCGGGGTCTAAAACTATAGCCTGATTCAAATCATTGATGGCTTCAGATAAATTACCTGTTCGTGCATATGCTGCCCCTCTTCCTACGAAAGCAGTGCTGTTATTAGGATTTAGTAAAAGAACATGGGAAAAGGTCGTAATTGCCTCCAGATCCTTTGTTTGATTCGCCAGAAGATCAGCAGTTTTCAGCCAGAGACCTGGATCTGAATCATCTAGTTTTATGGCTGCGTCATACAGGGATATCGCTTCACTGACACTACCATTCTCTGCCTTTTCTTGAGCAAGAAGTGTCAGATTTGAAGAGATATTTGACACATTAATAGGCCGGTCTTCAACACATCCACATATGAGCAGGATTCCTGTCAGAAGGGAAATGGAGAGTACATGTATTAGAATACGATTTCTGCTTTTATTTTCCATTCGTATCAACAAAAAAGATTAAAATCCAGTATTATAGGGGACACTATGTACCAGGTAATATGCCCCGTTTATATCAAGCGTTTCCTTGTAACCACGTTCTGTCAGGAAGCCCTGTGAACTATTGTACAATGTTATTTCATTTGCAGTAAAGGATGCACTCCCAATTGCACCATCAGCACCAGAGGGCATTTCAACCCGGTTTCTCGGCTCCGGATACCAACCTTCAGGGACTTCCTGCCTGACACCAGAACCACGTTCATGAACAGTTATGTAATCAAGTTCACGATCTATACTGGACCACATAAAATCGGTCATTTGTCCCCGACTTGTATTCCGGTATTCGGTCATCGGAGTTTCGTAGGTGTAATTGGAATAGAGAGTCAGAGTGACGTCATATTTACCAGGTTCCCGATAGGTATGTATGGGATTTTTATCAGTTGATGTGTTGCCGTCGCCAAAATCCCATATTCGTCCATCTGCAAATCCATAACTGACATCATAGAACCGTACCCGGAATGGCGCATCTCCTTCAGTCCTGTCTGAAGTGAAATCTGCAGCAATTGTAGAGATGACAAACTCATCATATGAGGGGTGGCATCCACGGGTAAATCCAGGTGGAGAGGGAAGCATTGATGGTTTTAAGGTATATGCAGCATGCACCGTTGTGCTAATCAATATCATGATAACACATAATCCGAGAACGTATCTCCACCAGGCAGATGTCATAATTTAATTCCTGAGGTATAGGTAAAGGACTTCATAAAGTTTACAATTGCGCCACTGACCATTGACGAATCACGCCATTCATTTCTTGCAGATTCATTGTGATGAATTCCCCTGGCCTCAAGGATACTCCCCCTGAAATCAGTGCGAACGGTCCCAATAGCAGCGTCAGAACCAATAATTGGAGAGATACTTACCATGTATTCCACACCGGCCGGACCGGCATCATCCCCGACAGCCCGGATTTTGAGCTTCGATTCCATCGCAAATGACTGCATATTAACAAGACTTGTTGATCCACTCACATGATCATCAAAAGCCGGAGAGACTGACCAGGAGTCTGCACTAATGAGAACAGGTGTAAAGAGGATAAAGAGTATTGTGGAGATGAAAACGCGAATATGCGTCATGTAATTCACGCTCATCTGGTTTGTCAGACAGTTCTAATATGTTTCCTGCCGGAGATCAAGTAGGGGAGAGACCAGAAGTCACCGTAAATGATTTTCCAAAGGTGAATATCTGCCCATCTACCGTTGTTTTATCCTTGACCTGCTTTGTTGAAGAGAGGTTTGTACTATTCGTCGGTGCTCCCTCTTCATTAGTCATAACAAATTCGGTACTTGCTGATCCTGCTGCATAAGGTATTCCAGATGACATATCCGGATGAATTCCGATAAGATAGCGAAGCTCAGCAGGTATTGTATTATCTGTTCCTACTGAACGTGCACGAGCCATCGTTGCAATCTGTCCGGTAGTCATGTCAGTTGCAGATGCACCTTTGTAATAACTGTTAAAGCCACCGACATAGTCACCAATGATCTCAGCAACAAGCGGATTTCGGACTGAAAGATTGTTCTGAGAATAATTACCGGATGTGTACATCTCAAGAGAATCAGAAGATGACATCTTACTTCCTATTTCCGGGTCAGTAAGATATGTAGAGACTATTTTTGAATCTACATTGAAGGCACCTTTTTGTTGTGGACCCTCATCTATCTTCAGACCTTTACTTTGCGCAAGATATCCTCCGTTTGTTGTCATATCATTTTTATATACAACGGATGAAACCCGCTCACCATCATAGAGGAAACCACCCTCATGTGCTCCATGACTTGTTGTTTCCAATTGGTAGGTCTGATGAGAAGACATTGAACCTATCACTTCCAGATAGGTCTCGGACGGAATCTGTCTGTTTGTAGTATTTGTTCCATTCGGAAGAATATCTGCCGTCACAGCAGAGATGAGAATGAAAGAGAGACAGATACTGACTAGAAAGGTGATCTTATGATTCATGAACGGCACCGGATTATCTTCATAGATATTGGAATGATTACTATAGAAGATTGCCGGAAAATGAGAACGCCCAGATCGGAATTCGAATCCGAGTCGTCGGCGTGACAGGCCGACATGATAGGCCACTACACTATCTGGGCTAGGCATATCCCGCCTCCCGGATTTGAACCGGGGACATCGCGGTAGCTGCGCTTTTGCCTCATGCGGCAATTCAGTCTACAGCCGCGCACTCTACCAGTCTGAGTTAAGGCGGGATTGTGCTCTAATAGGTGGTAGTTATCAACATATATAGATTTCGGACTTCACACCCCTGAAATTTTTTTCCCGCTGTACCCTCCTGAAGCATACACCATCACAATAAAAAAACATCTATTACAAGACAAACGGAATACTTACTCACAGGTTAGTCTTCATGACGGGAGTTCCAGACATTCTTTGGCTTGAGGAGATCCGAAAAGAGGATATCCCATCAGTTGGCGGAAAAGGTGCCTCACTCGGGGAAATGGCCTCAATCGGGCTGCCCGTTCCCCCGGCTTTTGTCGTTACCAGTCAGGCATTCAGACGATTTTTAGTTCAGACAGGCCTTGAAAAGCCCCTCTTTGAATTATTAGAGTCCCTGGATGTGGATGATAATGATTTGCTTGAATCTGCGGCACAAAAAGCCAAGGATCTGGTTCATAAGGCAAAAATGCCTGATGATATTAAAAGTGAGATCAGCATCGCATATGAAAAACTCTCCCGTACAGGAGAGATTGTAGCTGCCCGGTCTAGCGCGACTGCAGAGGATCTGCCGGATGCTAGTTTTGCAGGACAGCAGGAGACTGTTCTCAACATCAGGGGTATTGAAAACCTCCTGAATGGAATACAGACATGTTGGGCTTCTTTGTATGGAGCTCGTGCTATCTATTATCGCTCCAAACAGGGGTTTGATCACCATATTGTGAATATTGCAGTGGTTGTTCAACAGCTTATCAACTCTGAGAAGGCTGGTGTCTTATTCACCTCTCATCCGGTAACCGGAGAATCTCTGACAATCATTGAAGGATCCTGGGGTCTTGGTGAAGCCGTAGTATCCGGTGCAGTATCCCCTGATAATTATGTATTTGACAGACGGCTTGAGCGGACGACTGATCGTCTCATATCACCGAAAATAATTGAAATTGTAGCCGACGGCAATTACGGCACTATCACCAGGGATGTTGAAAAGTCCCGCCAGGAGATGCAGGTCTTATCTGATGATGAAGTGAAAAGACTTGCAACATATGGTATTGTTTCTGAAGAGCACTATGGAATTCCTCAGGATATGGAATGGGCGATTGTCGGAGATAAAATATTTATCCTTCAGTCCCGCCCCATAACAACCATAAAAGGAGTCGGAGCCGTGAAAAAAGAAAATAACACTGGTTCTGCTGATGCAGTCATTCTGCAGGGACAGGGTGCATCACCAGGAATTGCAAGTGGTCCGGTAATCATCATTGATGATGTCAAGGATATCGGAAAGGTCAAAGAAGGTGACATCATGATCACCAGGATGACAAATCCCGATATGGTTCCTGCAATGCGAAAAGTTGCTGCCATCGTCACTGATGAGGGAGGAATGACCTGTCATGCAGCAATCGTCTCACGAGAACTTGGAACTCCGGCAGTCGTCGGAACCAGGAAGGCTACACAGATTCTCAAAGATGGGCAGGTAATTACCGTTGATGGTGAGAAGGGACTTATTTACGAGGGAGTGATCGCCCAACAGGTTCCTGCTGCAGGTTCTGCCCAGGTTCAGATCGCTTCTGCTCCGGCAAAAATTATCACGGCGACCTCTGTAAAGGTGAACGTTTCAATGCCTGAAGCAGCCCAGCGGGCAGCAGCAACCGGTGCTGATGGAGTGGGTCTCTTAAGAATTGAGCACCTTATCCTTGGTCTGAATAAAACGCCAAACTGGTATATCCAGAATCACCGTGAAGAAGAATTCATTTCAGAACTTATGAATGGCATTAAAGTCGTCCTTGATTCTTTCCCGGGAAAACCGGTATGGGTCAGAACCCTTGATGCACCAACCGATGAATTCAGAAATATGCAGGGAGGAGAGAATGAACCCATTGAGCATAACCCGATGCTTGGATGGCGGGGCATTCGAAGAGATCTGCAGAGTCCAGCCCAATTTAAACTACAGATAGACACGTTCAAACGTCTCTGGGATCTCGGATATGACAATCTTGGAATAATGTTCCCGATGGTCTCTCATCCACGAGAATTCATCAAAGCAAAAGAACTCTTCAGACAGGCCGGAGTAGATGTTGAGAACGTGGATCTTGGTATCATGATCGAGATACCGGCAAGTGCCGTCCTTGTTGATGATTTCATCAAAGCAGGGATCAAATTTGCTTCATTCGGAACCAATGACCTGATCCAATATACCATAGCCATTGATCGGAACAATGAAAACGTCACGGATATGTACTGGCCCAAGCACCCCGCTGTGCTCGCTCTGATTGATCAGGCAATACAGGCATGTAGAAAAGGCGGCGTTGAAGTGTCCATCTGTGGACAGGCCGGAAGTGAGCCAGATATGGTCACCTGGCTTGTTGAGCACGGCATTACCAGTGTCTCCTCCAATATCGATGCAATCCCAAAGATCCGCGAAACGGTTGCACGGACTGAACAGCGGATCATCCTTGACGCGGCGAGAAGACCTTATGGATGCTGAAGGCCTTTCAGCCGACGAACTTTTTTGTTTTCTCAAGGCGAAGCGTAACGAGGATAGATCCTATTCCCATATCCTCTCTTCCATGTGCACAACCCCACATCCAGTCGCAGTGCAGGCACATAATCTGTTCATGGAAACAAATCTTGGAGATCCGGGGTTATTTCCGGGAACTGCACAACTTGAAGACCGTTTAATCAGGTGGTTTGCTGATCTTTATCAGGAGCCATCTGCCGGGGGATGTACAACATCAGGGGGAACGGAGTCAAATATTCAGGTTCTTCGGTTTTGTAAAAAAACAAAGCAGGTTAAGAATCCAAATATTATCGTCCCGGCATCAGCGCATTTCTCATTTGAGAAAGCATGCGGGATGATGGATGTTGAGATGCGTGTTGCCCCAATTGATGACCAGTACCGAATGATACCTGATGCAACCGGTGAACTTATTGACAAAAACACATGCTGTATAGTGTCTGTTGCAGGAACTACAGAATATGGAATGACTGATCCCATACCCGCTCTTGGAAAACTTGCGGAGCAGGAGGGAGTACATCTTCATGTTGATGCTGCATTTGGGGGATATGTGCTTCCATTTATCGATCATGCACCACCATTTGACTTTTCTGTCCCCGGTGTCGGATCAATATCAGTCGATCCCCACAAGATGGGAATGAGCACAATTCCATCAGGAATTCTGATGGTTCGGGATGAACGGGTATTTTGCAACCTGCTTGTTGAAACACCATATCTGACAACAAAACAGGCATACAGTCTGACCGGAACACGGCCTGGTGCGTCAGTTGCAGCAGCATATGCTGTAATGGCATATCTAGGACGAAAAGGAATGAAAGCACTTGTCACCGGATGTATGGAGAATACCAGAAGACTCATTGAAGGGATGGAAGCGTTCGGAGTGCCACGAAAAGTTACACCTGATGTAAATGTCGCAACTTTTGATCATGTCAGCGTTCCTTCCCCCTGGACAGTCTCGTACACACGGAAGGGCGACCTTCGGATAGTGTGCATGCCACATGTAACCCGTGATGTTGTCGAGTCATTCCTCACAGACTTTGGAGAATCGTATGTTTCCCATTCTAACTAATTCACTTATTACCTGCCCCATTGTTAAAAAAGGTGAATACAATTATTTTGTTCATCCTATCACCGATGGAATTCCTGATATCGACCCCGGACTGCTCCGGGAGATAGCCGTCGGTATGATCCGCCTTCTGGACCTTGCAGATGTGAAGTATATTGTGACTGCTGAAGCCATGGGAATACCAATTGCAACAGCGTTGTCTCTCATGACCGATATTCCGGTGAACATTATCAGAAAACGAAGATATAATCTGCCTGGAGAGTGTGATGTCTGTCAGGTGACCGGATACTCAAAGGGAGAGATGTACATAAACGGAATTTGCCCAGGTGATCGGGTGGTCATTGTTGATGATGTCATCAGTACCGGAGGCACAATGAATGGGATCATTGCCGCTCTGGAGAGTATCGGTGCTGATATTGTTGATATCGGATTTGTTATAAAGAAAGGAAAACCGACCCTTTCACGTCCGTATTCCTATCTTGTCTCCATTGAAGTAACCGATTCGGTGAGAGTAGTTGATCAGACTTCCTGACCTTCATAACCGGCTTGCTTCTCATGGATACCATACAATAGCACTTCAAGCACCGGAGGGACTGAAACGCCTCCTTCCCCGTCTTGCACAGGATCTGCAAAACCTCGGATATGAAGTAATCATAAGTGGTGATCCCTGTTATGGTGCCTGTGACCTGGATCTCAATGCCCGTGATTGTGCTGATGTATTGGTTCATATAGGTCATACCCCGGTGGATGAAACCGATCGTGTTATTTATGAACCCTGGCCTGTTGATGGTGATATTTCAGTAATTAACGAAGCCATCCCAAGGTTGATCGGAAAAAAGGTGGGACTGGTCACCACCGTCCAGCATATCCATCTCCTTCCAAAAGTAGTAGAACTCCTATCAAACGCCGGAATTGAATCAGTTGTCGCCGAGCCATCATCACGGACACCATGTCCTGGTCAGGTCCTGGGGTGTTCATTTCATGCAGCCCGAAAGGCTGGAGCTGACGAGATATTGTTTCTCGGGACCGGACTATTTCACCCAATCGGAATAAAACTGGCGACCGGGGCACGGGTAATTGCATGTGATCCTATAACCGGGAGAATTGAAGAGCCGGATGCAGATCGGTTACTCCGGGTGCGTTTCGGCCTTATCCAAAAAGCAAAAGAAGCATATTCTTATGGAATTATTGTTTCATCAAAGACCGGTCAGTGTAGATCAGACCTGGCGGACCATCTCTGCAGTCTTTCTAAGAGAGCATACAAAATCATGCTCAGAGAGGTCACACCCGACCAACTGCTCAACATGGGATTTCCCTGCTATGTAAATACTGCATGTCCCCGCCTTGCCTATGATGATCAAATCAGGTTTTCTGTTCCGGTTCTAACACCGGCGGAGTTTGAGATTGTTTGTGGATTTAGGGATTTTGCAGATTATGAGGTAGACGAAATATCATGAAACTCCGACAACTCGAGATGCTATTACAGCGGGTATCCGGGTTTAATAATCCATCTGCAGAACGGGAACAGTACCAGACTCCTGCCCCCCTGGCAGCTCGTCTCCTTCATATGGCAATGCTTGCAGGTGATATCTCCGGACGGACGGTTCTTGACCTTGGGTGTGGAACTGGTATCCTTGCAATAGGCGCTGCATTGCTTGGAGCGGATGTCGTGGCTGTTGAAGATGACGGAGAAGCGATCCGGATTGCAGAAGCAAATGCTCATGATCTCGGATGTAATATCAGGCTCATCCAGATTGATATAACAGATCCTCAGGCCATGACTCTTATTCCAAAAGGAGACACAGTTATCATGAACCCGCCCTTTGGAGCACAGACTGAGCATGCAGATCGCCCGTTTCTTGATATGGCACTTACAAAAGCAGATATAACCTACGGAATCTTTAACGCCCGATCCGAGCAATTCATCAGAGAATTTATCCAGGGTAGAGGGGAAATTACCTCATCCATACTTGCCGGACTTACCATACCACGGACTTTCTGGTTTCACTCCAGGGATCGGCATGAAATACCTGTTGAAATCCATGTAATAAAAAGAAAATAACAAAAACTATTTTGGCAGATTTCTCTGCTGGATATTACTGTAATGAGAATTAATCCTTAACGAGGATAAATCCGATACCGGCAAGCATAATACCGGCAAGCAGAGCAATGATTCCGATAGCTCCCTTCACAACGTTGATAACATCAGGCAGGAAAAACCAGATTCCATAGGCACCAGCAATAACAAGGATGATACCAACAATTAACATTCCAAGGCCCATTTTATCCATTTTTTGAATCCTCCAATCAGATATACAATACTCGTTTGTTCCAAAGATATTTATAAACTAATATGTATGAATATTTTTTCTCGCTAATTTAAGAGTTTTTTACCATCAGTCCGGATACTCAACCAGCATACATACTTCAAGGTCAGCTCCCTTCGCGAGCAGGGAAACCATTTCCCGGGGTATGGTACTAGCGGTATGATCTGAAAGTACCCCAATAGTCCGGTTACAGGTAAAAGACGACCGCCTCCATACCAGATCTGTTGGATGAGTAAGGGTAAGGTTCGGATCTCCCTGTGAACGGATCTCAATCATGTGCGGACCACATGTGAGCGTCGTGACTAGCACCTGATCCTGATGCCTTAACGCAGCACAGAGACTGCGACTGAGATCTGCTGCACCTTTTTTTGCTCCCACTGCAATGATACAACTACCTGCCAGAGAAAGTTCGTCTTCTTTTGTTATCTCAAAAGTAGTGCGATGTGTTGCCGTTACATTCGAGTGTCCATGAGCAATGAAATACTCCTCTTCCCTGACCATGTATTTACACACTCTCTTCCATGTGTAATCAATGGATCTGGTAGACATCTATTGCACTACATGTAAAGAAGAGACAGAACAGGAGGTTCTGAGCGAATCACGCGATCTCATCACCCGCTGCACCGTGTGCGGACTGACATCCCGAAGACCTCTCCCACCTGAACCTGAACCTGTTTTTGTAAAGACCATTGTGAGCCGGGAAGCTGAATCCTACGTTGGAAAAGCCGAACTCATGAAAGGTGAAGTTGTCGAGGTTGGAGATTATATCGTTGCGGAGAGAGATGACGGTGAAGGCGCCGGAGTCGAAATTATGTCTCTTGAAGTAGGAGACAAACGAGTTCAGAAAGCAACCGCAGAAGAGATTGATACCATCTGGTCACGTGCTATTGATGAGGTGATCGTCAGGATTTCTGTTCATGATGGGAAGAAGACTATCCCTATGTACGTTGCCTGTGACGGAGATGACCGGTTCACTATCGATGAGATCGTCTCAATTGATCGGGTTCGTGCCAGAATCGACCATATCTGCTTAAGAAACGGGATAATTCAAAGAAGAAAAGGAAAATATGAGATTGCAAACCGCATAAAGCGGATATATGCCTACCGGCTTTAACCGGTTTTTTATGAAGTTGTCAGTTTGGCCAGTATAATCTCAACGGTTGGATATCCGTAATTTAACGTAATGTTGGCTGCATCCCGGTCAACCACCGTGGCAGTTCTGATATACGATGCCGGAGTTGCATTGTCCAGTGGGATCTGCGGCTGGTCAATAAAGGCAAGCGGAACCTGATCTCCAACCTGAACATTTGCAAAACTCTCACCTGAAATATTCACGAACTGTTCCATACTCATCTGCCTGGACATCTGTCCTGCATACGGGTAGGTCAGGATCTTTGAATCACCAACACCCATACCGGCGATGGAATTACTGATCATATCGATTTCAGGGCCAAAGAGACCAAACTCCATGACTCCGTATTCATTGTACGGATTGATAACCTGGATCGGGACAAGGTCTTCACCGGAAGAGACATTTACTCTGACCGGAAGTGAATTTGCCTTAAAGGTCATGACACTTGGATCCTGGGCCTTTGTTATGACAGAAAGGACACTGGTTACAACCGGACGGTCCTGCGCGTCACGGAAGGTAAAATCAACGAGAGCGGTGTTCCCCGGCTTTGCCTGAGTGAAGATGTTCAGCCATGACATTCCGAACATTGATACAATCATAAAGACAGCCATCAGAACACAAACTGCGACGATTCCAATTTTCGTCCAGTTCATCTCTTCCTTTTTTTCTGAAGGCTGGTGGCGGAATCCTTTCATTCCTATTACGTAATCCCTGCCGGAAGATAAAGGATGCAACTGTTTACTGTCAAAGAGATCTGTTCTTGTATTCTCCTCATACTGCCCCCTTTTGAAACGATGAATTCATACCTGCAAAGGGTGAGTAGATTCGTATGGAAAAAAAGAGGGTCCGTGATTACATGACCACAGACGTGGACACCGTCCCTTTGACGGGAACCGCGCGAGAGGTCATCCATGCAATCAGGGTCACCTCTCATGATGGCTTTCCCGTAGTAGACGGAAACATTGTGGTGGGATATATTGCAGCCAGGGATCTTTTGTTTGTTCATCCAGAAACACCGGTGAAGGAGATCATGAGTCATCATCTCATTGTGGCAGATCCTGAAATGGCAATTAGTGACGTAGCACGGGTAATTATCAGGTCTGGTATTCAGAAACTGCCAGTTGTCAATGAGAAGAATGAACTCCTCGGTATCATCTCGAACACAGATGTTGTGCGATCCCAGATAGAGCATGTTTCACCAGAAAAAGTCTACAAGCTCATGGATACCATCGAACGACTCCATGAAATAAAGCCACACCTTTCAAAAGGGCCGGTTCAGGTTCATACTCTTCTCCCAACCCAGTCCAGAATTTATATGGATGAACTGGAAGGACGGATTTATGAGATCAAAAAGGGACTTGCAGAGCCGGTTATTGTGATTAAAAAACCTGGCCGGCTCATCCTTGTTGATGGGCATCACCGTGCAGTTGCTGCAAGGCGGCTTGGCATTAAAATTCTTGAGGCATATATTATCGAGATCATGGAAAACCTTGAACTCGGACTTGAACGGACAGCAAAAGCCATGAACCTGAAGACCATCGATGATATCCAGATCATGGACTATGCCCGTCACCCGCTCATTGCCGGAACTCACCGGTTTGGAGGGATTGGAACAGCTCCTTCTGATCTGGATCAGGATCCTTCGCACCGGGTATCATAAGAGTCATTCAGCATATGTTCGGTCACGGTAGTGCCATCAGCAATAACCATATCTGGCCATATTCGGGTGTTTGAATGAACCGTCACCCGGTTCCGGATAACTGTTCTTGGACCGATGACCGAACCATGTTCAATACTGCAAGAGTCACCAATCATTGCTTCATTGTCTATGATTGCACCAGAAACCGATGTTCCCTGCCCGATAACCACCCGGTTATACAACGTGGAAGATAAGACGCGGACATTATTTCGAATAATACAATTTTTACCTATTGATGTATACGGTCCGATAAGAACATTGTCCCCAATGGATGTCCCACTTCCAATCGCAACCGGCCCGACGATTCTGCTGTTATGACCAACATAAATTGATCCACCAAAATCTACCGGGCCTTGTATGTTCGCATTTTTAATATCCATATCACCGGAGATGTTCGCATAACTCATCTCCTGAAGTTTCCATTTTTCTGCAAGTCTGAGTGATGCGGGGCTCCCCACGTCTGACCAGTTCCCCCGTGCAAGCCATCCATCCAGCAACATCCCCTTTTCCATCAGAAGCGGGAAGAGATTTTTTGCGAAATCAAACTTGGTATTGTCAGGTATGTAATCAAAAATATCTGGTGAGCAGACATACATACCGGTTGATGCAAGATTGGAGAAAATTTCACCAGGCCCTGGTTTTTCTCTAAATCGCCTGATTCGGTTATCAACATCAATCTCCGCGATACCATATTCAGAGGGATCATCTACGCTAATAAGACCAATGGTAATGATTGGAGAATGTTTGAGATGTTCCCGGTAAAATTCTAATAGGTTAATATCGGTTAAGTGGTCACCACCGACCACCAGGAAGGGTTTTTCTCCAAGAAGATCACGTGCATTTTTAACGCTCCCAGCGGTTCCGAGTTTTATTTCTTCGTACACATAACTTATTTTTGCACCAAACAGGGCTCCATCTCCAAGTGCCTGCTCAATGGCATCGCTCTTATATCCGACGGTGATGATGATATCATGAAATCCAAGATTTGAGAGATGTGATACGAGATGTTCTATTGAAGGCTTATTGACGATTGGAATACATGGTTTTGGACGTTCAAAGGTGAGCGGGCGAAGACGGGTTCCTTCGCCTCCACACATGATACAGACCTTCATATCGATTATGTAGGCTTTCCGGACATTTAAGACCGCAGGAGAAATCCCTACTTAAAAAAGTTACAAACTATCCAGGCTGACCGAGTCAAAGTCCTGAACAACTTCTGATATTTCTTTCACACCAAAAGCGGTTTTTACCGCGGTAATCTCGAGATCTGATGCAATCGCACACATATAATCGAGCACATCAATGGAGAGTTCTTTCTTCATTTTACTCTGTTTGAGTTGCTCAACCAGATGTCCAATCATCTCGACATCTTCACCACGAAGTTTGGCAAGGCTTATGACACACATATATATCCGGGTAAGATTCCTGTCGGTACCCGTGATTGTGTCAAAGAAATTCTTCAGAACCTGGGCCTGATACACCTCGCCGCCCATAATTAAACCATTATATTAATTCAGTAGTATAAAAAGGTGCGGATTTATTTTGCAGTGCTCACAATCTTTATGATATCGCCATCTTTTAGGATTGCACTTTCTTTAATCCGCATTTTTGTCTTCGCATCAATAGCATACAAGAACCCGTTCCCAATGTCTGAGTGAACCTGGAATGCTAAGTCATGAGGAGTGGTACCTTTCTTCATCAGGAAGGCATCAGGAAGAACCCGTCCCTGTCCGTCAGTCAGATGGGTTTCATCTTCAACCGGGTACAGGACAATCATGTCAAGCAGATCAAACACTGCCCGGTTAATTATATCCTGAACTCCGGTACCACCATGCTCATCCATGTATGATTTCATCTTCATGAGACCTGCTTTCTGAGCCTCACTCAGTTTTCCTTCATCTGGAATTGAAAATGTCTTATCTCCCGGATGATAGGCGATCATCTGTGATGTAGCTGCAGTCCGCAGAGCCAACTCTGCTGCACCTGATGTCAGGATGGCACCAGATCCTTTTACCTTTTCAAGAAGTTCAGGGGAGGCAAGGTCGGCCTTATTACCTGCAATAATCATCGGTTTTGCTTTGTGCATCAGGATCTTTGAAAAATCAATCAGATCACTGGCAGCAGTCAGCCTGAGCTCAATTCCCGCTTCCCGCTCAGCTTCCATCACATGTTCTTCCCTGATCGAGAGACCGGCAAGAATCTCGGCAAGACCTGCGTAAATTGAAAATGTACGTGACTGAGCCTGCCGCTGCATTTTTGGCCAGTGCTTTTCGATAATTCCATGCAGCCACATCGCCATCTCGATCTTGAGCATCGGAATTTCCAATAATGGATCATGGGTACCGGGATTATCCGGGTTTCCTTCAATATCAGTACTTCCGCTTGCATCAATAACCTGGATTATAGCGTCAGCCTGCCTGAGATGATCCAGGAACTGATTTCCAAGACCTTTGCCGGTATGGGCTTCAGGTACCAGGCCCGCAACATCAATCAGGTGGACAGCAATATACCTGATTCCATCTGCGCAAACACCGCAGCGATGCGCAAGTGTGCTGCAGGGGCAGGGAACTCTGACATAAGCCACTCCCCGGTTTGCGTCTATTGTCGTGAACGGATAATTGGCAATTTCAGCGGGAGCCATAGTTGCTGCCCGATATAAGGTTGATTTGCCACAGTTTGGTTTTCCAGCAAGTGCGAGGGTTATCATAGATGGTCCTCAAATCCCAGTGCGAACTAACAGGTATGTATGGGATACTGCACCAAAAAAGTGTATTATTTTGACAAACCCGGTGAGGCCAACAGTCGGGATGCGATCCGGATTGGTGCTGAGCGTGCTCAGGAACTTGGAATATCAACAATAATCGTGCCAAGTACAAGCGGCAGAACCGCACAGATTGCGTATGAAGAACTCAAAGAAACCCCTCTACGCCTTGTGATTGTGACCCATGTCGTCGGATTTTCTTCGCCCGGTGTCTGGGAGTTTGATTCTGAAATTGCATCGTCACTACGAAAAGAAGGTGTTACCATAATAACCGGTACACATGTCTTATCCGGCCTGGAACGCGCATTTTCGTCATCTCCCAAAGTCGGCGGAGGATCCAGGAGTGAAGCAGTTGCACATGCTCTTCGAAAAGTGATCGCAGTCGGCCTGAAAGTCGCGATTGAATGTACCCTGATTGCAGCAGATCAGGGAACAATAAGTGTTCCTGATGAAGTAATTGCCCTCGGGGGTACAGGGTCTGGTGTTGATACCGTTTGTGTCATCAGGCCATCTCATACCCAACACTTTTTCGATCTACAGGTTCGTGAAATTGTAGCAATGCCAAGGGATCGGTAACAATGGTACTTGAAACATTGAAAAGAACACTCCATTTACTCATACACAGGCCTCTTCTCTGGATCTCCGGAGTCTACGCAGGGTGTATTGCAGCACTTGTAATCTGGCTTGAATTCACCGGAGGAATGTTTCTAGCGGGAAAAATAGCCATGCTTGCTGTCATCGCATTCCCATTTATTGTCGGGATAATGAACCATCATCTTATGACCGGAGACACCGATTTAAAAAATCTCATAACCACGGGTCTTCGAAATTACTTCCCTATTGTCCTTCCTGTAGTTATTCTTGGTGGAATGATTGTAATCATGGCATTACTTTTAAGCGTTCCTCTTTCGATTATGGGTTATGGAAGCGATGAGTATGCCCTCACCGGCCTCATGCTTGGGATTTTAATACCTGCAATTCTCTTTTCAATCTACATCGACAATGTTGCAGTCTGTGAAAAAACCAGAATTTTTGATACTTTGAAACGAAGTCTGGAACTTGTTACCATCAAGCTCTCCACGTCAGTCGGTTTTTTTATCATCAGTGTAATCATGACCGTGATTGTGTCTCTCTTTGGAGCTTTTCTCTGGGGTATGATCCTTGCTGATCGATTTACTCAATTTATTGACATGAACCTGACAACACAGCAGGGAGTTTTTTCTCAGTACACTCTCACTGACTGGCAAGCCCTTATCGGTCCAGAAGGAACAATCGTTACATCATTGGTTTTTGGATTGGTTACTTTTATTCTGGTTCCTTTCCTGCTTACTTTCAAATATTCATGCTACAAAGAAGCAACACAGGAAGTAGTCACTATTCCTGGTGAATATGACGAAAAAGGAAGATGGTATAAGTACTAACCGGGTTTAACCGGAAAAAAATGAGACTATTGCCCAGAGGAGTGCGGTAACAAGTCCTCCCCCAAGGGTTGCGAGGAAATTTGTTCCAGCATTCCCCCACAAATGCTTATTTTCATATAATTCTCCGAGCAGACTGTCAAGATTTGTTCCGATAAATCCTCCGATGACAGCTGCAACAAAAATGGAAAAATCTGCGACACCAAGCAGAACTGCACTGGTTGACACAAAAACTGCACCAAATAGTCCGGCAAGTTCTCCAACAAAAGAGATGCCACCATTTGTTCCTTCCCGGACCGGCTGCATGGTTGTAATCAGCCTTGGTTTACCATAACAGACACCAATTTCTCCGGCGACGGTATCCGCTGCTGCGGTTGCAACACTTCCAAGGTATGCCGCAACAAATGCAGGATGTTGAGTAACGCCATATCCCACTGCAGCACAAACAGAAACCAATCCATTTGCAAAGACATTTACATACCCTCTGACACCTCCTTTTTCCTCTTCAACATGGAGGGACTTTTTATAGTCCATATGAAACCGGGTTGCAATAGCACCCAGAATAAAAAAAGAGAGCATTATCATAAACCAGGAGATCCCGGCAAAGACAATAAGAAGGACACCGACCAGAGCAGCAGAAAATAATCCAGGAATGTCAGCAGTTTTCAGCCGGTAGGCAAAGTAACTAAATCCGAACGCTATCACAACAGCGGTCGCCACCAATGGGAAGGTTGCTTCATACTCAAGATCCTCAATCAGGAGCATAATCATGGCAACCGCAATCAGTTCGATTGTCACTGCATTTTTTTGAGTTCCTAAAATCGAATGCAGGAGGACACAGACCGTGGCCCCGACCACCGCTGACAGCCATGACTGAACACCAAGGTATTCCATAACCAACGCAGTTATCAGAAGACCGCAAATGAAGGATAACGCGTATTCAATAGTTTTCCCTCCGGTTAGAGAAAAAACAAGTTCTTTTGTCGTGACTATAAGGATAGACGCACAGAGAACAAAAATCGGGAGAATACCCAATAGTCCCAGTAATCCGATTATTCCCAAGGCGATCGAAAGCCACTGTTCTACAGACTTAAACCAGAGAGCAAGGGCAGTAATAACTACGATAAGTCCCGGAACTCCGGGAGGGAGATATGGGGATATTATCAGGAGAAGAACCGCCAGTACAAATGCAATCCATCTCACTGTGCTAAACATTGGGTACGTATTTGGTTATTCACCGAATATATAGTATCATGCACCTGTTCCGGAATGAAATGCCAATAATGAGATTTTGTAAAGAAAAATGGAGTATACATGTGTGATGGAGAGACATAAGATCCTTCACATGTCCAACACCCAGGTGTCGGGGTACTGAAACCCTATTATCTTTCACAGCAATGGATACGAAGGTGTTCACCTGATGCCAGAATATTCCGGATCCAATAGAATAATAATTGCACCTGCGGTGCTTCTTTGTCTCTTATGCTTCTCATCTTGTGTATCTGCAGCCCCGACTTATGCCCCAACTGAAGGGAAAAATCCTTTACCTGTTTACTTTACATTTCCCGGAGGAGAAGAATGCGACAAGGTTTTATGGACATTCGGCGATGGAAATACTTCTTCTGCTCTCACAACTGACCATACATATCATTCTCTTGGAATGTACTATCCAACATGTCAATGCGAATTACCTGGGGCAAATATATCCTATACGTACGATTATGTGTATGTTATTCCCTGGTCGTCAAGTATTCGCGATAGCGTCACCGGTGGAAAACCCTCACAGGTAAGAGTGAACAGATCATCTGAAAATCTGGGTGCTGAATCACTAAAAAAGCAGGCAGAAGGCCTTGCAGCAATCGGAGAGATGAAACATGCAGCTGATGCATATGCTGATCTGCAAAAGACATCAGACCTTGACTATGATACCCTCACAACATATGGTGATGTCCTTAGTGGTCTGGGACGGCTTTCAGAAGCTGAAGTAGTTTTTAAAGAAGCACTGGCGACGAATGAAACAGCGCCGGTTATGAAAAAACTAGCAGATGTCCTTTTTTCCCTCGGGAAGACAAGTGAAGCAATTGATGTTATGAACCAGACGCTCATTCTGTCTCCACAAGATGCGGCGGCATATGGAACATATGCTGGTTTTCTTCAGAAAGCAGGAAAAACTACTGAAGCACTAGATGCCTATAATCAGTCATTCAGATTATCAGACAACCAGCCGCAGCTCTGGTCAGAGTATGCAGGTATTCTCACTTCAATCGGACGAATTGAGCAGGCTGCTGGGGCATATGAACATGCTATTAATCTTGGTTCTTCAGGATCCGATGTATGGAATAGTTACTCTCGGGTACTTCAGAAACTGGGACGAAAAGATGAAGCTCAACGGGCAAAAGAGCAGGCCATGAATACATATACGCCCATATCCTCATCCATGTTCGGCTCGAATGACAACATCCCTACCTGCGGCATCGGTTCTTTGTGCTGATACCAGAATCTTTTTTTCATCCTGATGGTGCCAGGATTATGAACCAGTTCATATTCACCCCACATGTTCCATCATCTACATTACCCTTCACCTTCAAACGTATGGGCAATGTCTCGGGTCTTGCGGGAACTTCCCAAAACCTATGAATATCGTGAGGTGGAAGCACGATGGCAACAGACGTGGAAGGATGAAGACGTCTACTTCAAGGAAGGCTCTGAAAAGCCACAATTTGTCATTGACACGCCACCGCCCTATCCCACCGGAGAATTTCATATCGGAAATGCATTCAACTGGTGTTATATCGATTTTTTAGCCAGATACAAGCGGATGAAAGGATACAATGTCATGTTCCCGCAGGGATGGGACTGCCATGGTCTTCCAACCGAAGTAAAAGTTGAAGAGATCCATAAGATCACAAAAAATGATGTTGACCGGCAGAAGTTTCGTGAGATGTGCCGTGAGCTGACGATTGGAAACATCAAGAAGATGCGGGCATCCATGCGCAGGATGGCCTTTTCCATCGACTGGAGCCACGAATACATCACCATGATGCCGGAGTACTTCGGCAAAACCCAGCTCTCATTTTTGCGTATGTATCACGCAGGACAGATCTACCAGTCTGACCATCCGGTTAACTTCTGTCCACGGTGTGAGACTGCCATTGCATTTGCCGAGGTCAATTACAGCGACCGGACAACAAAACTCAACTATTTCAACTTCTCCGGACTTGAAATTGCAACATCACGGCCAGAGCTGCTTGCCGCTTGTGTGGCAGTTGCCGTTCACCCTGATGATGACCGGTACAAAGGTCGAAAAGGCGAACAACTGAAAGTTCCCCTGTTCGGTCATGAGGTTCCCATCATCTGTGACGAAGCGGTTGACCCGTCCTTTGGTTCAGGGGCCGTTATGATCTGTACCTTTGGTGATAAGCAGGATGTCATCTGGTGGAAGGTTCATAATCTCCCGCTCAGAAAAGCAATTGACAAGACTGGTCATATGACCCAGATAGCCGGGAAGTATGAGGGGATGAATACCACCAGCTGCCGGGAAGCAATTCTTGCAGATATGAAGTCCGAAGGAATCCTGCTCCGCCAGGAACCTCTTGAGCAGCGTGTCGGAACCTGCTGGCGGTGTAAAACACCCATCGAGATCCTCTCCGAACATCAGTGGTTTGTAAAGATCCCACATGAAGCCGCATTAAAAGCCGCAAAGGAAGTCAAGTGGTACCCTGAACACATGTTTCTCCGGATGGAGAACTGGATCACCCAGATGGAGTGGGACTGGTGTATCTCACGTCAGCGGATCTTTGCATCCCCTATCCCGGTCTGGTTCTGTAAGGACTGTGGTGATATCATACTGCCGGAGGAGAGCGAACTCCCTATTGACCCGACGGTTGATATACCAAAGCGCCCTTGTCCAAAATGTGGCAGCTCAAATTTCATCCCGGAGACTGACGTCCTTGACACCTGGATGGACTCTTCCATCTCGGTGATGCACGTGACCGGATGGGACGGAACACAGAAAGTCCCACCCCTGTTCCCTGCACAGATTCGGCCACAGGGTCATGATATCATCCGGACCTGGGCATTTTATACAATACTTCGTGCAGTATCCCTCACCGGTGGCAAACCCTGGGAGCAGATCCTGGTAAACGGCATGGTGCTGGGAGAAGATGGTTTTAAGATGAGTAAGAGCAGGGGCAATGTAACGGTCCCTGAGGAGATTCTGGAGCAGTACGGTGCTGACTCCCTTCGTCAGTGGGCCGCTCTTGGTGCTGCAACCGGATCAGATATTCAATTTAACTGGAATGATGTGGTCGCTGCAAACCGGTTCCTTACCAAGATGTGGAATATCTCACGGTTTGCCCTGATGCAACTTGATCGGGCCCCGTACAAGGCCGATGCACAGGTGACTGCTCTCGCAGACCGGTGGCTTCTGACCAAATTAAGCCAGACCATTCGGGAAGTATCAGAATCTCTTGAAACCTATCAGTTTGATAAGGGTCTGAAAGCAATACGGGAGTTTGCCTGGGATGTCCTCGCAGACAATTATATCGAGATCGTGAAGGGCAGGCTCTACTCGGATTCTGCAGACCGTGACGGGGCCTGTGTTGCCATCCGGACATCGATGGATGCAATCTGCCGGATGCTTGCACCCTTTACCCCGTACTTTGCCGAAGAAGTCTGGTCAGCCATGGAGGAGAGTTCTGTTCATCAGCAGCCCTGGGTGACATTCTCCTATGAGGATGAAGAGGCTGTCAGGTCTGGTGAGATCCTGGTCCAGGTCATCTCTGAGATCAGACGGTACAAGCATGATAAGGGGCTTGCCCTGAATGCTCCGCTCGGCAATGTGACAGTATACACGGCTCTTGCGGTTGATGATGCAGGAGACGCAAGCACCGCATCCACCTGTACCCTTACCTGGAAGACCGGCATGCCTGAACTGACACAGGTAGTCAGTGGGGTTAAGTTTGATATGGGTATCATTGGTCCGAAACTCCGGGGGAAGGCAAAAGGATTCATGCAGGCAATTGAGGCATTACCAAAAGAGAGTCTTACATCCGTTCCGGCTACGATAACCGTTGACGGAGAAGAGATTGTAGTGCCTGATGGTTCAGTACTCCCCCAGCTCTCCTACACTGTTGCAGGAGCCAGTGTTGACCTGATTCCGGTCAGTGACAGTTTAGTAATAACGATAGAGCAGTAAAAATTAATATTTTTTCTTTTTCTTCCTGTTCATCTCATCATATCGGAACCGAATCACTTCACCTGCAACCCTCAGTATATGTTCAGGGGGGAGTGTCCCGTCCAGTATAAGGAACCGGGCTGTATCCTCTTCAACTAGTTCCATGTAATACTCCTGAACTTTGGTCAACACTGATTCCTGCTCAAAATGTTCTCCGCTCTCGCGTTTACCGGTCCGCTCCAGGGCGACCGGGACCGGAACGGCAAGCAGAATAGTGAGATCCGGCATTATCGTCCACCCATGATGCACCGCCCTTAGCCAGGTGAGCGGATCAGGAATTATCCCGTCAAGGGTAACCTGCTGGTAGACAAGTCGACTGTCAATATACCGGTCAGATATGACAAGACGATCCTCTGACAAAGCTGGCCGGATGACTTCCCGGAGATGGGCAGCATGATCAGCAACAAACAGGAGAGCCTCTGCTATAGGGTCGGCATGTTCCCGGATGGCACGACGAACTGCCTCACCAATCCATGTCGATCCTGGTTCACAGGTAATTACTGGATCAAGATCTGCAAGATATGGTCCCAAGGCCTTGTGAAGCGTTGACTTTCCACTCCCGTCTATGCCTTCTATGGTGACGAGCAAAATACTCCCCTCCGGATATACTCAATTGGAATTTTGCCGGTGTGAACTGCTGTCGCGATAATTGCCCCATCAAACCCGGCTTTTTCAAGGAGCACCAGATCCTCTTCAGATGATACCCCTCCTCCCCAGAGGAGAGGACCTGCATAAGCAGACCTGAATGCAGATAATTTTTCAGTGTCAAGTCCCCGTCCGGTACCGACCCGGCCAATGTCAAGGAGTATGACCATCTCAAACTGGTACCGGTTGCAGGATGAGAGAAAAGTAACCGGATCAGTGTTCCAGGGAATCACCAGATCATTTTTAATATCAACCGAGAGGACGCCCCCATTGAATTGATCCAGAGTATCTGCAGCAGTCTCAGTTCCAACGATCATGTGAACACGCGGAAGAACCAGGACATCATCCGGGCTCCGGCATCCGCGATCCAGAAGTATGCGTTCTGTCCGATCTGCAAGGGCAG
Organism: Methanospirillum hungatei; assembly: GCF_019263745.1. NCBI lineage: Archaea > Methanobacteriati > Methanobacteriota > Methanomicrobia > Methanomicrobiales > Methanospirillaceae > Methanospirillum > Methanospirillum purgamenti. The sequence continues at coordinate 1,486,023 of NZ_CP077107.1, forward strand.
GAATCAGGGCATCATGATCTCCAACGCCGCAAATCCGGTCCAAATCTGCAATATACAAGTACCTGGGTTTTATCTGTTCAATAAATCTGACCGGTTCAGCAGTGTCTGCGTACAGAGAGGTAACCGGAACGTACCAATCCCGCATACCGCTCTTTCCATGAACGATTTGTCCGGATTTTAAGTCTGTGGCTAGATATAGGTCCATATTACAAACGTAATCACTATTTAGATACCGGTTCCATAAAATGTATGCAGTTGCTTGTCAGCCCAGCAACATTAGAAGAAGCGAAGAAGGCACTTTCTGCCGATATTGTCGATGTGAAACGACCCGAAGAGGGATCGCTTGGAGCCTCTTTTCCCTGGATAATCAGGGCAATAAAAGACCTGACTGATAAACCCGTAAGTGCAGCTATTGGTGATTTTGACTATAAACCAGGAGGTGCAGCTCTGACCGCTCTCGGTGCTGCAGCAGCTGGTGCTGATTACATAAAGATCGGGCTGATGTTTGATGGGGCAGAAGAAGCACAGATGGTTATCAACTCAGTAACCCGTGCTGTGAAAGATACGTACCCTGTAAAAAAGGTAGTTATCGCCGCTTATTCTGATTGGGAACGACTTGACACCATTTCACCATTTGAGATGGCTCCACTTGCAGCCAAAGCAGGTGCAGATATATCAATGGTGGATACTGGTATCAAAGATGGAAAATCGACCTTTGAATTTATGGATGAGGCACTTCTCACAGAGTTTACAGCCCTGAATAGATCTCTGGGTCTTTCTACTGCCCTTGCCGGATCCCTGAAGTTTCCGGATATAGAAATTCTCAAACGCATTAATCCGGAGATCATCGGAGTCAGGGGTATGGTATGCGGGGGAGATCGAACGGCGATGGTACAGGAAGAACTTGTTTTAAAGGCAGTAAGTATGGTTCACTAAAATGTATATAGAAAAATTACAGGCAGAAACCGGGCTTACTTTTGATGACGTTCTGCTCATTCCGGCCGCCTCTGAAGTAGAGCCGAATCAGGCAGAGGTCACCACCCGTTTTTCTCGCAATATTGAACTGAATATTCCTCTTGTCAGTGCTGCAATGGACACGGTCAGTACCTCTTCGATGGCAGTAGCACTGGCCCGAGCCGGTGGCATTACCGTTATTCACCGGAACATGACTGCAGAACAGGAGGTTGAAGAGGTCAGAAAAGTCAAACTTGAGTCTGAAATCGTTCAGCGTGAAGTACTCACAGTAAAACCCGACTCTCTTATTGCTGACGTTGACCGTATGATGACTTATCATGGGATCGGCGGTGTCCCCGTCGTTGAAAATGATAAAGTCATAGGAATAGTCAGTAGGCGTGATCTTAGGGCTATGGTCAGTCGGATAGGAAACCAGCCGGTTAAGTCAATAATGACTCCTGAGCCGATTGTTGCCAGAGAGGGAATTTCAATAGATGATGCATTTGACCTCATGTACTCCAGGAAAGTTGAACGACTTCCGGTTGTGGACGATGAAGGGACATTAACCGGGATTATTTCTATGCAGGAGCTCCTGGAAAAAAGACAGTTCCCAAATGCCATCAGGGATGGTAATGGAAATCTCCGGGTTGCTGCATCAGTAGGCCCATATGATCACGCACGGGCCATGATGTTGGTAGATGCTGGGGTGGATGCTATTGTTGTCGATTGTGCTCATGGTCATAACCTCAACGTAGTAAAAAGTGTCAAGGATATCAAAGGCAGTATTTCGGTTGATATTGTCGCAGGTAATATTGCAACAAAAACTGCGGCAGAAGCTCTTGCTGATACTGTTGATGGTCTGAAAGTGGGTATTGGTCCGGGATCTATCTGTACCACCCGGGTAGTGGCCGGTGTCGGGGTTCCACAAATTACCGCAATTTCCACCGTTGCAGAAGTAGCAACAGAAGCTGATGTTCCGATCATCGCCGACGGAGGTATACGATTCTCAGGAGATATCGCAAAGGCGATTGCTGCCGGTGCAGATTCAGTCATGATGGGAAACCTGTTTGCAGGGACAGATGAATCACCAGGTCAGATCGTAACTATCCAGAGCAGGAAATATAAACAGTACCGGGGAATGGGTTCCCTTGGTGTCATGTCAACCGGTGTCTCATCAGACCGGTATTTCCAGAAAAAAGAGATTGGAAAGACGAAATTTGTTCCTGAAGGTGTGGAAGGAGTCACCCCATATGTCGGACCGGTTGCTGATGTTATATACCAGATGATCGGTGGATTAAAATCTGCAATGGGATATGTTGGAGCGCGTAACATCAGAGATATGCATGAAAAAACCAGATTTATCAGGATCACCCAGGCTGGGTATCATGAAAGCCATCCACATAACATAACTATCACCGATGAAGCTCCCAACTATAGAATATAATAAATACTCATTTTCACTAACATAGAGTTAGTGATGTTGGAACAGGCAGATCTGTCCCGGCTGCTGGATATTCTCGGTAACCGGAACCGTAGGAGAATCATTGAACTTCTCCGGGAAAAGCCCTGTTTTGTAACTGAGATATCTGAACGGCTGATGATATCACCAAAGGCCGTTATTGATCATCTCCAGATGCTTGAAGATGCACGAATACTTGCGTTCCGAAGTGATGAACGGAGAAGAAAGTATTACTATCTTGAGCATGACATCAGTATTCAGGTACATCTGGATGTCCAGAGCCATGATTTGGTCCCGGTAATTCTCTCAGGTGAACAACGGCTCCTGATCTCCTTACAGAAACTCAGGCAGATGATCAAGGAACGTGATGAAATTGCCCAGAAACTTGAAGAGATGGAACGGGAGATAGATCATCAGATCAGTGAAGTTCTCCATGAAGGAAAACGTGCTGGTAGTGGAGAAGAAAGCATGCTGGTTTCAGTTGCCCTGGCACATGGGGCAAAAAGTACTGAAGAAATACGGGATCTGACCAGCCTTCCTCCGGAAATGGTGGATAGGACCCTCCAGAATTTGATGGATGAAGGCATAGTTTGTAAGAAAGGAACAGGATTAGAAATTCGAGGTATTTATGCCGAATAATCCCTATGATGATCTACTCAAAAACCTGGTAAAACTACTTGAGCAGATCACATCACTGGAACAGAATATGAAAAAAATGCAGGACGGACCTTCGATGAAACCAGGGATCATCGGGTGTGCAATCATCACCGGGAGCCTGCCCCACCAGGGATCCCAAAACCAGGATCCAGAAGGAAAAACCGGGCTCTCCTATGAGATGGTTGATGCAGGAAAGACTGCATACCTGACCGTTCAACTCCCTGCCCACCTTTCAGAAGATCCATTGGTTGAATTTTCTGAACGAAGCTGTCACATCAGTACTCAGGGCCTTTCGGGAAACATCGAACTGCAATTTCCAATTGTTCCGCAGACATCCACATGGACATTCTGCAATGGGATACTGGATGTAGTTCTTGAAAAAGTCCCGCCAGAGCTACCGGGTGTTGATCCGGAATATATCTCTGAAGCAGAGTTTTCCTAAAAACCACATTTCACTTTTTTCCGATATCAATTCATTGCATATATTATCACCGGTGTCTGATACTCCTTTATGATTGTCGTGATAGGCGGCGGACCAGCGGGGCGGTACGCGGCTATGCGGCTTTCCGGAGCAGGAAAGAAAGTCAGACTGGTAGAAAAACGGTCAGCGGGAGTCGGAGGACAGTGTCTGCACCAGGGATGTATGACCATTTGTGCTCTCAATGATGTTGCGAGGCTCATGGATCAGGCAAGGGGCTTTCAGGGTTTAGGAATATTGGGTCCAATTTCTGAATTTTCATATGAATCCCTGATTCATCGGATGCAGGAGACAATACGGATAATTGCCGGTGTTCTCGAGCAGGAGACTGTGCAGGCAGGAGTTGAAATAATACATGGATCAGCTGATATTCAGGGATCATCACTTCTTATTGACGGGGTAGAAACACCAGCTGATGCCATTATTATTGCATCCGGTGCCCATCCAAAAATACCTGAGATTTCTGGGTGCTGTCTTCCAGGGGTGTATACTGCTCATACTCTGCTCTCAATGCCAGACCTTCCAAAGAAGATGGTCATTATCGGGAGCGGTGTCATTGCAGCAGAATTTGCATACATCTTTCGTGTTTTTGGATCAGAGGTTACAATTCTTGCGAGAAGCTCACTACTCAGAACATTTCCTGATAAACTCGTTCATGAAGCACGAAAGGATCTCGCACAGGTAACTATTGAAGAAGAGGTTACTGTTGCAGGTATTACCGGTCAGAATCATGTTACCGGGGTAATCATCAGAGATAAAGAAGGGATACGGGAGATACCTGCAGATGTTGTTCTGCTTGCAGCAGGGATGGTCCCAAATACCGGATTTATTTCAGGAATCACATGTGATCCAAACGGTGCACTGATTGTCAATGATCGAATGGAAACCTCAGCTCCCGGAGTATATGCAGCAGGTGATGTGACAGGAACAGGATATCTGACCCCAGTTGCCCGTCATCAGGGAAGAAAAGCAGCAGATGCAATTCTTGGAAATTCATTCGAACCAGAACCAGTAGCAGTCCCACAAGCAATAAAACTCAAGCATGATCTTGCATATTGCAGAAAACCAGGAAATGGAAGTAAAGGTATTTCAATTCCTGGTCCGGCAGGTCCAGGGACGTTCTGGGAGGTACAGAATAAAAGAACCGGATCATCCAGCATTGAATTCGATGAAAACGGAGATGTAATGGGACTATCTGAAGCATCTCCGGCAGCATCGGTTGCCATGGCCTATCTTGGATGGATGATGAATAGTGATATCAGGATTGAAGAATTTGACCGGTTCATTGAAGTTCACCCATCCGCAGACGGAATTCCATGGCTTTTAAAATATCTGAATGGAAAACGAAAATCATAAAAATCCCAAAAAGGTGATACAATAGAGTATAATTTTTTTCACTCCATCTAAAATCAACACCTTTTTTAGTTTTAAAAAAAATCTTTCTTCATCAGGAAAGTCCAATGATCAAAATCATTGCCGTGGATGATGAACCTGCTTTTGGTGAACTTCTCAGCATCTATCTGGAAGGGTTCGGTGATTTTGAGATAACCGCCTATACATCACCTGAAGATGCAATTGATAAAATCATTGCAGGTGAGGCTGATGCTGTCATTACCGATTATCGAATGGAGGATATGGACGGTATTACCCTCATCCGTAAAGTAAAAGCACTTGTCCCGGATATTCCATTTGTTTTACTGACCGGACAGGATGAAAAGGAAGTTATATTAAACGCAATGAATGCCGGTGCTGATTTCATCCAGTTCAAAACAGAGGAGCCAGCCAGGCTTTTTACAGATATTGCTCAAAAAATTACCAATTCTGTTGAGAAATATCGCGCAAGAAAGGAGTCTGAAGAAGGAAGCAGGACACGTGAAATTCTGATGCGGGCACAACGTGACCTGATGGAGAGGCTTTCAGTTGCATCAACATCCAACCAGGCTCTAGATGCCACCCTTACCGCAATCCGATCACTTTCCGGATGTACATCCGGGAGTATTCACCTCATCAATGAGAAGACGGATAAAATAGAACTGGCTATCTCACATAATCTGCCAAATGAACTCATCAAACAGTTCACCTTCGGAGATCTTCACCAGGTTGTCCATTTGAAATCTCCGCTCTACTTTTCAGATGGGAATGAGCAATCTGATGTAATAGAATCTATATCAGGCGGGCAGATCCCGGTCATGGCAGGAGGGGAGGTAACTGGCGTTTTGTCTTTTATCATGGGTTACCCCAGGATTGTTCCAATAGAACACCGGGATACCATCGAACTTCTCACGAGTCAGCTTGGGAATACGTTAGTCAGAATTCGATCAGAGGAGATGGTTCGCCATCGTGAAAAGGAACTGAGTGAACTGTACCGGGCGATGCAGGAACTGGTTATTGTTATCGACATGGATGGGACCATCCTTAGTGTAAACCATGCAACAACCCGGGTACTTGGATACACCGAAGAAGAACTGGTCGGAATGCCGATCCAAATCCTGTATACCCCGGAAATACGGGATGAGATCATTTTCCAGTTTATGGATCTGACAGGAGAGGGAGGAGCCATAAAAAATTCGTTTCCATTTCTGGACAGTAAAGGCAGAGAAGTACCGGTAGAAACCAGAGGGACGGTAGGTGTCTGGAGCGGGAGACATGTTCTTTTTTGTATCTCAAGGGAGATTCGTGAGCGACTTGAAGCAGAACGTCATATTCATGAGTATTATGAGAGGATATCAGCAATTCTTGCTTCATCTACTGCTCAAATCTACATGAAAGATAACAAGCTCAGGTACCTGATGGCCAATGAACCATTTCTTTCATTTGTGGGGGCAAATCCGGAGAACCTGAAGGACAAATCGGACGCTGATTTTTTTCCGGTCCAGATATCTGAAAAGAGACAGGAATCTGATTTTTATGTCCTTTCAAGAAACTTACCCATCTATAATCTGGAAGAAGAGGTTATCAATGAAGATGGGATATCACGGTGGTTTGTTTCATCCAAGGTTCCGGTCCATGACCAGTCAGGTGATGTCACCGGTCTTGTTGGAACAACCCTTGATATTACCGACCTGGTAAAAACAAGAGAAGAATTAGAGAGACGAGACAGAATTTTAAGTTCAGTGAGTACCGTTGCCCAGACTCTTGTTAGAAATAATGAATGGGAACCGATAATCCCAGAGTGTCTAGAACTTCTTGGTCAGGCTGCAGGAGTAGAACAGGCTATCCTGATGGGGATGAATCTGAATAACCGGGCGGGATTTGAAGAGTATTACTGTGAATGGTTATCTCCTGATGTTCATCACCAAAATGGCGAGTATGATAAAATATGTTCTGAAATTATCCCTTCGTTTTACAAGTACCTTGAAAATAACCGGTTTTACCTTGCTGAAAAAAAAGCAATCAATGTTGAGATAGGTACTCCTGGAGGGTGTAAAATTCCATCATTTCTCCTTCTCCTCCCTGTTTTTTCATTTGACACCTTGTGGGGAGTTTTGGGATTTGTCACCCTTAATAAGGAACATTCTTGTCCGATTGCAGAGATTGAGGCTCTGATAATGGCATCAGAGGTAATCGGATCTGCAATCAGCAGGTATCAGACCGAAGAATTATTCCATAAACCAGTCGAGCGATCCCTGGTTGGTGTATATCTTATACAGGATTATCGGTTTATTTATACCAATCCCCGGATGGCTGAGATACTTGGTTGTTCACGAGAAGAACTGGATAATTCACCAATAATACACTATATTCATCCGGATGATACCGGGATGGTATTTGAACACCATAAACGGATCATTGAAAACCAAGATGCAACTGATGACTATGAATTTCGGGGAATTACAGCTGACGGTAGAGTAATTCGAATCGAAAATCTCATTTCCGGGATATTATATAAAGGAAAACCAGCCGTCATCGGAAGCATCATGGATATCACGGTGAGAAAACAGGCAGAAGAGGATATTCGTCTCTCACTTAAGGAAAAGGATATTCTCCTCCGTGAAGTTCATCATCGAGTTAAAAATAATATGCAGATTATTGTCAGTATGCTCAGGATTCAAAGCAGCATGGTTGACAATCCGATAGTGTTTGATGTGCTTCAGGAGAGTAAAAACAGAATCATATCCATGGCAATTGTCCATGAAAAACTCTACCGGACCGACAACCTGGTAAGTATTAACCTCCTTGAATACATCAATTCCCTGGCAAACACGTTAATATCAGACTATTCTCCTGATGAGTCATTAATAACTCTCAACCTTATCTGTGATCCATCCATTGAGATGACGATTGATGCAGGAATCCCACTCGGTCTTATCATGAATGAACTCATTACCAATTCATTTAAGCATGGATTTGCTCCGGGGAAAAAAGGGACAATTTCAATCAGCATTGTTCCCAACGATCATCAATATCTCGATATTACGTACCAGGATACCGGGAAAGGACTCCCAATGAATTTTGATATAGAGACGAGCGATACACTTGGTATGCAGATTATTGCAAATCTCATATTTCAGTCAAGTGGAGAAATTTCTTTTCATTCGGATAACGGAGCTGTTGTAAAGATGAAAATTCCAGTCAAAGAAGGATTTATTATGGGAGGTGGATCTGATGCCACAAGGGAGTAAAATTCTGATAGTTGAAGATGAGATGATCATTTCGATGGAGATCAAACAAAAACTTCGAGGGATGGGTTACGAGGTTGTTGGTCAAGCCATTACTGGAGAGTCTGCAATTTTAAAGGCAGGAGAAACAAACCCGGATCTTGTTCTTATGGATATCAGACTCAAAGGCGAGATGGATGGAATTACCGCTGCTAAACGTATCATTGAACTGTATGATCTTCCCATAATTTTCCTGACCGCTCATTCAGACAAGGCAACTCTTGAACGGGCAATTGCTGTGTCCCCTTCAGGTTATCTCCTCAAACCGTTCAAAGAGCGGGAACTTATGACAAATATCGAGATGAGTCTGCATAAACACCGGATAAAAAAGAAGGTCAGGGAAGAGATTCATCCGGAAACCATATCAGAACTGGGGAAAAAAATAGCAACTCTCTCATTACCTGCAATTGTCCTCTCAAAGTCCGGGATCATTGAGGAGATAAATCAAAAAGCAGCTGATATTGCAGGATTTATCAAACAGGAACTTATTGGAAAACCTGCCAGTGTTTTTTTCACTTCACAAAAAACGAATGAAATTCCTGATCCATCCGTTTCATCAGACACGGAGATGATCCTCCCTGATCAGGTAGCAGTCAGAAAAAAAGACGGCAGTATTATACCGGTGACTCTGACCAGCGGTTTTGTCTTTCAGGGATCAGAAAAAACACCATATTCCCTGATGATTCTTGAAACCGGGGACGACACAGAAGATGGATCAATTCTTGTCGGCCCTGATATCATCAGGCATCTGGTTGCTCTTACAACTACCCTTCGTCTTCCTGCATTTGTCATTGACAAAGGAATGATGCTGGCAGGATATAATCCAATGTTTGCAGAACTTGCCAAAAAAGCGGGGATTAGTCAATATATGCTCAACAGACCCTTGTATGAAACTCCGAGGTTCTCATTCTTTGGAGATCTCCAGGATATGCAGGAGATGTTCCGGGGAGGAGAGACTGAACGAAGAATTCGTAAATATACCTTTGGAGAGGTCATAAAGTTCATCGAGTTTACAAGAATCCCCTTAAAAAAAGATGGTGTAACAACTCACATCGCTACAATCATGGATGATGTTACGAATGAGCGTCATGCATTATTTGAAGCTGAAAAATTTAAAAAAGAATATGCTGATCTATATGCAGCACTTGAGCATATACGTGGAATTTCTTCTGAAATGCGAATTCCAATTCAGGATCTTCTTTTAAAAATATCAGATAGAGATTCACTGGATCAGGGATACATTTTCGAAATGACTGAGAGGATATCTGATCTAATTGCAAAACTAGATACGGCCTGGATACACTATGCAGAATTGAAAGATCAAATGTCTAAAGATGAAAAAAGTTAACGTTCAGGGACAGTTTTCAGTAATAAGGGTGATCTTCTGAAACTCTTGAGTAATCATGGTTCTCAGATCATCCAGGCTATGAAGAATCTCATCATTTTGTTCTGCCTCCTTTTTCAGGAGTGTCTCCTGTTTTGTCAGGGTATCCCGTAAAAAGAGGAGTATTTTTTTGGTTTTAACTGCCCTTTTACACGCGATTGCCTTTTCCGGAGAAAGCCCAGATAACAGAGCTCGAGAATAACATGCATCACTTTCGTCAATAAGATCTTTTGCTTCGTCTATAGCTGCAAGAAGCATAGTCCTTTCCAGAGGTTTCATAACAAATCCTTCTATCTTAAGACCATATTGCAATGCTTCCTGTGCAGTCAGAACCTTTCCGGTCAGGATAATGACAGGCAACTCTGAAAATTCTTCTGAACTTCGTATCTGCTCCAAGACTTCCCATCCCGATACCGGTTCCATCATGATATCAAGGAGAATTAGGTCTGGAGGTGACTCTCGTATTGTATCCAGTGCCTTTGCAGAGTCGGTCAGGATCCGGGTTTCATGACCTCCGCGTATCAGAAGTTGTTGATATAGCTTGCACAGTTTTTCATTATCATCAATGAGCAGAATCTGCATTTTTTTTACATTATAATATGAAAAATTCTATAACGATAAATTTATTCTTTTTTTTATAGTATCAGTCATGCAAAACGGGAGATGAACCATACCTCTTCCAGGGAAGATATAAATTGTACAAAGAAGATGGAAATGATATAACTGGTGCTCATATGGGGAGGAAAATCCAGTGGATGAACAAAAACTGATACAATCTGCACAGAAATTAAAACAACCATCAGAAGATTCAACAAACGCGTACTATGACAAGATTGATGAAATCGCAGAAGAACTGAACCGGATAATGCTGGCCCGTCCAGATATTGGACGGCTCATTGGGAAAGGGAATGCCGAAATGATGGAAAATAACTCACGAAATTACCTCAGGTTCATGGGTGCAATTTTTCATAGTTATGATCCTATGGTTCTTGTGCAGACATCCCTCTGGGCATTCAGAGCATATCGATCTCATGGGTTTTTTGTTGAATACTGGCCTGCAAACCTGGACACAACAGTTCAAATATTAAAGAAAAAACTACCTGAACCAGTATATAAAGAAGTTTATCCATTCTTTGAATGGTTAATCGTAAATATTCCTGCATTTGTCCTGATTACAGAAGCTATGGTTAAGGAGGGTACTGATCCTTCCCGATATTAAAAAATGGATCACACTACCGAATGAGGATTTCTGGTTTGTCATCGCGGATTTATTTCATCACCAGTCATCCATTATTCATCGATCCTGGAACCACATACCCACCTTTAGGAATCTGAAGAACAAATCGAACCCCTCTTCCATCTTTTCCGTCCTCATAAATCCCGATTCCGGTAAGAAGAAGGATCTCTTTGATAAGGAATAGTCCGAATCCATGGGTTGCACCATAACCGGGCTCGAATAAAGAAACCCGACTCTTCGGACTAATACCTACCCCGTTATCCTCATAATAGATATTGCATCCGGTTTCAGATACCTCATATGAGAGTGAAATTGATGTTACTGTCTCTCCATGCCTGACAGAATTGTCCATCAAATTTGCAAAGACCTTCTGAAGCATCATGTCTGCAAATATCTTAAGATCTCCGAGATTATTGTTGAGTTTTATATTTGAAAAACGGGGATTTGATACATGAACATCGTCTACAACTTTTCTGACAAGATGCCAGGTTGGTTTTTGTGTTCCCATCTGCTCATAATTCCTGGTAAAAGATATCTTCGAGTTGATGGCATCGATTGATTCACGAAGATAAATGAAGTATTGATCTACTTCGGGTTCTTCAGGTAATCTGTTTTTGATGAGATCAATTGAAGCATAGGCAAGAGAGAGGTCATTATTAATGTCATGGCGGGTTATCTGGGATAATAACTGTAATTTCTGGTTTGCACGAATAAGTGCCCCTTCTGAAACTTTCATTGCGGTAATGTCCGCTACAACTGTTGCGATAGTATTCTTGCCCATGCTGAATGCCGAGATGGCATAATATTTCAGTTCTGGTTTATAAAAGACAATAAACCGTTCCGAGATCCCATCTCGTGCAATTTTTTCAAACTGTTGAATGTGGGGAGGAGGAGCAGTATTGTAGATTTCTTTTCCTGTTTTTCCAATCAGTTGATCAGGGTCTGTTCCCATTATCTGGGCGTACTGAAGATTTAGATCAGAGAACAGGTAATCAACCGCCTTGTTGTCCTGAAAGATCAATGAAAATACTGCAATTCCTTCATCCATGTTTTCAAACAATCCACGATACTTCTTTTCACTCTCTGAAAGATTTCGAAAAATCATTTCAAATGGTTTTCGAATACCAGTGACAACAATTGCCTGATAAATAAGGGCAAATGCAACTATTTTTAATATGTGACCTAGGAAATTCGCGGGTCCATATACACTGATATACGATGTAAAAGCAAGTTCGGAACCAATGGTCGCTATCAATGCTCCATATAGGAGGATGAGTACATCTTTTGAGAAAGCATGTTTGTTCTTATAAAGCAGGAAAATTGCCAGGGCAAGGATCAGGCAGATGATATATTCACTGATGATTTTAAAGGATGTAAGGCCGGAACCCTCAATATAACAATCAGGAAAATATCTCCTGAAAATAAGAATAAACAATGATGTTGTTATAATGAAATATCCCCAGAAAAAGCCCCCTGCATGAACCCTTCTTACAATAAAAAAGGGAGCAATCAGGAACGACATGGCCTCCATATATCTGGCTGCTATCCAGAGTTGTGTGGGGAGATTTGCATCATATCCGGTAAATATTCCCATCCCTTTATACGCAAGGGTGTGAACTAGATCGAATGTCCCGATGAAGAAAAAAGATATTCCGATTACCAGGAAAAAGCCATTGTCCAGTTTGTCCCGACTATTCCAGGCGATGACAAAGATAACACCGGCGATGATGATACTGAAAAATTCAGAAATGACATGAAAAAGAAGATAACTATACTGCATCGTAAGGGAGATTGCGAGAATGAATACTAGAACGGTCAGAATGAAAATTTTTTTCTGATCATTTGTCAATCGCATGACCTCCCTGTTAAATATACTATCTAATAATGAGCTTTTCTCATCATCCCTTAATAAGTGTACGGGTAGAGGAAGAACCGAACATCTTTTAAATTCATTAACCAGAGTACCATATATTGGTGGGAACCGATGGAGTTTGGAAGTAGAGTAACGAAGTGGTTTGATAATGCCACAATTGGGAAGAAGATCACCATAATCTGCCTTATTCTGGTGATTATTCCTACTTTGGTGCTGGGGATTGTTGCATATACCAGCGCAGAAGCGGCTATTAAAGATAATATAAAGACCAACCTTGAAACACAAAGTAAAGATCTACAGGAAGAGACAATAACCGTATATGGCCTCACACAGGCAAAGGTGAACAGTGACCTGAATGTATTGAGGCAGAGTTTTTACTCAAAAGGAAAACCGGAGATAGTTACCGGGAACATGATGCTGGGCTCATCATACAAAGTGAATGACAATTTTGAGATCGTTGATGGTGTCCAGGAATTAATTGGTGGTACAGCAACCGTATTTCAAAAGAAAGGTGACCAGGCGATCCGGATTTCAACAAATGTAATCGGAGAGGATGGAAAACGAGCTGTTGGAACTCCTGTATCTGCTGCAGTGTATGATGCTGTCATTAATAAAGGCCAGACGTATTACGGGACTGCAACCGTTGTAGGAAAGAAATATAACACCGCCTATGAACCAATTAAAAACCAGGCGAATGATATCATAGGAATTCTCTATGTCGGTGTAGATGAAGCAGAAACGATTGGTCTGTTACAGGAACAGATAAAAAGCAAAAAAATTGGTGAGAATGGATATGTCTTCGTCCTTGATAGTACTGGTCTTGCCCTTATTCATCCGACCAGGGAAGGAAAAAATGATTCGGATCTTCCGTTCATCAAGGAAATAGTCACCCAAAAAGAAGGATATCTGGAATATACATATAATGGCATTCCTAAAATAGCGGTCTTTACTTATTTTGAACCATTCGACTGGATCATCGTTGCAAATGCAGACATAACGGATTTTACCGGGCCAATAGATAACATTCGTAATACCATTATCATCGTGATGATTCTTGGAATTATCGGCGGATTTATTGTTGCCACACTCTTTGGCCGCTCTATTTCGAACCGGATGGATAACCTTGTAAAACTTGCAAACCGTGTTCGAGATGGTGATCTCTCCGGAGATATGGAAACTATACATCACAAAGATGAGATTGGAATTCTTGGTCGTGCATTTGCAGATGTGGTTGTAACGTTCCAGCTCTTCCGGGATGAAATTCGGACTATCAGTACCGCTGCTGCATCAGGCAATCTGAATGTCAGGGGTGATGTCAGGAAATTCCAGGGTGATTATGCCGTAATCATTGATGGAGTAAATGACACCGTGGATGCTATGGCAGTCCCCTTACAGGAAGCTATGAAATTAGCCGGTAAGTATGCAGCCGGGGACTTTACCGCGAGAATGAACCCAGACATACATCTTGAAGGAGAGTTTGTCACATTTCAAAAAGCCTTTGATACAATTGGCATTGACGTTTCACAGGCTCTTGCTGCAGTGAAGATCCAGATGGAGAACCTTGCAAAAGAGATGATTGAAGTCAGTGGACGGGTTGATGAAGTTACAGAGGAAACTGAAGAGGCTCATACGAGTATTGAAGACGTATCAGAAGGTGTCGGTCAGGTTGCACAGATTGCATCAGCAGTAAGCGATCTTGCTGATAAGAGTGGAATGACTACGCAGCAGATATTGGCAGCCATGCAAGATCTTGCCACAACCGTCTCATCTGTTGCAGCAAAAATGGAACATGTTTCAGTTCTCACAAACACGGCATCTGAACTTTCTGAAAAAGGGAAAGAAGCTGCTGGTCAGGCAGAATCAGGGATGCATGGTATCATGCAGTCATCTTCTGCAATTGACCAGATGAACCAGGAGATCGCAAACCAGATGCAGGAGATTGGCCGGATCGTTGATATCATCGGCTCCATTGCTGAAGAAACAAATCTCCTTGCATTAAATGCAGCAATAGAGGCAGCTCGTGCAGGAGAAGCAGGTCTTGGATTTGCTGTTGTTGCATCTGAAGTAAAAGAACTGGCAAATGAATCACAAAAATCTGCAGAGAACATTGCCGGAATCATCTCAGGACTTCAGAAAAAATCAATTGCGATGGCAGATGCAGTGAAGAAATCCATAACCGAGGTTGAGATAGGAAATAACTCAGTCAGTGAGACTCTTGCAGTTTTCAACGAAATCGTCGGATCTATTGCGGTCATTAATGCAAATATGAGCGAAGTGGCTGCAGCAAGTGAAGAACAGGCAGCATCTGTTGAGGAAGTAACAGCAACGGTGAATGAGTTTAGTGACATGGTTCAGCAGACAGCAAAAGAATCGGTTGGACTTGCTGCTGCAAGTGAAGAGTCATCTGCTGCAGTTGAACAGATTACCCAGATGGTCTCGCAAGTGAATGAGTCAATGGAGAAGATTAGAAACACAACCGAACTTGCCGAAGAGGCAGTGCAGAGAATAGAACAAGAGATGATGCAGTTTAAATATTATTAAATTTTTTTATACATATATATATTTTTATATTAATGAGATTATTAAACATGGATGATATGCTGATAAGCATCCGGTTTCTTTTTATAACTCTGGTAAAATAAGGAGAACTTGAGAATCGTTTCTATTATAATGGCCATTAAAGTGAGAGGAATCATCAATCCGATTACAAAACCCTCTCTATCATCATGAAAGTAAGATATTAATTGCACACATGTGCAATGTGTATAACATGTCCAGTACTCAGACATATAAACGGATCCCGGTCACACCTGCAACCTGGGAAAAACTCTCAATCCTTAAAAAACCTGGTGAAACCTTTGATCATCTCATTGTAGATTTGATTGAAGAACGAGAAAAACTAGATATCATTCAACATGTAAAAAAAATTGCAGAAGAGGGAGAATTTCTTTCACTGGATGAGGCCGAGGAAGTCTGGAAAGAATGAAAGTTGAGATAGAATTATCGGCGTGTAATTTTGTGAAAGAATTACCTTTAAAAAGTCGACGTATTATTCTCAAACAATTACGCAGGCTCGAAGATCCATTTCAGGCTTCTGAAATTGAAAAGATCGGTAATGATGTTTACCGTCTACATATTGGGAGAACCTATACTGTGTTCTTTATGATCTATCCGGAACATGATCTTGTCAGAGTAACAGATATATTGCCAATAGGAATAGCACATAAACGATATAACCGATTTATATAAAAAATCCCTTATTAAAAAAGCAATTGATACTACTGGAAACTTAGAAAATACCGTATTTCGTGCGATTAATAGTACCGTACCAGATAACTATCTGGATCATTATGCTCCTTCCTCTACTAAATTATTAATTCTCACACAGGGTAACAGGTATCATATGCTAATATGCACCCGGTTTCTTCTTATCACTCTTATTTGCCTCGTCTCACCATGCCTGCTCATCACATCAGTCTTTTCAGAAGGATTACCAGTATCTGAACATGCAGATATTGTCCTCATGAACGGAACAGTGTATACCGTTCAATATGGGACAGACTGGCCTGATACCCCACAGGAAGCGATTGCCATACACGGCAGAACCATCCTTGCAGTCGATTCAAACAACGGAATAGAACCGTATATCGGTCCTGAAACACAGGTACATGACCTGAAGGGGAAGATGGTCTTACCAGGATTCATTGATACCCACATTCATCTTGGTGCAGCTGCCCAGATAATGGCCGGTGTCGATCTGCTCCCCTGTACATCCCCTTCAGAAATTCAGAGTACCATCAGAGATTATGCAGAGAAAAATAAGGATATCCCGGTAATCAGAGGATTTGGATGGAACTATTTTCTTTTTAATGAATCAGGACCACATAAGGAGATGCTGGATCAGGTAATCAGCGACAAACCGGTCATTCTGACATCGTTTGACGGTCATGCAACCTGGGTCAATTCCAGGGCTCTTGAGATTGCCGGAATAACCGGGTCAACTCCTGAACCGACGGGAGGTAAAATTGAGCGGGATTCAGATGGTAATCCTACAGGTGTTTTGCGGGAAATGGCCGCATCAAATCTGGTGACAAACAAAGTTCCTCCTCTGACGATTGCCCAGATAAAAGAAATGCTGGAAAAAATACTCCCCAGAGCGGCCGAGGCAGGGATTACCACAGCCGATGATGCTGCAGTCTCACCAGAGATCATCTCCGCATTTTCAGATCTTGAAGATGAAGGGAAATTACCGGTCAGGGTATTTGGTGAGATCGTTGCCCTTCCTGAACTGGGAGTAGAAGAGATACCTCTCATGGAAGCGGAAAGAAGTATCTTTTATCCGGGATATCCGGCGATAGAGGAGGGATATTCCTACATAGACGATCTTCCCGGACTTCTGGATGGAGAGTCACAGTATAATGTTACTCTCAGCACTATTCCTGATTATTCGGATGATGAAGGATTATTCAGAATTCAAACAGGTAAATTATTCCTTGACGGGGTTGTTGAGGGACATACCGGTTATCTTATCGAGCCATATGCTGACGAACCATCAACCTATGGAACAATAAACTGGGATGTCAATAAATTCCAGGATATGATTGAAGCTCTTGATTCCTTAGGGTTTCAGATAGATATCCATGCAATCGGGGACGGAGCAGTCAGGATGTGCCTTGATGCATATCAGAATGCACAGGAAAAGAATGGAGTCAGGGATTCAAGGCATAAAATATCTCATATCCAGCTCATTGATCCATCAGATGTTCACCGGATCCATGACTTGGGAATAATCGCCGCATTACAACCGAACTGGTTCTATTATGATGAAAACTTTGAACATGTGTCTCTTCCCTATCTTGGAGAAGAACGGGCTCACCGGATGTACTCGCTCAAAACAATCCTGGATAGCGGGGCAATGGTTGCATTTGGTACTGATTATCCGGTGGGAACTGATTATCTGACCTATAATCCACTCGACGGCATCCGAACCGCAGTAACCCGACTTCCCCTGCCTCCGGACTCACCCATTACCGAACCATACCATCCGGAAGAACTGATTGATCTAAAAACGGCGATTGAAGCATATACCTACTGGGGAGCATATACCAATTTTATGGAAAACAGTACAGGAACTCTTGAGAAGGGAAAATTAGCAGATATAGTTGTTCTGGATAAGGATCTCTTCTCGATGCCTCTCACAGATATCAACAAGGCCCGGGTTGCTGCTACCTATCTGGAAGGAAAAAAGGTATATGCAGATGCAGATTTTTCTGCTGATACTGCAAAAAATTGAATATTACTTTTTTTAAAAAACCAATCAATTACAGGATATCCAGTTCCCTGAGTAAGTCCCGACTGGTTACAGTTCGAAGTTGGTCAGGGAGATATTTCAGGTACTGGCATTCTCCGAGCACAAAAAACGTCTCTTTATGGATCCCTTTGGTAAGATCCTCCACGATAGTCACCTTTGCCCCTCGTCTCAGCCACCCTTCCATCGCAAACCGGTTGCAGAAATCAGATGCAACGCCAAACAAAGTTACCTCGATATTAGCCGGATCCTGTTTCGGTGCGATGGAATGGATAAATGAATCACGGGGGATTGCCTGCCTGGGATGACGGGGATCATCAACAAAATGAAATAAGGATTCATATGCAATTCTCCTATCAGGATTTGTGAAGGATATCACCTGTCCTTTCAGCTCACTCCACATGGGAAACTGGTTCTTCATCAGATACCACGTTTCAGGCAGACCAGAGACATCAAGGGAGAGTTCCCAGTCGTCGGTCTGGTATTCACAGTGAAGTGGAAACTCTTTCGCCTCTACGCTCTCTGCATACTCTTCAGAAAAATGAGTATCCAGGATGACAAAGGTATAGTCAAATGCTGATTTGGGAATTTTTTTCAGAAATTCCTGTGCAGGTCCGAGGATGTCTTCTGCCCCGCTTACATAAAGATTTCCGGATTTTTTTGTAAAACCCTTTTGCATATCACCGATCTGCAATATCCGGATAGGTTGTATGTTGTTCATATGATCTCGAATGTGGGATGTTGAATTCCATTGGGTACTCAGTTGGAGGAAAAGGTATCATCGTATTCGTATATAGAGGCCCCGAAATATCATGGAGGGGATCGCTGTGGTTACCCAGGAAGAGCATACCGATACCCTCCAAGAGTTATTTTTTCTCATCATATCCATCAATACAATTATCACAAATTGATGAGTAGTATTCATACCACATATCAATGAACACCATATCGCCCAATTCTATTTCACCATCGATTATTCTTCTCATAGTTGATGATGAGAAAGATGTTCTCCAGGCAACAAAATCGTACCTTACCATAACTTTTCCGGTTGAGGTTGATACTGCCGAATCCGGCCAAATTGCTCTTCAAATGATTGCACAAAAAAAATATGACGCAATCATATCAGATTATGAGATGGATGAGATGAGCGGGATCGAACTTCTGAAAAATATTCGCAGTCAGGGTCTTGATACCCCGTTTATCATTTTTACCGGAAAAGGGCGTGAAGAGGTAGTAATAGCAGCATTTGAAAATGGAGCTGATGGATATGTCATGAAAGGAGGTGAAATCCGCTCCCAATTTGTTGATCTATATCATAAAATAAAGACCATTGTCCAGAAAAGAGAAGCCGAAAAGACGATAAAAGAAGTTGAATGCAAGTTCCACGATATTTACAATAACTCACCGATAGCCATAGAACTGTTTGATGAGCAGGGGACAATCATTGAAATTAATCCAGCGGGATTACAATTATTCGGTATTGATTCAATTGAAAGCGTAAAAGAGTATAACCTGTTTTCAGATACAAGTGCTACAAAAGAAAAATTAGAAGAGTTACGTTCAGGAAAAGTCATCAAGTATGTAACTGAATTTGACTTTGATCTTCAGAAGCAACAAAACCAATATGCATCCACACAATCTGGTAAAATAACTCTGTTCATTCAGATTACTCCATTGTTCAAAGGGACATGTTTACTTTCAGGATACATTGCACACACAATTGATATTACTGAAGAGAAGACTGCACAGGAAGAACTTAAAGAAAAGAAATTATTTCTGGATTACCTTCTTGAAACCATACCCAGCCCAGTTTTTTACAAGGATGCTGAAGGCAGATATACCGGATGCAATAGTGCATTTGAGAAATATATCGGACTATCTAAAGATGATTTGATCGGAAAATCAGTATTTGATATTTCTCCAAGAGATCTTGCTGAGGTGTATCATGCGAAAGATAAGGAATTGTTTACAAAGCCAGGAATGCAGGTGTATGAATCACAAGTCAGGTTCGCAGACGGAACGAATCATGATGTTATCTTTCAAAAAGCTACCCTTGTGGACCGTTCAGGAAAAGTACAGGGATTAATCGGAATTATCCTTGATATAACTGAGAGAAAAGGCATTGAACATGCCTTACAGGAAAGCGAGGATTATATCAGAACGGTTCTTGATAATCTGCCAATCGGGGTCGCTGTGAATACAGTTGAACCAGAAGTTTCATTTGAATATTTTAATGATAATTTTCTGAAATTGTATCGTGTATCGGCTGACGCTCTCAATACACCTGATGCATTCTGGGACCATGTATATGAAGACCCGGTTATGAGAGAATCTTTAAAAAAACGGGTTCTTGAAGATTGTATGAGCGGAGATACTTCACGAATGCATTGGGATGATATTCCAATTACCCGGACAGGAGAAGTAACAACCTACGTGAATGCGATGAATATCCCGATTCACGAAAAAAACCTGATGATTTCAGTGGTTTGGGATATTACCGACCGAAAACGGGCAGAAGATAGTCTTCGTGAAACAAACCGGCTGCTTGAAGGGATGCTTGATGGTATTCCGGACATTATCGGCATTCAGAATCCGGATCATACCCTTATAAGGTACAATCGGGCAGGATATGAAATTTTGGGACTGACTCCGGAAGAGGTTCGTGGCAAACCCTGTTATTCGTTCATTGGAAGAACAAAGCCATGTGATATTTGTGCTTCAATGAAAGCGCTATCAAGTAAAAAAATCTGCACTCTCGAAAAATATGTTCCAGAACTGAACCGATATCTTCTCTGCCGCAGCAATCCGATTCTTGATGATAACGGGAATGTACAACTCATCATTGAACAATTATCTGATATCACCGAAAGAAAACAGATGGAAGATGCGATAAGACAATCAAATCAGAAATTACGCCTGTTAACCGGCCTAACCAGACACGATATCCTCAATCTTCTCAATGCGATTTATTTCTATCATGAGCTGGCTTTGGAGTCTCCGGATCTGAAAGCGAGCAGAGAGTACATCACCCGTGCAAAAGAAGCAGGTGAACGAATCGAAGCGACCATTGGATTTACCCGTGAATATGAAGAATTCGGAGTGGCAAGCTCAGGATGGCAACTGATTCATCCCATTATTGAGTCTGCAAAACAGGAGATTTCTCCAGGAACAATACAGATTAATAATACTGTTCCTGAATCTATCGAGGTATATGCTGATCCCATTATTCGAAAAGTGTTTACCACTCTTCTTGAGAATGCAATCCGCCATGGGAAGAAAGTAACACAGATTACATTTGGTGTTGATGAAAAACAAAAGGAACTGGTAATATTTTGTGAAGATGACGGTGCTGGGATTCCAGATGCAGAAAAAACCCAGATATTTGGTCATGGATTTGGCAAGAACACAGGAATAGGCCTCTTTCTCTCCAGAGAGATTCTCTCTATTACAGGACTATCAATTAGTGAAACCGGAATATTTGGAAAAGGTGCCAGGTTTGAAATACGTGTTCCTGGTGAAAAATGGAGATCGAAAAAGATATAATCGGATTAGTTTCTAAAACTGTGAATAGGTGCAGGAATCCGACCTCCACGATTGATGAAATCACTGCATCCAAATGGATTCACCTGTTGAACGGGTGCATGACCTAATAACCCGCCAAATTCTACTGCATCACCAACATCTTTTCCAATCACCGGGATCAGACGGACTGCAGTTGTCTTTTGGTTTATCATACCAATTGCTGCCTCATCGGCGATGATTCCGGATATTGTTGATGCAGGTGTGTCACCAGGTATCGCAATCATGTCCAGACCAACAGAACAAACACAAGTCATCGCCTCAAGCTTTTCTATTGTTAAAGCACCCCGGTTCACCGCATCAATCATTCCCTGATCCTCACTCACCGGGATGAATGCACCACTCAAACCTCCAACAAAGGAGCTTGCCATCACCCCTCCTTTTTTTACCTGATCATTCAGAAGAGCAAGAGCTGCAGTCGTCCCTGGAGCTCCAACCGATTCTAGTCCCATTTCTTCCAAAATTTCAGCAACACTGTCCCCTACTGAAGGGGTTGGTGCAAGTGAGAGGTCAACAATCCCAAACGGTATACCAAGCCGCTCAGATGCAGCCTGGGCCACCAGTTGTCCTGCACGGGTGACTTTAAATGCTGTCTTTTTGATTGTTTCGGACAGAATCTCAAAATCTTTTCCTCTGACTTCTTCAAGTGCATGTTTGACAACTCCCGGACCACTGACTCCCACATGAATGACGGCATCAGCTTCTGATATGCCATGAAACGCTCCGGCCATAAACGGATTATCATCAGGAGCGTTACAGAATACAACCAGTTTTGCACAACCAAGAGAACTATTGTCTTTTGTTGCTTCTGCGGTCTCTTTGATTACCTCGCCCATGAGTTTTACTGCATCCATATTGATCCCGGTCTTTGTCGAACCAATATTGACTGAACTACAAACCCGTTCGGTGGAAGACAACGCCTTTGGAATGGATCGGATCAGGTTTTCATCATTCCGGGTCATCCCCTTTGAAACAATAGCTGAGTACCCTCCGATAAAATTTACCCCCATATCACGGGCAGCCGTATCCAGAGTATGTGCAACAGACACAAAATCATCACATGTTGTGCATGCTTTTCCGGTGACAAGAGCGATAGGAGTAACCGATATTCGTTTGTTTACAATTGGAATCCCGTATTCCAGTTCTATCTCCCTTCCGGTTGATACAAGATCTCGTGAAAGCCGGGTAATCTTACTATATATGTTCTGGTTTAAGGTATCGAGATCAGCATCAGAACAGTCAAGCAGGCTGATTCCAAGTGTGATGGTCCGGACATCGAGTTTCTCCTGCTCGATCATCTTGTTGGTCTCGTTTACCTCAAGAATATTAATCATAGTAAATCCATCAGATACGATGCATTTTCGTGAAAATGTCTTCTCGTTGGCACCGGATCTTAACTCCTATCTCATCTCCAAGATGTTCCAGGTCAGTGACCATTTCAGCATAGGGCTTTGAACATGCATCGGTATCAACTATCATCATCATATTAAAGTACCCTTGAACAATAGTCTGAGAAATATCCTCGACATTGACCTGATTTTGAGCAAGGTACGTGCAAACCCGTGCGATGATTCCCACGGTATCTTTTCCGACGACGGTAATGATTGATTTTTTCATGATCTGTCAGGCCATAATTATTGGTGTTCATAAGGGATTATAGTGTAAGTGCCTGACATACCTGAATACCGGTATTTTTGCCGACAAAAAATGACTTATACTATCCTCATAGTATACTATCACGGAATCCTGAATGGAAATATCAGAAGAAGTAATTGACGGAATACGAGAACTGGTAACCATAGGCGTCGGGCATTCGGCTGGTATGCTCAATGATCTGACAAATGCCCATATCACTCTGACGGTCCCGGATGTTCATATCTTTAAGATGGGACAGGAGAATGCATTCACTCCCGTATTATACCCCATGACTCCTGAGGGTACATCCCAGGTAACCATGTCTTTTTTTGGTGAATGCACCGGTTCACTCCATCTTATCTTCCCAAATAAAAGTGCCATTAACCTTGTTATCATACTGACCAAAGAGGATGAATCACCGGATGAAATGGATGCCCTACGGGTAGAAACCCTCATGGAAGTAGGAAATATCATTATGAGCTCGGTCATGAGTTCATTTTCAATCCTGCTCACTTCCCGACTCTCATTTCTGTTTCCCAGTTACCAGACAGGAATCAGGAATATGAATAATTCGGCATCTCAGGTCTCATCAGATATTGGTATCATGGCCAGAACAAGATTTGAGGTTCATGAGAAAGAAATAGAAGGATTACTATTCTTTTTTCTGACAGAATCTTCTTTCAAACACATACAAAAACGAATTCTGGAGATCATGGAGTGTGGCCTGTAATGTGGGATGAACGAAAAAGAAGTGTCATTTTAAATCTCAATGTTCTTCCGGTCGGAATATGCACAATCAGGAAGGATTATACCATCTCATTATGGAACAGGACCCTGGAGATTTGGACAGGTATTTTGCAGGATGATGCCATGGATAAACCATTGGAAGTCGTGGTGCCTCAGTTTGCAAATCCACTCGAGAAGGCACGGCTTAAAGTAGTGCTCCAGGGAGGAGGTCCGGTTATTCTCTCATCCAGGTTTCACCCACGGATATTTCCACTCAAAGATGAGAACCAGAATGAAGGGAAATATCAGCGAACATCCATCTCTCTGTTTGAACTTCCTGACAGTGAAGTGCGAGTGATGATTGCTGTTGAGGATGTAACCGCTATCACCGAACAGGTTCTGAAATACCGGCAGATAAAAGATCAGATTGCCTACGAACTGGAAGAGAAGAAAAAGACTGAACGTGCCCTTTCAATGGCTCTGAGTAAATTAAACACTCTGTCTTCCATTACCAGACATGATCTGAATAATATCCTGACTGCATTTGAGGGATATCTGACCTTTTCAATACAGGAAAATCCAGGTGGAAAAGTGCAACAATACCTGGAAAAAATGAAAGAAGCAGCGGATGTAATGAAACGTCACATTTCCTTTGCAAAAGATTATCAGGAGATGGGCAATGCACTTCCCACTTGGTTTGCTGTAGAGACGCTAGTCAGGTCATCGGGGTTAGGACCGGTGTTTCAACAGATAACCATAAAAAGTGATGTCGAAAACCTAGAGATTCTAGCAGATCCGCTCATTGTCAAAGCCATTTACAACCTGCTTGAGAATGCTGTCAGGCATGGTGAACATACCAGTACTATCTCAATTTCGTACAAAAAGGCAGACGACGGAATTGTCTTGCTTATCGAAGATGATGGAAAAGGAATCCCCACAAATATCAAAGGTAGAATATTTAACAAAGGATTTGGATCAAATACCGGTCTTGGTCTTTTTCTCACACGTGAGATCCTTGGGATTACCGGAATGCAGATTATTGAGACCGGAGTTGAAGGAAAAGGAGCCAGATTTGAGATCCGGGTTCCGGAGGGACATTTCAGGTTTCGGGAATAACAAGTCCACAATCTTTTTCTGAATATCCAGCTTTATGATTATCGATGAGCAGGATTTTAATCGTGGATGATTCATTGTTTCAACGCAGGGTAGTCAGTGCTCCGTTAAAAGCACAAGGATTTGAAACCTTTGAAGCAGTGAATGGAAAAGAAGGACTTGAAAAGATCCTGGAGGTCAAGCCGGATCTCATTCTCCTTGACATCCTCATGCCTGAAAAAAACGGAATTGAAGTACTCAAAGAGTTGAAAAAGGCACAAAATACAATTCCGGTAATTATGCTCACCTCCGACGTTCAGGAATCGACACGAGATGAATGCCTGTCTCTTGGAGCACAGGCTTTTGTGAACAAACCGGTAAAAGCCGAAGAACTGTTACCGATCATTACGTCTCTTCTACAATCATAATTATGAAAGAGGTATCTCAACCGGTCCTTGACGGCATGGCAGAACTTGTCAACATTGGAATCGGTAGATCTGCAGGCTGTTTTAATACCCTGACCGGCCATCACGTCACGTTACATGTACCAAATATCCGGATATCCAGCATCCGGGAGCTCAAAGAACAGATGCCACACCCGGATCAACCTTTTACCGCCATAAACCAGGACTATAGTGGAGCTTTTGAGGGAACTGCAGTCCTTATGTTTCCTTTGAAGAGTGCTGAGGGACTATTCTACCTTATGACTGGCGAATCCGAAAAAAATCCGGAAAATGAAGAACTCTGGCAGGTGACCCTGACAGAAGTAGCAAATATAATCATTAATACAGTGATGGGTTCAGTCACAAATATCCTCGGAAAAAAGATTGAGTTTCATATTCCCCAATATCATGAGGATTCTCTGGATCATATATTAGGTCATACCAGATTTTCAGACTCTGCTTCAGTTGCAGTTGTACATGCAGAGTTTGAGGTGAAAGAAAAAGATATCTCAGGGGAGATTGTAATTCTTCTCACCGATCAATCTGTGGAGGTTTTAGAGAAATATATATCTGATGCATATCGCCTGGAATCAGGAGAGGACAAAACATTTTAAAAAAGGGTAGCAGGATGAAAACAAACGTTGTAGGCTAAAGCAACAACATATGAAAGGACTATAGGTCAATAACACCCGAACGCATCGTCTCATCGTCGAAAAACCAGGATAATATCACTCAAGGGTTGTTTTACTCTTCCATCCACCTTCAGGGACACGGATTTCAAACCTGGCTCCAGTCCCTTGTTTACCGGTCTCATGAATCGATATCCCAGTCAAAGAGAGGATTTCTCTGGCGAGAAACATCCCAAGACCCGTATTCTCACCAAATCCCCGGTCAAAGATCTGTTCTTTGTATTGATCGGCAACCCCAATGCCATTGTCTTCCCATGTTACCATCAGATCGTCATCAATGATTCTGGCAGATACGCGGATTTCTGTCACGTGCTGCCCATGCCGGATTGAATTATCAAGAAGGTTATGAAAAACTTTTTCAAGCATTGAATCGGCATAAATGAAATAATGATCCAGATCACTTACCAGAGTGACCGAAGTGGACACAAGAGGCTTTGGGATAACAGATCTCAGATTAATCCAGACAGGATCATGTGATCCAAGATCTTCGTATAATCGGGTAAACTCAATCTGATGTTGTATCTCTTTTGTGGCATTCTTCATGAGATGATTATATTTTAAGAGTTCAGAGTCAGAATAGTCCATCTCTACTAACTCAAGATACCCCAGAATCAGTGAGACTGCATTTAATATGTCATGTCTGGTGATGCTTGAAAGGAGATTCAGGCGTTTATTTGCCTGTCGAAGAGCTTCTTCTGCACGTTTTCTATCAGTTATGTCCTGGTTAGCACCCCTGGTTTTGATGGTTCTGCCTTCTGCATCCTTAATAATGCTGAACCTAACAGTAATGTATCGAATCTCTCCATCTCTTCGGATTATCCGGTGCTCAAGTCGTGAGACGTAATTAGGATCCTGTGCAGTAATGGCTTTTTCTATCTCCTTTGCAACTACATCAAAATCTCCCGGATGAACAAATTCCCGGGCATAGGTTCCGGATGACATAAACATGCCCCCCTCTTGGTCCACACTTGTTCCATACATGGCATAAAACCGGTCATCAAAGGAGAAGAGATCTTTATCAATGTCATATTCCCAGTTTACCAGCTGTGCCAGATCCATTGCTTCGAAAAGACGTTCCCGGCTATCACGAAGAGTGTCTTCGATGTGAGAACGCTCAATGTCTGCTGCTGCTTTTGCAGCAATAATCTCCAAAACCTGCCTGACATAGAGGGAGTTTTCTAAAGGATTTCGAAACAGAACACAGAGAATTCCAATTATATTCCCAGAAGAATCATGGAGAGGGGTTCCAATATATCCCCGGAACCTCATTTCAGACAAGAATTTACATCGTGGAAACGTGCAGGCAACGTCATCCGGATATAATGAAAAACCAGTTTTTGTCACCTGTTCACATGGTGTACCCCTGAAATCATATGAAAAATCAGATGAGTAATTTCCATCAAGAAACATCGAAAGAACATGAACAGTTTCATTCTCCTGAATTAATTCACCAATTATTACACAATCAGCACCCAGCCACGAACTGATAGTTTCGGTGATGATTCGAAGAGAATTCGCCCCGGTTGTCTCAACGACACTCATCATGAGTGCACGGGTCGCAAGTTCTGTTTTTCTTCGTTCCGTAATGTCCCGCATTGATGCCTGTGCACCCATAACATTTCCATTCTCCGTAATGGGGACCACATACACACTAACATACATCAGACTCCCATCTTTTCTACACAGGATCATATCCATATTTTCTACAGGTTTGCCCTGCATAGTGAGCTCGACAGCCTGCATAAACTCCAAATAGTTCTTTGAAAAGATTGTTTCTGCAGCAAAACCCATAGATTTTCCAATCAATTCATCAGGCTGGTACCCAAGATGTATGTACACTGAAGGAGAGACATATGCAGCACTCATCTTTTCATCCAGAATAAATATCAGGTCAGATGACCGTTCAGTCATTCCCCTGAATCGTTCTTCGCTCTCCCTGAGTTT
This sequence comes from Methanospirillum hungatei, assembly GCF_019263745.1. Lineage (NCBI taxonomy): Archaea > Methanobacteriati > Methanobacteriota > Methanomicrobia > Methanomicrobiales > Methanospirillaceae > Methanospirillum > Methanospirillum purgamenti. The sequence continues at coordinate 1,514,139 of NZ_CP077107.1, forward strand.
CTGTTCAGTTTTTTTCATTTCAGAGATATCACGGATAGATTCTATCGCACCGATTATTTCTCCTGCCTGATTGTACAGTCGGGATACCTTGACAAGTGCTGATATCTGATTTCCTTTCGGATGAGAGAGATTTGTTTCTGCTGTTAATGTCGTCTCTGTCCGATACACGATAGAATAATATTGCGCAATGATTTCATCTGCTGAGTCGATAAGATCAATAAGCAATGGTCGGTTTGTGCCATAAAACGGAATTGAATACTCATAATTTCCTTTGCCGACCATTTTTTGCGCTGCTAATCCGGTCATCTCCTCAATGGCACGGTTCCAGACTGTTACATATCCATACCGGTCTATGGCAAAGGTTGCATCCGGAAGAAAATCAAGGATGTCTGAAAGAAATTTCTTTGAATCCTGAAGGGAAATGCGCTCATTTTTTCTTGCGACTGCCAGCTTTATTTTATGGATCAGCTCGGTAAATAGTGCATCCATGGAGATGCTTTTTTGGATGTAAAAATCAGCACCACTGTTAATTGCCTCGATGAGAACCTCTTCTCTACTCCGGACAGTAAACAGAATAAAAGGAATATCTCCATATTGTTCCCGAATGGTTTTCAGAAAAGCAATTCCGTCCATGCCGGGCATGTAATAATCAGAAACAATTGCATCATAACCGGAAATATTGGAGTAATTCAGGGCATCCAAGGGGGTTGTGAGCGTGTCAACTCTGAACTCTTTCGTGTTTTCTAGATAACGCCGGGTAATGAAGAGAAATGATTCATCATCGTCGACAAGAAGTACAGAGATCAGATCGCCTCCTGGATCATGACCAGTTGATGATGAATAGATATCCGGAGATGTCATGAGCACTCTTCTCTTTAGTTAACCAGTACTGATATTACTATATAGTAATTGTTCTCGTGAGAGATCGGGGATCTCCCCTCTCTGCTGTGGTGGACATGTTTCCGCCCAGGATATGTACCTGGAAATCTGGAAAAATGAATCAGAATGCAATTAATTTTTCGTAGGAGACGGAAGTTAATTAATTCATCATATCAAAGAGCTGATAATGAAAAAAATTTTGGTTCTGTTGTTTATGGTTTATATGACCAGCATGGTGCTCGCAGATGACACTTCTGGTCCATCACATCCAAACAGGCTGGTTGATTACTCCCTAGATAGGTTCAACAAGACTCCTGAATTAGTGGATACGGAACTGGACAGATTCAATAAGTCAGCCACTATTATTGATATTGAACTTGAAAGAATGAACAATACAACGAAACTCATTGATACGGAACTGGACAGATTTAATAAGTCACCCGCAATCATTGATATTGAACTTGAAAGAATGAACAATACAACGAAACTCATTGACACGGAACTGGACAGATTCAATAAGTCACCCACTATTATTGATATTGAACTTGAAAGGATGAACAATACAACGAAACTCATTGATACGGAACTGGACAGATTCAATAAAACTCCATATTAAACTGGACCTCTTCGGGATCATATGATGAACCGGGCATCATTTTTGCATATTAGTGAAAGAATGACAGGGCTTAAGGATTCAAGGTTATCATCGATGATCTCGACCCCTCATCATTTTTTGGGGTGCCGGGTTATCTTTCAGCTCAAGCATTCGTTTGCTGACTCCAAGTGTCTGATGCACCCATGCTTTTGGATCCTCCAGATCTCCCGGATACCGGGGAATTAAATGTATATGAAGATGCATTACTGTCTGACCAGCCACTGATCCGTCATTTATCGCAATATTATACCCCTCTGGATGATAGGTTGTATCCAGGTACTTTCTTCCTACTCTCACCAGATCAAAGATCGCCACTTGTTCCTCTTCTGTCACTTCAAAGAAAGACGCGATGTGACGATAAGGAATGATGAGCAGATGGCCGGGTGTTACCGGATAATCATCTTTCCGGCAATATGCAACAGTATTTGTAAACAGTATTTCGCTCTTGGCTGGAGAACAGAAAACACAGGATATAGACATGCCCGGATATATGTTGGTTCAGAAAATGATAAAAGTGAGAGATAACGAGTCAGAAAACATCTAACCAAAGGAATCCTGATATTGTGGAAGGATACGCCTCTATTCTCTGAATGTCGGCCCAAACTCAGTAAAAAAACTAACAATATGGCCAGGCGGATTCAATTTTTCAGATCAAATACCCGAAATCCAATATTTCCAAAACAATATATGACATATTGTTCTATCTGTAATTCCGGATTTTCTTTTATTAAACCCTCGACATATCCTGCTAATTGATTCTTATCTTCTTCCTGAAGGGAAAAATTCTCCAATTTATCATAATGTTTCCTGAACTCTGCATTTGATAAATATTTAAATTCAATAATGATCCTGATATGAGCAAATTTTTCATTATATTTCCCAACAAACTCAAGATCAGATCTTCCTTTCGGATAAGACCTTTCAATGTTCCAGGTAAACCACTTTGACAAATACCTGCTGCAGAGTTCATAAAAAGTAGCCCTATAGAAATTCTCCCCAACCTGCATAAATAGAACTTCAGGTAGTTGTGAGACATACAACTCCCAGTAATCAGCAAAAAGTTTTGGAAGATCCGGATGAGAAACAAACTTTCTCATCATCTCTTCATATCTGGTTGACACATCAATGTGATACAGTTCGTTTAAATATTCGGTGATAATTTTTCTGACATTCAGGTTAGGGATGGTGAGTGAAAACTCATCTTTTCTAGTGAGAAGGCCCAGGTAAAAAAAAGAAATGGGATAATATCCTTTCTGAAAGAACTGTAACAGATTAAATTTTGTAACCAGGTACTCTTCATCAAATGATATACTGTCTTGGAGAGTCAAATCGCGGATAAAAACTTCAGTATCATCAGATCGCATACTGGTAATCCTTTTAATCCAACCAAGATCAGTTCGGAGATTCAAATCGGTGAGTTGGTTTGGAATATTTCCCGAGGAGCAAAACAGTCTGAGGAAAAACATCACCATTGTGGGGTTATACAAAGCCTGACCATCTGTTCTGACTATGTGATATCCATCATACTGACTTTTAATCACATCCAAAACCATCGGCTTTGTTGAAATATCAAAACCATAATCATTATAGATACAATCAAGTAGATTGTTCACCTCTTTTTGAGTGAACCCAATCATGTGCTCAAATTCAGGATCAAGTGTCAGAAATGTTCCAATATTGTATCCGGATGACAAATCATCAATGGTTATGGGAAATACCCCAGTTATAAAAATCTGTGCAATTGCACCGTTTTGTCTTCCTTGTTTTAAAACTTTGAAAAAAGTCCGAAGAAAACTATCCTCTGCAGTCAATTCTTCATACAATAAATCCTGATAACTAGTAATGCACTGATTCGCAAAATTGTCATATTCATCAATTATCACATACAATTGAGAAATTCCAGTGGCTTTTAAATACTGAAGCATAAGGGCAAGATTCGTTGATGGTGATATATCTGGGTGAATATCCGGCAATGTTTCAAGAAGATCAGAATATTGTAATTTTAGCATTTTCAAACAATTATTACAATATACTTCAAATTCTTCTTCTATGTCTGATACCAGATCAGATATATGAATAACAGAGAAATCAAGGCTCAGAACAATATATTGATTATGAGATGAAGTTGGGTACGTACCAATCCAAGACTCTCCAAAAATTTCCTCAAACGAATCCACATATGAACGGTCATAATAATACTGAAGCATGGAGCAGAAAAGCGATTTACCAAATCTCCTTGGCCGAAGGAATACCGGATTTTGAATCGTCTCTAATTTTTGAATATATGATGTCTTATCAATCAGATATGCCTTTTTCAGAATAGCTTCCTGATAATTACATATACCATACGGAATCCTTCGTTCCATGAGATAGTATGGGAAGTATAAAGATATTTTTCTCTGTTTTTTATGGGAATTTAACTCGATACCCGGTCCCGCAATTCCTGATAATCTCCATCTTCCCCCCAAGTTGTCCGATAAGACCTTTAATAAGCTGCATTCCCAGAGATGAACTTCTCTCCAGGATAAAACCATCCGGAAGGCCAATTCCATTATCTGAATAATTCAGGTGATACATATCTGAATCAAAGAACATTTCTATTGTTATTTCTCCTTTTTGTCCATCTGGAAATGCATGTTTTAAAGAGTTGGAGATCATCTCATTGATGATCAGGCTGCATGGCATGGCCTTATCAATATGCAAATAGATCTCTGAAATGTCTAATTTCACCGAGATATTATGAGAAGTTGCCTTATAAGATTGGAACAGGTAATCAATGATCTTTTTGATGTAATCACCATAATCTATCCGGTCTAAATCATCAGACTGGTACAATTTTTCATGGATAAGGGCTAAAGATTTGATCCGGTTCTGACTTTCGTTAAAAATTTCTATCATTTCCGGATCTTTCAGGGCTCTTGCTTGCATAAAAAGAAGGCTGGATATAACCTGCATATTATTTTTGACACGATGATGAATTTCCTTAAGCAATGTTTCTTTTTCTTTCAGTGATCGTGACAACTGCTCATCAAACTGTTTTTGTTCGGTTATGTCTACTACGATTGATCGGGACATTACAAAGGATCCAGTTTTGTCATAGATAGCTGAAGCATTAACCCGGACCGGGAAGGTTGTCCCATCTTGTCGTATCATCTCGATTTCAATCCCAGACAACTCTCCTTTTTTAATGAAATCATGAAAATTGGCGATGAAAATTTTCTTACTGTCAGAAGGAAGAAGATCTGTGATATGTTTTTTGCCTACCACTTCATCAGATGAATATCCAAGCCAGGAGAGTTCTGTGTCATTCATCCTGACAATCAATCCCTCAGAATTCAGAGAATGGTATCCACATGGAGCATTATTATACAGATCATGAATCTCATTTGCAGTTTTCACCCGGTCATCCTCAGCACGGACTATTTCAGTAATATCCTGGGAAGATCCGACCAATCGGATTTTATTTTCACTTTCATCATGTAATACTTTCATCTGGGCATGAACAAATCTGACATCTCCATTGGGGAGAAGCAGCCGGTGATACACTGTTCCGGATGACTGATTGTCAATGATTCTTTGAATTTCATGATGGGCTCGGTCACGATCCTCAGGATGCATTCTGCTCATGACCATATCATACGACGGCTGAACTGAATCCGGCTCATAGCCCATTATTCTATACTGTTCTTTGGACCAGAATACATGTCCGGTATTCATATTCATCTCCCAGGTTCCATAATGAGCGATAGCCTCGGCAACATCAAGTCGTTCCAGGTTTTCTTCAAGAACATGCTGGATGTACGTGAGTTCGTTATTTTTTTCGGTTAATTCCAGAGTCCGTTCCTGAACACGATTCTCAAGCTCTTCATATGATCGAATAAGTTCATCTTCAACCAGTTTTTTATCGGTTATATCACGGTTTGTTCCTCTTCTTCCTAGAAAATTCCCGTCTGAATCAAAAATAGGGACACAGGTATGAGCTATCCATTTTATCTGGTTATGACGGGTGATAATCCTGAAGATAATCTCTTCTTTATCTTTTTTCTCATCCAGGGAGACATGGTTATTATAGATCTGAAGATCTGACGGATGAATCAACTGTTCTATGGTAATTTTTTGCTGATAGAAATCATCAGAACGGTACCCGCAGATATGCTCGACAGAAGGGGTGACATATACATATCTATTATCAACTGAAAGCCAGTATTCCCAGTTATAGGTATAATCTGCAAGTATTCGGAATTTTTCTTCGCTTTTTATAAGATCGTTCCGTTGGGCTTCAAGTTCTTCATAATTCTGCCTGAGCTCTTCTTCTGATGCTGCAAGTTCTTCAAATGTTGCTCCAAGCTCCTGATTTTTGATTTCAAGTTCTGTCTGATATAACTTTTGATCAGTAATATTGATTGAGAGAATCGCAATCCCTTCAGGAACAGGTTGAATTTTCAAATTATACCATGAACGTTTCCCATCAGGAAAGACAAACTCACTCTCGATGTTCTGGGGAACTCTCTCTTGCATTGATTTTTTCAGCGATTGAAACATACTGGTGTGTTCTACGCCAGGATACATCACGGGCAATGAACTCTTCAGCAGCTCATTCCTTGAATATCCACTCTGCTGCACGGCAACATCATTCAAATAAATATATTGGAACTCATGATCAAGTATTTGAAAACCTTCCAACATGGAGTCAAGAATCCGACGATATCGCTCTTCACTCTCATAGAGTGCATTTTCTGCTTTTTTCCGTTCACTGATATCCCTCGTTACACCAACCATTCCAGTAACACGGCCATTATTATCCGTGATGAGAGTTGTCACCGTTTCTGTTGGGAAGTATGTATTATCTTTGCGTACGAGATCCATCTCATGAGTCTGAACCCGGACTGATTCAATACCCCTTTCCATAGCACGAATTCTCTCAGGATACTCTTTTTTGAATACCTGAAGTGATTGTGGAGTAAGCATTGATTCAAGTGACTGGTTTGTGGCATCTTTCGGATCATATCCCAGGAGTACAGAAACTGACGGACTGATATATGTGAATTTTTGCGACGGAAGGTCCATCTTCCAGATGATGTCTCCAACATTTTCCGCAAGCAGCCGATATCGTCGTTCGGTATATGCAAGAACAGAAGACATCTCATCAGCATGGTGCATCGAGTAGATTACAGCAGCACATAACCCTGCAAGAAAAAGAAACGTAAAACCAAGCGTCAAAATTATGAGATCTTCCCAATGTTTTGTATGGGATGTTAAAGATTCCCTAAATTTCAGGTCAAGAAGATCAGCCTGCTGTTCAAGATCGTATAAAGCGACTCTCAATCGGATCTGTAGATTTTGATCATCTCCAGGTAATTCCATCTGTTGATGTAAAAGATTTTTAAATGCCTCTACCTTTTCACTGAACTGATTTACAAGAGCTTCTCCCTCCGCATCAGAGAGATAACTTTTATTATGCAACTTTGTAATTGACTGTTCAAAAGACTTAACAGCCTGATCAAGAAGAGCATACCCGGAAGATGCATCATACGGAGTACCAAACTCTTTTGAAAGCGAATAATGTAAAAATCCCTTTACTAAATCGATGCGTGCTGATCCAATGATGTTAAGGGTATCAATCGCTTGATTCACATCATATTGTTGTTGATAATGAAGCCCTGCAATTCCTATGCACATCAGGAGTGTGAACAATATTGCACCCCAAATCCAGATACGGGGATTTTTAAGCAGCGAAATAAAATCAGAATATGAATAACCAGTCATAATAATGTTTTCTCACTGCAATTTTGCTGTGTATGATAGTCTGGCAATTCTTCTTTCATAATTCCAAACCGCCTTACAAGTTCCTGATGTTCCTCACTCCCAATATATAAGATCATCTGGTCGTTCCAGGCATCCAATAATTTTTTATCAGATTTTCGAAACCCGAAGGCTCCATTTCCGGAGATGATGCTCTTTGAGATATCGGTTTGATCAAACGGGTATGCTTGTTCTACCATACGAGAGGGATTGTGTTTTTCAATCCATCGAATCGGAGGTGAAGATAGTGCAAATCCATCAATTTTTCCGGTTTCAACACTTGCCAGTCCAGAAATCGCGTCGGGAACATGAATCAGTCTATCTTCAGACATTCCAAGTTCCCTGAAAATTAATTCTTCCACAGAGCCTGAAAGAACAGCAATACTGACATCCTTATTTTGAAACGCCTGTCGATATGAATGAATATTATGAGGATTTCCCTTTTTTACTAGTAATCCCTGCAAAACATGAATAGAAGGCAGGGAAAATGCAATCTGTTCTTTACGAGCCTCAGTAATAAACATACCTGAGGCAATAACATCAATCTTCCCAGCTTCTAATTCAGATATCAGGGATCCAAATTCTGTCTGACGCCAGGTAATATTTGAAATGCCTAATCGACGAACAATTTCCCGTGCGACTTCAGGAGATTCTCCAGTTATTTCACTATTATCAATATACGCATATGGAGGTTCGATGGAATAGCCAATGATGATATAACCCTGGTCAATACACCGAGTAAGCGAAGAATCAAAATGTGGATGAAAGTATGAAAATGATAAAAAAATACCTGCAAAAATGAGCAAAATAATTGGTATTACATACCTTTGGTTCATCACGTATGTGTATATTGTATAATTCAGGTGTTATAGATTATCAATCATTTCTCACAGCACGATCAAAAAAAGAGATTCAAACAAGAATCACCAAATTACTCGTATATTACTCGGCAATTTTTCCATGCCCATAGTGCTTGAGCAAAAAGTTCCGAACCGCATCAGATTGGATCCATCCCTGATCTAACTGGGTTACAAGATTGTCAATCCGTTTGACCTGTTCGATAATTTCATCACCCTCTTTTGTTTCGAACATAGATGCAAGTGACATGATAATTGCCAGAGGATTCCGGATACGGTCATTTAAGATCTGGAACTGTTCCATATTGTGTTCTATCTGAACAAGTCCTTTTTTCTCTACCTCTTTTTCTATCCGGATCATCATGGATATATCATGAAGCTGACCAATCACCTGGATAACTCCATCCGGGGTAGTAACTGGAACTATTGTAGAATCTAGCCAGATTTCCTCATCATGATAAGTAAAATTATGTGTGACACGAAGAGAATTTCCAAATTCAAAGACTGTTTTTATCTGTTCCTGCAGAGTATCAAGGAGACTGGCCGGAATAAATGAACCAATGGGTACAGGAGATACAAGATCTTGCTCCTGACCGAAAAATTTCTTTGCATGGGTATTTAAAAAAAGGATATTGTGATTATTATCTAAAACGAATATCGAATCTTCAGCTAATTCTGCAATGGCTCTGTACCTTCTTTCACTCTCAATCAGAGCTTTATCCATCTCATGTTTATAAAGAGCCATCCGGATAGTTGTATGTAATGCCCGTTCTTCCAGTGGTTTGATGAGGTATCCAAATGGTTCTGAATGAACAGCCTTTTGCACTGTTGCTTCATCAGAATGAGCGGTTAGGTAAATGATTGGAATACGATACTGCCTTCGGATAAGATCTGCCGCTTCAATCCCGGTCATCACACCTTTCAGGGTAATATCCATGATCATGATATCAGGATGCATTACCCCTGCTTTTTCCACCGCCTCTTCACCGGTATCCAAGATATCGAGAACTTCGTATCCCAGATCTTCAAGACGTGCACGTATCTCAAGTCCTGTAACAAACTCATCCTCAACAACCAGAATTTTAACTTTGTCCATCATAGAGCAGATTTACAGAGCATTTTTGATTACAATGAAATACCGTTTTATCTCCTAGTATAAGAATTCCATGAATCGGATATTACCGGGTTATGAGCAAACAATTAAGGATACATCATCATGAGAGATAGATGTTTTCATTTGTGAAGTATAACCAAACAAGAACGTTATGCAGAAAACCGAAGAGTATATTTTGTTCCATTCGACCTATCTAATGTCATTGTTCCATTTAACTGATGAACAAGACCTTGTATGAGTTCAAGTCCCAGTGTTTTTGTTTTACCCGGCTCAATAGATTCAGGAATTCCAATCCCATTATCCGTATAGATCAGTTCATATTCATTTTCCAAAAGAGAGAAATCAATTTGAATCTCTCCAGGTCTGTTATCAGGAAAAGCATACTTGAGAGAATTTGAAACCAATTCACTTACGATTAAACTACAGGGAACAGCCTTGTCAATTGAGAGATAAACCGTGTCATTATTTACTATGATCCTAACCTGGTTTTGTCCGGCCTTGTACGATTCGGCGATTTGCTTTGTAATTCGAATCAAATAATCAGGATAATCAATTCTATCAAAATCTTTTGACTGATATAACTTTTCATGAACAAGGGCAATAGATTTAATCCGATTCTGACTTTCAAGAAGTATATCCCGGACCTCCTTTTGCTCTGCATTTCTTGCCTGCATAAACAAAAGACTGGAAATAACCTGCATGTTATTTTTTACTCGATGGTGAATTTCTTTAAGCAGCACTTCCTTTTCTGCAAGAGAGGTCTGAAGTTCTTCAGTCCGGTTTTTCACTTCTATTTCAAGTTTTTCATTAAAATCTCGAAGTTGATCCTCGATAATCTTTCGTTCAGTTATATCAGTAAGGACATTGAGTGATGCAGGTTCCCCCTGATACTGGATAGTGCACCCTCTGACAACAACCCGTTTTCTTTCTCCACTTTTTGATAAAATTTCTAACTCATATGGTTCAATATCCTGACTATCCATCCTGCGCTTTATTGCATCAATGAGTATTCCGTGATATTCAGGAGAGACATGAAAGATAAGCAAGGTATCATACAGTTCCTGGATTGTGTATCCCATCATGGAAGCAGCCGCTGGATTAACATATAAAAGCACTCCATTCCGATGAACAAGAATTATATCAGGAACATTATCAACCAGCATCCTGTACCGTTCTTCACTCTCCCGGAGTGCATTTTCTATATCTTTTCGGCTGGTAATGTCGATGCATACCCCAGACATCCCGATTCCGACACCATAGTGATCATATTCAGTTCTTCCTGCTGCTGCTATCCATCGAATCTCTCCGGATGGGAGAATAATTCGATATTCATTCCAGAGTTCTTTTTTCTCGCTCACAGACCTGAGAGTTCTCTCGTATGCAGCATCCCTATCGTCAGGATGGATTGTTTTCAGCCAGGAGTCAAATGAAGGGATGGTCCCGGGGGGAAGGCCAAACATCACGAAAAACTCATCTGACCAGGTAAGTGTATCAGATTGTATATCCCATGTCCACAGCCCTATCTTTGCGACGGTCTGGGTGAACTCAAGCCAGTTTTTCGCATATACAAGTTCTTTTTTTACCTCTTTTTCTTCTGTGACGTCCTCATAAACAGCAACGATTTCACCACCAGGTAACTTGAATACAAAATTATCCCGCCAGCCAGAGTGACGGTTATCCACATAGTAAGAGACCGGGAAATGTTTCGTTATCCCGGTTTTACTGACTTCCTGGAAGACCTGAAAAAGTCCAAAATTTTCAACACCTGGAAAGACATCTTTGACAGAACGGCCAACAATATCCTCTCTTTTAAGCCCTTCAATCTTTTCAACGGCCGGGTTTACTTCCTCTATAATAAAATCTGTCTCATCATGAGTTGGCCGATAGACTACAACACCGGAACGCATTGCATTAACAAGTTCTGAAAACCTGGTTTCACGTTCTCGTATCGTAAGACTTTGATTTGCTACCCGATCCTCAAGTTCGCGTTTGGCAGCCTGAAGTTCATTCATCACCTTTTTTCGTTCATGTAATGCAGATATCAGAAAAAGGCCGGTAATAGACGTAATGGTTATAAAAGACTGAATAGAGAAGAGGGTATCATGAACAGAAGATCCAAAAAAAACACTCTGACTGAAATATACCGACCATATTGCGATCAGATCTCCAATGAGAACCGTAAGTGTTCCATGACGGGCAGAAAACCGAAAAGCAGCATATATTACAAAGATTAAAAACACATAGGGAGTGCTATAAGAAAATATGAGCATGCTTCCGATGATAAGCAGAAAATAAAAGAATACATGCTCAATCCTAATATATGTTGCAAGAGATGCTTTCGTCAGTGTTGACCAGGTAAAGATTACCGGGGCAATTATCAACATTCCTGCAACATCCCCAAGCCACCAGGTAAGGCTGTTTATCAGTATGTCAGGAACCTGAACATATCCGGATAGAATAAGTGAACTAACTCCAATTCCTGCAGCAATGAGAGACGAACCTGCACTTATGATACAAAACTTAAAAATAAGTCCTGGTGAGCTTAGGAACATTTTTTCTTTAATCAAATGTTGAAATGATAAACAAAAAACAGAAATTGCCAAGAAATTTCCAATGCCCAAAGATATTGCGACAGGAAGAGTGACCCCGGTTGTTGCGACCGAGAATACTGTTCCAAAAAAAACACCGGGAAGCAGATAAATTCTGGAAAATAATATGGCAGATACCGCAATTCCAGCAGGAATCCAGAAGGGGGACACATTTCCATAACTGATCCCAAAAAACATGGAGATCTTTGCAAAAATGAAATAGATCAAGATAAAAAGGAGAATATGACCTGATTTTTTCAGATTAGTCACTAAATCTAATTTCATACGATGTCCCATTTTCTACTGTCCGGGTAATAGTCCCGTTGAGTTGTTTAACAAGCCCATGGATAAGCTCCATACCAAGAGTTTTTGGTATAAGATGTAACTCTGTCTCTGGCATTCCTATACCATCATCAGCATAATTCAGGATATACATCCCATTTTCAAGAACAAAATCTATAGATATCGAACCTTCCCGCATATCCGGGAAAGCATGTTTCAAAGAGTTGGATATCAGCTCATTTACAACCAGGCTGCAGGGAACTGCTTTTGAAATGGGGATATATACCGGAGTATCAGGAAGTTTCAGTGTTACCCTGCTACTGGTCTCTTTATAGGACTCAAAGATGTTACGGGTAATCTTTCGAAGGTATGATGAGTAATCAATTCGTTCGAGATCTGATGACTGATAGAGTTCTTCATGGACAAGAGCAATGGACTTGACCCGGTTCTGACTTTCAACCATGAGTTCTTTTATCTTCTGATCTGTCGCAATCCGGGACTGCATGTAAAGCAGACTTGAGACTACCTGCATATTGTTTTTTACCCGGTGATGGATCTCCTTCAGTAAAATTTCCTTTTCGCGAAGAGATTTCTCAATAGTCTCTTCCATTCGCTTTCGTTCGGTAATATCTCGAAAACTCCAGACTCTTCCAGCGATAGTATACCCGATATGCTGTGGTTTTGAATATCGCTCAATAATCCGGTTATCTTTAAGGGTGATGATATCACTCGTTTCAATGTCAGGGTTTTTTTCAACCTTTCTGATAGTATCGAAAAATGCATCTGAGTCTGAAACCTGATCTGAAAGGATATAAAAGAGTTCCTGTTCATGCATCCCCTGTATCTCATAATTTTCAATATTCCAAATTTGTTGAAAGATATGATTAAAAACAGACACAATGTGAGAGTTATGAATTACAAGCAGTCCGTCAGGAGTCGATTCAATCGTGGCAGAGAGAATAGAAAGGATCTCTTGTAAATGTTTTTCAGCAGATACTCGCTCCTGCACTTCTGAAAGAAGTTCTTCATTCACAAATTTTATCTGATCAGTCCGTTCAGTTACCTTTTCCTCAAGAGTCTGGTTGAGGGTTTGCAACTCTTCTTCAATTCTTTTTTGGTTTGAAATATCAAGGATAAATGCAACTGCTTCTTCCCGCTCCTGCCCCAGCAGCACAAATCCAACAAGAACCCAGATTCTGGTCCCATCAGACCTGATATACTGTTTTTCAAACGGAGTACAACTACCACGTTCTTTTGCTACTGTAATAGCATATTCATCAAGAGCGGAAAATTCAACAGGAGTTATTTCATTCCATTTTATTCTGCCTGAATGGAGATCATCTTCTGAATACCCAATGATCCGGAGATATTCAGAATTCGCAAGGGAGATAGTACCATGTATATCCCCAATAATGATACCAATAATTGGCGAATCAAAAAATGCAGATATCTTTTCATTCGTCTTTCTGATATCTTCTTCAAGTTTTCTTTTGTCGGTAATGTCCTGAATGATGCCAACAATTTTTTCCGAACTGGTACCTGATCCCTGTCGGATATTTCCGGTCGAGACAACAATCCGTTCTGGTGAACCATCAACAGGGATGATGGTCGTTTCAATATTATATGGGATCTTATGCTCCATCAGATCAGCCATTTTTTTCATAACCTGATCGCGATGAGGAACACAACTCAAAAAAGTCTCGAGGTCTACAAATCCATCAGGTGTTGGCTCCATTCGGAAAATTCGAAAGCCTTCATCCGTCGCCCATAACGTGTTCGCATCAACATCATACTCCCATGTACCAATATGAGCAACTCGTTGTGCTTCATATAACCGTTCCCGAACCTCCTGAAGTGCATGCTCCGATGCAGATATTCTCTCCATCTGAACCCGAAGTTCATCCTGCTGAGTTGCTAACTCTTCATTTGAGGCATGTAGCTCCTCATTCATTGACTGAAGTTCTACATTTTTTTCCAGGAGTTCAGTCTCATAGGCTTTCCGGGTAGTAATATCCCGAACAATCACCTGCCAAAATATCTTACCCTGATATTCAATTAGCCGGATGCTATTTTCGACTGGAAAAACCGTTCCGTCTTTTTTCTGATGCTCAGTCTCAACTACACGAGTTTTTGTTTGAATCAGGTATTCTTTTTCATTTGTTAGTTTTTCTCGTGATATTGCAGAATGGAGATCAAACAATCTTCTTTTCTGAAACTCTTCAGGACTATATCCGTACATCACAACCGCACGGTCATTGACATCAAGAATGTGCCAATCAGTATCCAGTATGAAGATTGCATCATTCGCCTGCTCCATAAGAAGGCGTATCCGATCAGAAAGGAAAAGTTCATGCTGTTTTTGGTCGAGTTCCTGGCGAATGTAGTTATTTTCCCGGATTTTATAGAAGGCAATAAAGACAAGAGATGCAATAATGATTAAAAGGAGCATGAGGCCAATTATAAAAAATGAAAATTGTTTGAACGGAGTATATATTTCATCCTGATCTATTTTTGCAACAATAAACCATGGTGTTCCGTTAATATCTGTAATGGATGCTACAACCGGCACACTCCGATAGTCATTCCCTTTGACAATTCCCCGGATTCCTTTCACTGCCATTACAGCCGGAACATTTTCATTTTCCAATGGAATTTGAAGATTAAGACCGGCATTCTGAATATGCCTGAGATCATTTAAAAATAGAACCTCATTCCCAACCTGCCGGAGAATCAGTGACTCTGCAGTTTTTGTAGATTTCGGCCATGATTGAATCATGGGATAGAGGTATTGTTCAGGATTCATCTCAAGAACCAGGACCCCTATTGCTGGATCACCTGTTCTTGCCCGTATAGGAATCCAGAATTCCATTGTTCTCTTCCCGGTTTCTGGATCTAAAAAGAGATCAGTAAAAACAGGGTTTGCAGAATTCAGTGCTTTAAAAAACGTTTCATTCTTACTAAATGTGCTGATTGATGCATCATCCGGGACAGTAAGCACCACATCTCCCGTTTCATTCAGGAGAACAGCACCCTGATAATGATAACTTGTTACTAGACTAAAAAGCCACTCAATAAGACCGGCTCTTGTAATATCAAACCTTCCAGGGTTTTTGAGATTACTCAGATATCCAAAGAGCATCTGGTTTTTCATCGAAACTTCAGCATCTGATTTTCGCTCAAAGAACCAGTCAGAAATGGATGCTGCTTTCAGTTCTGCTATAGTAGTAAGTTCGGAGTGAATCTCCTGTTCTGCAATCTTCTGTTGGTCCAGGATTTCTAAATAGCCTGTAAGTATAATGATAAAAAATATGAGAATAATTCCTGCGATTGTATAAAAATGTGGTTTTTTTACGAATGACAGGTCTATGGACATTTATCTCCACCACATGATTTGTTCTATCCTCATGCCAGATGATATGAATAACCACAAATTCGGATAAGATTGTAATATTCTGGAGATATGGTGAAGGGGCGATACATGAAAGGATAAACCTGGCAGCATCATTACTCCGGTAATATCCAATAAGTGCTCTGAGTATATGAGATCTTCTTAGAAAGAACTGACGTTGGATCTATTAAAATCGAAAATATGAAGGGCTTTTTTCCTGTGATCTCTTTATATAACATAAAATGAAATATTCACGTTTATGAAACTCCGAACCCGGGTTCTTCTCTTATACTTATGTATAATCACTCTTGTCCTGGTCTGTATCGGAGTAATCATGCCTTCATCATTGCATGATAAGAATCTAGAGACTACGTTAAAAGATTCACAAAACCAGCTGAAACACATTGATTTTGCATTATCTACCTATATCATGGAGGTGGAACAGGACATTTCAGAACTCCTCATGCATAAAAATGTCATAGATCCTGATGATACCGGATTTACCAATTTTGTTAATGTCTCAGAGGAGACATTCCGGTATTCAATCGGTGATCGTGAAGCAGCAATCATATCTGTCCTGAATGCATTCCGTCTGACTCATCCGGCGGTCAATTCCGTGTATATGGGCAGGGAATCAGGGACATTTGTGAGATCTCATCCCCGTGCCAGACCGACGAACTATGATCCACGGACAAGACCCTGGTATATCCTTGCCAAAGAACATCCTGATCAGGTGATGAGAACCGAGCCGTACCAGTCTATTACTTCTCCGGATGTAAATATCGGAATCGTGAAAGCCATCACCTATCCTAACGGAACGGTTTATGGAGTGCTGGGAGCAGACGTAACCCTCGTAAATCTGACGGATTATATTTCATCAATTGATGTCGGAGACTCAGGCCAGATAATGCTGGTCAGTAAAAGCGGAATGATTCTTGCATCCAAAGATGCATCACTTCAGTTTACAAATATTTCAGATATTGTAGGGGAGCGTCAGGCAGATTACCTGTTAAACGAACAGAAGGGAATGATTACCCTTCAATCATCATATCTTATATTTTACACGTCTGAAATGCTTGGATGGAAACTCCTTATTACTATACCTTTTTCACAATTTGAAACAGAAATCAGAGAGTCAATATATTTTATCCTGGTATTTGTCATCATTGCCCTTATCCTTCTTAGTGTTATTACTCTCATTATTCTGGATCAGACCATAATCAGGCCATTATCGAAACTTACAGAGATCACAAAAAAAATATCTGAAACCGGGGATGTAAGCCACCCGGTTGATCTGAATACCAAAGGAGAGATAGGTGACCTGGCTCATTCCTTTTCACTTATGATTCAAACCATCAAAGAGCAGGAGGGCCAGAAAAAGAAAGCTTTTGAAGAGGTATCATCCTATCGGGACCGTCTGGAAGACCTGGTCAGGGAGAGAACCCTCCAGCTAGAAAAAACAAACCAGGAACTTATTATTGCACGGGATCATGCTGAAGCAGCTGATCAGCTCAAATCGGCATTCCTGGCAACCATGTCTCACGAACTTCGGACTCCGCTCAATTCAATCATCGGTTTTACCGGTATTTTATTGCAGGGTCTTGCTGGTCCGCTCAATCAAGAGCAGGATAAACAACTCACCATGGTCCAGCAGAGTGCCAGACATTTACTTGCACTCATTAACGATGTCCTAGATATATCTAAGATTGAAGCAGGTGAGCTAAATATTTCAAAGGGCACCGTTCACGTCAACCAGTGCATAGAATCAGTCCTAACAACCCTGAAAAAAAGTGCCGAAGACAAAGGGCTTCACCTTATTTCAGACCTGGGACCTGAAATAGGCATTATCATCGGTGACCAGAGAAGAATTGAACAAATTCTCATCAATCTCATAAATAATGCAATTAAATTTACCGACAATGGGACGGTGACTGTGACCAGCAGACGAGAAGGAGATTCCATCAGAATTTCTGTATCAGATACCGGTATCGGGATCTCAAAAGAGCAGATGGAAAAATTATTCAGGCCATTTCATCAGATTGATACCGGGACAACCAGGAAACATGAAGGTACGGGATTAGGGCTTTCAATCAGCAAAAAATTAGTGGAACTTCATGGAGGCACTATTTCAGTTACCAGTACAGAAGGAATAGGAAGTGAATTTATCATACATATGCCATCAGGAGAGGAGTAATCATGGGGAAAAAAATTCTGGTTATTGAAGATAATGAGCAAAATATGTACCTTATGCATTTTCTGCTTGAATCAAACGGATATACCGTGATTGAGGCATTAAATGGGCAGGTTGGAATACAAAAAGCGATCGACGAACACCCGGATGTCATTCTCCTTGATATACAACTGCCAGAGATGGATGGGTATCAGATTGCAAAGATTCTCAGAAAAACTCCTGATATTGATACAATCCCAATTATTGCCGTTACTTCATATGCCATGGCAGGTGACCGGGAAAAGATACTGACAGCTGGTGCTACAGATTACATTGAGAAACCAATTAATCCGGCTACCTTTGTAGACGAGATAAAAATTCACTTGAAGGAATAGGGGATGAATAAGATGAATGTACTGGTTATTGATGATCAATATATAAACCGATATCTTCTCGAAAAACTTCTTATCGGATATGGATTTTCTGTAATATCAGCAGTTGACGGAGTAGAAGCACTTGAAAAGCTGAAAGAAGGACCAGTTGATCTCATCATTTCTGATATCCTCCTCCCAAGGATGGACGGATTTCAACTCTGCAGAGAAGTGAAGACGAATCCTGACTATGCACAAATTCCATTTATATTCTACACTGCAGCCTATACTGAGCAGAAAGATCGTGAATTTGCAGAAAGCCTTGGAGCGGATCGGTTTATCGTAAAACCAACCGATCCGGCAGAATTTATCAACATAATCCGTGACTTTGTAAAAAATATCCCGCAAGAAGAGATTGCTGTCCCCAAAACAATCGTACTTGGTGAAAACGAATATCTCTCCGAACATAATAAACGCCTCATTCATCAGCTTGAAAAGAAACTTACTGAACTTGAAGAAATGAATAAATCCCTTCGAATATCAGAGAAAAGATATAAAAATCTCTTTGATAATGCAAACGATGCAATCATCCTGCATGAAATTACTCCAACCGGTGAGTTTGGTCGTATACTAGAAGCAAACGGAGTTACATCAGCTCTTCTTGGGTACTCACATGATGAGCTTCTTAGTAAAAATATGACTGATATCGATAATGCGAAGAGTTCTGAATATTACCAGGAGCTTATGGCAACCCTTCTTGAGAGAAAGCATCAGACATTCGAAGCGGAACATCTGACAAAATTTGGAAAAATTGTCCCTGTTGAGATAAGTGCCCATCTCTTTGAAGAGAACGGAACACGATTCTGTCTGGTTATCTGTCGGGATATTACGTACAGAAAAGCGGCAATAAAAGAATTACACCAGGCTTTTACCCAGATAAATGAGAATCTTCACCATATTGCAGTTATCGGAGACCAGATACGAAATCCTTTATCGGTTATTATGTCATGTTGCGAAGAGTGTGAGAGTGGATATAAGAATAAAGTCGCGACTGCGGTAAACGATATTGATTCATTCATCCGGAAACTTGACATCCGTATGATTGAATCTGAAAAGGTCAGAAACGTGCTCTCAGGATCTCAGGGAAAACATACAATGGGGAGTATTCAAGATCTGAATGACCGGGTTTAAGATATGGACTAACTGCGGCTGATGAATGGATATTTTCTGGGGAGTATTTGTTTTTAATTATTACAACAGAGGGGGGGCAATATGTGTCACATTTTATACCTTGATGATGAACGTATCATTCTTGATTTGGGGAGAGAATACCTGGAGACAGAGCTTGGTTGCAAAGTTGATACAACCACTTCGCCTGATGAAGCAATTGCCTTGTTTACTCAAAACGATTACGATTGCATCATTTCTGATTATATGATGCCTGATTTGTCTGGTGTAGAGTTTCTAAAAATTGTCAGAGAAAAAAATTCGAAGATCCCATTTGTTTTTTTCACTGGAAAAGCAGAACTGAATGTTGCAATTGATGCAGTAAATCTTGGGGCCGACTTTTTCCTACAAAAAGATCCAGACCCATTACTCAGGTTATTTGAACTCAGCCGGTTTATCACTCAAAGTACAACCAGGTACAGAAAAGAGATTGAATTAGAAAAACGTGAACAATTATTTCGCACGGTTGCTGATTATACCTATGACTGGGAGTACTGGACCGGTATAGATGGCCGGTTCATTTACACCTCTCCATCATGTGAGCGGATAACCGGGTATTCTGCCCAGGAATTTTATAACAATCCTGATCTCCTCATCTCGATCATTGATCCAGAAGATCGGGAAATCTGGAAGAACCATATCATAGAAAGTGAAGCAGATAATCACCCATACTCATTGGATATCCGGGTAATCCATAAAAAAGGGACAACCATCTGGATAAACCATCTCTGTTCTGCGATTTATGATGAACAGGGACAATTCCTTGGCAGAAGGGGAAGTAATCGTGATATTACCGAGAAAAAACTAGCTGAGGTGGAAATCTGTGAAAGTGAAAAAGCATTGAAGACAATCTTTGACAATCAGCAGGCAATGATGATTATCGATGCCAGTAATCATACGATTGTCAGGGCAAATCAGGAGGCATTAAACCTTATCGGCCTTCCTGAAAACGATGTGATTGGAAAAGAGTGCCATACATTTATTTGTCCGGAAGGACGGGGGAAATGTCCGATTCATGATTTGAACCAGGAGATTGACCATGCTGAGCGAATCCTTATCAGTCATACCCGCGGAGAGATCCCGGTAATCAAAACGGTTAAACCGGTAACCATCCATGGAAAGGAGTATCTCCTCGAGAGTTTTTCAGACATATCAAAATTAAAAGAATACCATAAAAAAATCGAACTGATAAGTTATGAAAACCAGGTAATTCTTGACCATATGCCTGCCATGGTATGGTATAAAGATACGAAAAATGGAATTATTCGTGTAAATCAATCAGCGGCAACTACGGTCGGATTACCAATTGAAGAGATTGAAGGTAAAAATGCCTATGATCTATTCCCGGATTTTGCTGACAAATACTATGCCGATGATCTTGAGGTCATTACTTCAAAGGAGCCAAAACGAGGAATAGTAGAGGTTTTGACACTCCTAAATGGCGAACATCTGTGGGTTCAGTCAGATAAAATCCCGCTCTTTGATACTCAGGGGGATGTGATAAGTCTCCTCATCTTTGTAGTCGACATCACCAATCTGAAAAATACACAAGATGCATTAAAAATTGCGAACAATAAACTACATCTCCTGTCAGATATCACCAGGCATGATATTTTAAACCAAATACAAGCTTTACTCTTCTACATCGAAGGCCTGAGAAGTACTACTGAAGATCCACAAGCTCAAACAAATATATCTAAAATACTTGCCTCGGTTGAAAATATCGAACGGCAGATAAAATTCACCCGTGATTATCAGGATATTGGTATTCGTGAACCGATGTGGCAGGACATTCAGATGACGATAATGAAGGCAGTCCGCCCATTGAAACTGGATCCAATAACGGTTATTATTGAGATGTCAGAGATGCTTGTGTACGCCGATCCTCTCCTTGAAAAGGTATTTTACAACCTGGCAGAGAATGCCAGAAGATATGGAGAGAAGATTACCAAAATTTCCTTTACTGATACCTTCATCAATGATTCGTATGTTATCGTATGTGAAGATGATGGAGTAGGTATTCCGACAGAGTATAAAAAGGCGATTTTTAAAAGAGAATATTTTAGAAATACCGGGTTTGGTCTGAACCTATCACAGGAAATATTAGGAATTACTGAACTTACAATATCAGAGACCGGACAACCAGGTTTGGGAGCCAGGTTTGAGATTCTGGTTCCAAAGGGGAAGTTCAGGAAGAAGTAATTTCAATATGAAACGGATTTTTCTATGTGGAATGCAGATCATAGATTCGAAACCCGTGATTTCCAATACAATAAATAACGTATTTTTTAAAGTAGCTTCAGGATATTCCCTGATAGGATCTCGGGCATACCCGGTTTTCTGGAGTGTATCTTTCTGCTTGAGAGGAAAGTTTTCAATTGGACAGTGATAGGATTGAAAATTTGTATTCGAGATATACTTGAACTCAATTAATATTCGAAGATGTGCAAATTTTTCATTATATTTCCCCACAAACTCAAGATCTGTTCTTCCCCCCGGATATGAACGCTCAACATTCCAGGTAAACCACTTCGATAAGTACCTGCTACAGAGCTCATAAAAAGTTGTCCGATAGAAATTTTCCTGTATATGTGTGAAGATCGCTTCAGGTAGTTGGGAGACATATAACTGCCAGTAATCTGCAAAAAGCCTGGGAAGATCCGGGTGTTGAACGAACCGTCTCATCGCATCTTCATATCGTGTTGAGACATCAATATGGTAGAGTTCATTCAGATACTCAGTAATGATCTTTCGGATATTCAGGTTTGGGATACTTAAAGAAAACTCATCCTTCCTTGTTAATAGACCCAGATAGAAAAATGAAATCGGATAATAACTTTTTTGGAAAAACTGAGACATATTAAATTTCGTTACAAGAAAATCCTCATCATATGGCACAGTATCATGGAGGGTTAAATCCCGGATGAAGGTTTCGGTATCTTCTGACTGCATCCCGGTTATCCATTTTACCCACCCCAGATCCGTTCTGATATTCAAATCTGTGAGTTGATTCGGGATTGTCCCGTTCAAACAAAATTGTCTGAGAAAAAACATCAGCATTGTGGGATTAAATAATGCCATCCCATCGGCAGTAGCCAGATGATATCCATCATACTGGCTTTTTATAACTTCCATAACCATCGGTTTTGTAGCAGTATCAAATCCATAATCCTGGTAAATATTATCCAGGAGATGAACAACTTCATCCGGGGTAAAACCCACCATATGTTCGAATTCAGGATCAAGTGTCAGAAATGTGCCGATATTATATCCTGATGCAAGATCGTCAATAGTAATTGGAAGAACCCCGGTGATGAATATATTTGCGATTGCTCCTGTTTGTCTTCCCTGTTTCAGTACTTTAAAAAAGGTTCTCAGGTAACTATCTCCAGCGGTGAGTTCTTCGTATATCCGGTCCTGGTAATTTGTTATTAATTGATTTGCAAAATTATCATATTCATCAATAATTACATAAACCTGGGGACCACCGCTCATAAGAAGATAATTCAACCAGGTATCAAGATTATCCGATGCAGCTATATCAAGTGATATCTTTTCCAATCCTTCACCAAATATTGGATAATTTTGTTGAATCGTACGCAATCGGGTATTACAGTGTTTATTGAAGGATTCTTCTATAGTTTTACTCGAATCATCTACCCGAACAACAGAAAAGTCTAACTTCAAAACAATGTACTGGTTATGTGATGGAGTAGGATGGGCACCGATCCAGGTAGATCCAAACAGAGTAGAAAATTCATCCAGGTAGGAGAGATCATAATAATACTGGAGCATAGAGCAGAAGAGTGATTTTCCAAATCTTCTTGGCCTGAGGAAAACCGGATTTTGAATGAATTCAAGTTTTTGAATATATGGCGTTTTATCAACCAGATAAGCCTGCTTTTGAATTACTTCCTGGTAGTTAATAATACCATACGGAATCCTCCGCTGCATGGATATTATTGGAGGTTAAATCATATGATATCATCCATATCATCCTATCATTTTATGTATTTCAGCTTTCACGAGACATCTTCAAATCCAAATACAACCTGACGGAGTGTAAAACCTATATCTTTATAATCCAATTATGAAGGGTACGGGTTCTTTCCCACATATACATGAATGAATATCTAAGACCTATTCGGGTATGCATATTACATTCTTCAGATGATTTCACAGCATTCATACGGGCAGGTCTGTCAACTGAATCTATTATCATTTTTTCAGAAGATGATAACCGGTGTCAAAGGGATAAAGAAAACATTTCAACAGATTGCTTCCTTGTCGAATTCATAGGAGATGCACCAGAAATACCTGACAAGATTCAGATAATGAGAAAACAATACCCGGATGTTCCAATCATCGGGTGCACGTATTCCTGCTCATTACTCTCTCAAAAAGTTCTATTATCATATCTTGACGGATTTTACTGCATAGATAAAACATCCTCTGCATGGGCAATAAACCTTGAACTGTTAATTATCAAGACAACAGAGAACAGGATCAAACAGAAAAACTTCAATAAACGATTCAGGTTTTACCGACAGGTGTTTAAAGAAAATCCCATCCCAATGGCTCTCACTCACCCGGACACAGGTGTATTTATTGTTGTAAATCCGGCATTTTTAAAGACTCTCGGATATACAAAAGAAGAGGTCATCGGAAAGAGTTCAACAGAACTTCAGATTTTTTTTGATCCAACCGTGAGAGATTCAATTATTGCAGAATATGATCCAGATGCTCCCCCACGGGATAAAGAGATTATAATACGGAAAAAGAATGGTGAACTTATTACCGGGCTATTTTCTGTTGATACGTTACTCTGGGATAACAAAGAGGTTCTCCTGACCACGATGATTGATATAACCTATCTCAAAGAGGTTGAATTATCCCTGTCTACCAGAACCAGATGTATCCAGCAGGTGCTTTCAAATGTCAGTGAAGGAATCATTGTCTATGATACCGAGCTCAATTACCGGGTATGGAACCGGTTCATGGAAACGATTACTGGCATTTCGGAAAATGAATTGCTTGGAAAGCCCTCATTAAACTTTATACCTGAACTCATAGGAGATGATCTTCAGAGCCATATGAAAAAGGCCCTGGAAGGAAAAACTTCTACATCACAAGATGTCTGGTACCATATTCCAAAAACAGGAAAAAGCGGATGGGTATCATTAATATATACTCCGTACCAGAATTCTGATGGTACTATTATTGGTGTTATTGCATCAGTCAGGGATATTAGCGAGCGAAAGAAAGCAGAAGATGAGATACGGTCACATAAAGGACTTCTGAGATCTATTATTGACACCGTTCCGGTCTCAATTATCTGTTTTGACGAGAAAGGAACGATCCTTCTTGCAAATAAGAACTTCAGTTCATCATTCGGACTCATCCCGGAGGCAATTGAGGGTCATTCATACGAAAATTTCTGCAGGGATTCAAGATTTGAGCGACACCTATCTCTCATAAAGCAGGCACTCACCGGTCGGGAGGTACCCTTTCAAGAAGAGATGGAATTTGAACATGAGAAACCGAAAAAACGATTCCTCCGTGGGCGATACTCACCGTTACGAGGGACAGACGGGGAGATTAACGGAGTAGTTGCTGTTATCATTGATATCACTGACCTTAAGATCGCCCAGGCATCAGTCGAACTGGTCAATTCAAAATTAAATCTCCTCTCATCCATAACACGGCATGATATCTTAAACAGCCTGACAGGAATACTAGGATACCTGACATATGCAGAGATGGAACAAAGCCCTGAACAAATCGGAACATATATTAAAAAAGCTCACCAGGTTGCCTATCTTATTCAGGAACAGATAGAATTTACCAGGGATTACCAGGATCTTGGTGTGAAGGAACCATTATGGCAGAATGCAAAAGAGACCTTTTTAACTGCTATTTCTAGTCTAAAGATGGGAGATATTACACTCAACCTGGATCTTGATGGATTTTCTATTTTTGCAGATCCTCTTCTGGAACGGGTAATCTATAATATCTGTGATAATGCCCTTCGATATGGAGGCACAATTACCAGGATAACCTCTTATTGGTACAAGAATGGTACTGATGCAATCTGGGTAATAAGAGACGATGGAGTCGGTATTCCGGAACCGATGAAGGAGAGAATATTTCGGAAAGGGGTAGGGAATAATACCGGGCTTGGATTATTTTTGACCAGAGAAATACTTGATATTACCGGTTTATCGATTTCTGAAACAGGGAAGGAAGGCGATGGAGCGATGTTTGAGATCCGGATCCCAGACGGTGAATGGAAAACAGCAAACCAGTAATAGCGGGTTGTTTTTTCGGTTTATAACGTAGATTTCTTTTTTTAAGAATTGGTGCGAATCAATAGGGAACAGCCTCTGATAGTACCTACCAGACATTTGGCAAAATATGTTCTGAAGTCAATAACTTCAAAAACTTAAAGATAGATAAGTATCTTATTTGGGGTGGGGGAGTGAAACGGGAGCAGGCGCTATCTGAAGTAATCGGGTTTTTAATGATCGTTTCTCTATTAGCGATACTGTTCTCTATGTACCTTTTGTATGTTGTTCCCATTCAGGGAAGAGATGCAGAAATCTCTCATATGAAATATATTACCCAGGAGTTTATCGGCCTCAAAGCTGATATCGACGGGTTAATAATTAATGATAAAATTAACCTCCCTATTGCTCGTTCCTTTGAATTGGGAACATTATCATCTGTGGGATCTGGATCCTTGAGTGTCATGCCAATGAGTTCATATATCGAAGCGTCAGGAACACTGATGGTTAATGAACAGAATGATTTTCTAGAAGTTGTTGTTAATGGCGATATGACAGATCTCTCATCATTATCAACTACAGAGTATTTTTCGTCTAATTATTCAAAGTATTATGCAGAATCCTATTTAAATTTCTATCCAAAATTGTCAACTATATCGTGTAAAGATTATAATAAATGCCCACCCAGCCCAATAAATTTTACAATATTTGATCGATTCTACAATATCACACTAAAAAAACGTCCAGTATTGGAGAATGTATTCGTAACTATTAATTTAAGCAATATTACATATTCTCCAACCCCAACTCCTATTCCATCTCCCACCCCTCAGTACATGAATGCTACAGCTACTATCACCTTCCCAATTACTCGTGAAATTCATGATTTGATATTAGAAATCTGGGATAATAGAACATACCCAAACAGAATATTGACAGGAGAAAGAACAATTATCGAGAATATCACTTTGGATACATCATATGGAACTAACTACACAGTTAACATTTTAAATGACCTCATTGTAAATAATTCATCCCAATATTATGATAATTATTTTTCAAATGTTCAAGAATTAAAACAAGACACAAATAATTACGCAAGTGCTGCAATCTCAAATAAAATTAATTATTATCCCCCAAGAATCGGATCATTACAATATGAATCTGCTAACAGATACTGGGTAAATCAGAATTTACTATATGAAATGGGAGGTTTATTTTTAAACCAGCCCTCAGATCAGGGATCATCAGTTATGCTGGTTCCATCTATTGCAATAACGCCAATTAAAAATATTGACGATGAATATACGTTAAAAGTGAGCATTAACAATATTCGGATAACTGATACAGAAGACATAAGCGGATCAGTGAGTGCACAAATTTTTACAAAAATTGATCAAATTAATCATAATTTATTTGATGGAACTACAGAATTAACAAATTTTGGGGATGAATTCCCCAGTAGTGGCTCGATTAAAAAATACAAGTTGAAGGAAGCAAACACCCCTAATGCATATGCAATTTGGTTAAGGTTTATTCCGGACGATCCAAGAGTAACTAGTTCAACATCCCCTCTTTCTGGAACATTAGGCACGGATGAGATTGAAAGGATGAAAACTTCTACCGAATTATGGAAAAGAGGCTTTGATCAAGTAAAAACAATAACAAATAAAACAATATCAGATAATCCAGATAAACCAGATGTTGGATCTTATAGTGGGTATTTATATTCATTTCGGATAGAAGACGAACCAAAACGGATATTTTCTTCTAATTTGCTAATAGGCCAAGGTGTTGGAAAATTAGCTGGTGATTGTAAAGCCATTACGTATAACAGCTCCAAATGTCTTCCTTCAGTTGAAAAATATATAAAGAATGATTCTAGATATGACGAACCGTTTATCCTAGATTACACTGAATCTGAAGTATCCCTTGTTATGCAGAGTGGGGCACTCTGATGAATTGCAATGAAGGAGTATCTGAAATAGTTGGTGCCATTGCATTAATCGGAATTATCGTTGCTGTGTTTGGTATTTATTCATCAATATATCTACCTATGGTTAAACCACAATCA
Source organism: Methanospirillum hungatei (assembly GCF_019263745.1). NCBI lineage: Archaea > Methanobacteriati > Methanobacteriota > Methanomicrobia > Methanomicrobiales > Methanospirillaceae > Methanospirillum > Methanospirillum purgamenti. The sequence goes on from NZ_CP077107.1 coordinate 1,541,830, forward strand.
ATTCCACAGGTAAAAATTAGTATGGCATGTAGTGATACAATCGATAATTTTGATACAGAATTTCCCTGTACTCAAGGATCATTTAGTTGTCATCCTTCAAGTGATCCTTTTAATTACAAAATGTGTGAGGAGAATTGCAAATATAAAAAATATCCGGATAAGGAACAATTTTACGCTGATGATTCTTCTGTTGATATTTTAAGATGCATGGAGCATTGTATCGCCCCAATGTGTTCGAATCTTAAAGAATGTAATGTAATTTACTTCTGTCATAATGGTGGGGACACTCTAGATATAGATTTGATGAAAATTATTATTAACGAAGAAAAATTTGATAAGACGGATTTTGAAAAAAAATCATACAATAGTGAAAGTTTTAAAGAATATAACGACATAGGGTCAGACAAATATTTTAGCATCGGCTCCTCATTACGGATCCAAAATCCACCTAAACCGGTTGATAAAGTAATGATTATTTATACAACACCATCAGGAAGTGATGTAA